>CALWAU010000119.1 GCA_944375795.1 uncultured Clostridia bacterium | reverse complement strand
GCGAACTCCCCCTTCCGCCCCCGCGGCGAGGTGCACCAGTTGGGGAAGGACGACCGCCAGCGCGATGATGCCCGCGGAAATCAGCGCCTTCACCGTGATCCGCACGCCGAATTTTACATTGTGTCTTGCAAGTACCGATTCTATCATTTTTTATCTCCTTTTCCGATATGTTATCCGATTTTCGTTTTCTTTTTGACCGCCCTGCCGCGTCCGCTTTATCCGCGTTTATCCGCGCAGCCTTTGGGTGAAATCCTTCATCATTTCCGAAATCTTGATCTGCTGCGGACAGACCTTTTCGCAGCTGCGGCAGCCGATGCAGGCGCTCGGCCATTTGTCCTGCGGGAGCGCGCTGAGCGCCATGGGCGCGATGAAGCCGCCGCCCGTAAAACGATGCTCGTTGTACAGCTTGATGAGCTCGGGAATGTCCAGATGCCTGGGGCAGTGGCCGGTACAATAGCGGCAAGCCGTGCAAGGCAGAGCGGATTTTTTATACATTCCCTCCGCCATTTCCAGAAGGGCCTTTCTCTCCGCTTCCGTCAGCGGCTTTTCTTCCTCGAAAGTATGTATATTATCCTTTACCTGTTCCGGATCGGACATCCCCGAAAGGATTACTTTGACTTCGGGAATCCCCAAAAGGAAACGAAACGCCCAGGCAGGTATGCGTTCATCGGGGCGCATCGATTTGAGCAGCGCTTCGTTTTCCGCCGAAAGCGCCGCCAGCTTGCCGCCGCGGAGAGGCTCCATGACCCAGACGGGGATACCGTATTTTTTCAAGAGCTCCACTTTCTCTTTGGCATTCTGGAACTCCCAATCGACGTAGTTTATCTGCAATTGGCAAAACTCCATATCCTTGCCATATTTTTCGAGGAACCGCTCGATGACGGCATAGCTGCCGTGCCCGGAAAATCCGAGGTGGCGGATACGGCCGTTTTCCTTCTGCTTTTTCAGATAGGCGAAGATCCCGTGGCTCTCGTCAAGATAGGCGTCGATGTTCATCTCGCAGACGTTGTGGAAGAGATAAAAATCGAAATGATCCGTGCGGCATTTTTTTAGCTGCGCCTCAAAAATTTCCTCCACCTTGTCGATGTTGGCCAAGTCGTAACCGGGAAATTTGGTCGCCAGATAAAAACTTTCGCGCGGATAGGCGGAAAGGATCTTCCCCACCGCGTTTTCCGATTCGCCGTCGTGATATCCCCAGGCGGTGTCGAAATAATTGACGCCGCTGCGGATGGCGTAATCGAACATCTCCGCCGCCGCTTTCTCGTCTATCTTCGAGTATTCCCCGCCCAGAACGGGCAGCCGCATCGTCCCGAAGCCGAGCGCGGACAGTTTGAGTCCCTGAAAATCCCTGTAAATCATATTTTCAACCTCCGTGGTTTCATTGCCTTCTTTATGCCCGCGCCGTCATAATTCGGCCCGGCAGGCCTTTCCTCGCAGCGATGACCCTCCGCCCGAAGCGGAAAGGGCTTCCCTCGCGTCCCCGCGGCGGACGATATCCGTCGCGGCGGGATCCACCTTGTCCGCTTCCAAAATGATTTCCCCGAAATCGTCCGCGCAGATGCGCCCCGAAGAGGGGTTTTTTACGCTGTCCACCCGCCCGACCAGCTCCGCCCGGACGGAAGAATACTCAAACGCGAGCGTCGTATCGACGAGCTTGCAGTTCTTCATGACGAGATTTTCGACATAGCACAGGCCCTGCAGGCTCTCTATCGTGCAATTGACGAACGTCAGATTTTTGGCGTTCCACCCGAGATATTCGCCCGAGAGAAAGGAATCGTACACCGTCACGTTCTCGCTGTTCCAGAACGCGTCTTTGGTCAGCATGCGCGCGCCCCTGATGACGATATTCTTCGCGCCGTCGAAGCCGTAATTGCCCGTCAGGGTAAAATCGTCCAGCTCCATGTCCTCGGCGTTCATCGCAAAGTAGTCCCCTTTCGCGCGCACGCGGGAAAGGCGCACGTTTTTGCAGCTCCACAGCGTCTCCTGCGCGTTGGGCAGAGTCACGTCCTCCAGGACGATCCCGTCGCAGCGGCGGAAGGTTTTGGGGGCGTCGATCACGCAGTTTTTCATGGCGATGTCGTCGGTGTACCAGACGCCCGCCCGCGCCGTATCGGCAAACGTACAGTTTTCCAGCCGGATATGCTTCCCGTACCAAAGGGGATATTTCCACTTGAACAGGGTTTCGTAAAGCCCGATGTTTTCGCTCTCTTTCAGCGGGGATTCCCCGTCCGCAAAGACGGTATCGTAAATCGCGAGATTTTTTCCCTGAAACAGCGCCCGCTCGCCCGTCAGGCGCTCCTGCCGTATTTCCTTCATCTTCTCACTCCTTTTCGCGCCCTCCCGGCGCGGCCTTCGTTTATTCTTTCCGTTTATATTATAACACACATTTCCTGTCTTGGCAAATACTTTTCTTTTATACATATCCATGCGTTTTGGTAATGATAACCGCTTTTTTTTGCCCGCATGCAAAAACGCCCCGCGAAAATCCGCGGGGCGCGATGTCCAAAATTTTTTCCGCCGTCAGATTTCTGCGACCGAAAACGAAACAAAAAATTTGCGGCTTTCTCCGCTTTCGAGGGACGAAAGGCGAAACCCTCCGTCCAACTCGGTCGTACTGGGTTCCAGTCCGAGCGCATAGTCTCCGCTCGCCATGCTCTTCCATTCCACGAAACGGGGCAACGTTTCCTTCGACCAGGAAAGGACAAAACGCTTTTTGAGCCTTTCGTTGACGAGAGAGACTTCGGGTTCTTTCAATTCCAGGAAATAGCAGGTTTCCTCCCGACCCGGTTCCGGCGCGTTCATCTCATACATGGTATCGACATTTTTCTCCGCCCAGGCCGTGCGTGGCCGGACGCTCCGCACGTCGGCGACCAGCCTCGCCCCTTCGTCGAGCATCGGATAACCGAGATTGACGTGATAGAGCAGGCAATAATTTTCCGCCCGATACCCCTCGTTGACGAGGGTATCCTCCACCGTTACGCGATCCTCGCCGATACCCGTAAAAATTCTGCGGCGCAAAAGAAGGGATTTTCCGAACAGCGCCGTATCGCGGACGATTCCCTCCACTTCTATGCCTTCTTCCCCGCAGGACGCGCGGACGATTTCGGCGGGGATATTGTGCAGGCTGCCGTGCGTTTCAAAGCCCTCACGCGCCCCCGCGCTGTCCAGGCCGCAGGTATAGAGCATACCGCCCTCGAACCGCCCCGAAAAAGGGATTTCCCTCGCCATAAACGCATTTTTGGAGAGAAAAGAGAGGTTGCGCCCGCCGTGATAGAGCTGCATGACGTCGAGCGCCTTGGATACGTTGAGAAGAAAACGCATCCTGCCGTTGTCGCAGTCGATGACGTCCAGTCCCTTTCCCCTCCCCTCCGTCAGCGTATAGCGGCGCAGACTTGCAACCTGCTGAAAATCGGAAATTCTGCCGTCCATTTTATACCCCCGAAAAGACTTTCAGTGTTTTCAGCGCGTCCTCGCGCATGGCGTTCTGCGCGTTCAATGCCAGGTTATGGAAGAAATCGGCCGGCGTCCTCTCTGCGGTTTCTTTTGCCGCGGCATATCCGGCGTACGACATATAGGAATAATAATTGATTTTCCCGATTCCCCGCCTGATCACCTCCCTGTATTCCTCATGGGAAATGCCGCTGCCGCCGTGCATGACGAGGGGGACGTTCGTGCGCTTTCTCACCTCCGAAATGATCTCCGTATTCAACACGGGCCTGGTCTTGTAAATGCCGTGCGCCGTCCCGAAAGCAATTGCCAGGGCGTCGATTTTCGTCTCGTCCAGAAAGGCGGGCACAAGCTCCGGCCGCGTATACAATTCCTCCGGGCGCAGCGCGCTTTCTCCGCCGCCCTCCCTTTGCGGCAGAGCGCCGAGCTCCGCTTCCACGTCCACCCCGCAGGCGTGCGCGTATTCCGCCACCTCGCGCGTCCCCGCGACGTTTTCCGCATACGGTCTGGTCGAATAATCGATCATCACCGAAGTAAAGCCGAGCTCTATGGCCCGCCGACAATAGCCGAAATCTTCGCCGTGGTCGAGGTGGACGCAGGTTTTTACCTTGCTCCGCGTCGCGAGCGCCGTCATCACCGGCCCGATTTTGTCGAGGGGCGCGACATTTTCGTGACATTGCGCGTGCGCGACGATCACGGGCACACCGAGCGTTTCCGCCGCGTCCAGCACCGCGAGCAGACATTCGAGATTAGGGGTATTAAAGCTTCCGATCGCAATCCCCCGCGCCTTTCCTTCCGCCAGAACTTCCTTTAATCCCGCCAGCATGCTTTTACCTCCCGATATCGATCACTTCGTAACCCAGGTATGTCCCGAACGCTTCTTCGAGGACGGATTTCATATGTCCGACACCCACGGTCGTGTGGTGCTTGAAACCGCCGCGGGCAAGCCGCAAAAGCTTGTTCTGCAAATCGGGAATCTCCGCGACGCCGCCGCAGCCGAAAAAGCCCTCCTCGATGGGTTCGCCCGTAAATTTCGCCTCCTCGACATACACCTTAAATTTGCCGTCCTCAGTAAAGCCGTTGGAAAAGGTCATGTCGAAAGCCGCGAGCCGCCCCTCGTTGGTGCCCCAGCCGCTGCCGGGATCCCCCTTGGCAAACATCTTATGCTCGGTGACGGTGCCTCTGCCTGCCATCAGACTCTGCGCCACGGGCCCGCAATGGAAGAGAATGACTTTGTTCTCGTCTTCCCCGTAATTGTTGTTCCAATCCAAACATGCGGTCGGCTTTCCCGAAGCGAGCGCCATCGCGCGCATAGTGATGGCGCTGGTCAGGTCGATTTCACACGAGCAGACGATACCTCTGTCGTTGAGTTCGGAAATGAGCACGCAGGGGCAGACGCGCAGAATGGTTTCCATCTCGTTCCAGCAGCGCAGCGTCAGGGCGTCCAGCCGATACTCCTCGATATATTCGTCCAGCACGACGGAAATTTTTGCCAACGTGCGTTTGTTTTCCTCGGGCACGCGGGAGAAGTCCGCGTATTTTTCCAGCCTCGCGAGCTTCGCCTCCACCGCCGCATCCCCCGCTTTTTTGGACTGTACCTTGAAAATCAGTTCGGACAAATCGAAGCTTTCGACGTTGATGCCGTACCTCTGCAGCGTCACCTCGTCGAAGCGCACCGTCTTGAACGCCGTCGTGCGCGCCCCGATGCAACCGAGATTGAACCGGCGCATGCCGTTCACCACCCGACAGACGGCGGCAAAATCGTCCAGGTTTTTCCGGAACGCCGCCGAAAGCGGATGCACGACGTGCGGTTTCATGACCGTAAAGGGCAGTTTATACTGATAAAACACGTCCGTTACGGAAAACTTCCCGCAATAGGCATCCCGGCGGTGCTTGAAATCCATCTTCCCGATTTCGTCGGGATACGCCTGCATGAGAACGGGCACACCCGCATCGCGGAGAGCCGCCACGGCGCCGTTTTCGTCGATGAAAATGGGCATGCATAAAATCACGCCGTCGTATTCCCCCTCGTGGGATTTGAGCCAATCGTGATACACCGCGCCCTCGCCGCGGGTCTCCACGGCGCCGTAGCGGGTGGCTTTCTCGTCCATGACGAGATATTCGTAACCCGCGTCGGCAACCGCCTTCATCATGTCCTGCCGCGCGCCCGCGATGAGCTCCGCCGGCATGAAGCCCCGATTTCCGAAAAACAGTGCAAATTTCATATCAGAACATCTCCTTTATACAATGATATAATTTTTTATATTTTCCGTACTGTGCCCGATAGGCCTTTCCCGCCGCCGGATCGGGCAAAAATTCTTTCCGGTAACGGACGAAGATCTCCCTCGCCTCTTCGAGGTTATCCGCCCCGCCCAAAGCGACGGCGGAAAGCATCGCGCAACCGCAGAGCCCGCCTTCGCTGGAACGCAGCGCCCGCACGGGAATATCCTGTATATCCGCCTTGATTTGCAACCAAGCGTCCGAATTGGCGCCCCCGCCCGTCGCCACCACATTTTTCACCGTAATCCCATACCTGCCTGCCGTCTCCGCGTTCAGACGCATTTCCATCGCGGTCCCTTCCATGATTGCCTTGTACACCATGGCGTCGCTCGTTTCCGTCGTCAGATTGACGACGGCGCCCTTTGCGTTCAAATCCTGATAGGGCGTTCCCGCGCCGCCGAAATAGGGAAGCAGCAATATTCCCGTCGGCCCTTCCGGCATTCCCTTTTCGATATACGAGAAGAAATCCGCTTCCTCTCCCCGATAGCCGTGCAGCAGCTTTTTTCGGAACCAATTCACCGTCGATCCGCAGGAATAATTCAGAATGTACGTGCAGTACATTCCTTCCTCGGCGTACGGAACGCATGGATATCCCTGTCTGCCCATTTCCGCGTTTTCCGTCCTCCGGTCAAAAAGGACGGTGATACATTCCACCGTGCCCATGCCGTCGGCAGCGTCGCCCGCTTTCAGTGCTCCCGCGCCCAGCGCGGCGCATACCTGGTCGTGCGAGCCGAGCACGAGAACGGCCCCGTCCAGCCCGAGCCCCTTTGCAAATTCTCCGCCAATACCGCCCACGATGCTCCCCGCGCGCATGGGCGCAGAAAACAATGAGGAAGAAATGCCGAACGGGGCGAGCAGTTCCTCCGAAAAGACCAGCTTTTCCACGTCGAAAGCCCCCGTCCTGGCCGCAAGCGCATAATCGATCGCCCGCTTTCCCGTCAGCAGATACCCCAGGTAATCGCCGATGAGCATCACCTTGTCCGCCCGTGCAAACAGCTCCGGCCGATGTTTCTTTATCCAAAGGAGTTTGGAGAGGGAATACATGCTGTGCGGAAACACCCCCGTGACGGCAAACGCGCGCTCCGCCCCCGTCCGTGCGGCAATTTCCGCCGCTTCTTCCTCTCCGCGCGGATCGGTGTACAGCATGGGATAAAAGAGGATATTATCCTCTTTGTCCAGCAATACGAAGGATTCCCCCAGCGAAGAGATGCAGACGGAAGAAATTTTCCTGCCCGCCGCCGCGCGGGCGATCATGGCCCGCACCTTTTCCCGTATCGCGTCCGCGTCCACATAAATTTCCGACCCTGTGCGCCGGAATTCGTATTCCTCGAAAAAATATCCGAGGATCTCCCCCCGTCCGGAAAACATCTGGCATTTGCAGCCCGTCGTACCCACATCTATGCAAAGATAATTCACTCTTCCTTCCTCCCGGCTCTATTTTACTTGATTTTCCGTCGGAAATATAGTATAATTTCTCTATAAATATGGTAATTTTGTATGTGAAAATACGATTATGGAAACTTACAATCTTCAAAAGATGCAGGAACTTCTGCACGATTTCTATTACCTGACGGGCATCAAAATCTGCATTTACGACAGCGGGGAAAATGAGCTTTGCTATTACCCCGAAAAGCTGTCCGCCTTCTGCGCGCTGCTCCGCGGGGATAAAGAGATGGACGGCCGGTGCAGGCAGTGCGACAAACGGGCCTTCGCCGAATGCCGGCGGACGCACAGGCAATATGTCTATACCTGTCATGCGGGTCTGCTCGAATGTATCTCCCCCATCGTCTGCGAGAAAAAAATTATCGGCTACATCGTCATCGGGCAAATCAAACCGCCGGGAAAGACGGATTTTTCGGCAATCGCGCATCGGCTGCCGACGAAATACCGCGAGCGGCTGGCCGAATGCTTTTGTGCCCTTCCGGACGCGGACATCGGCAAAATCGACGCGGCCATGCGCATTCTCGACGCCTGCACGGGCTACGAATACTTGAAAGAACTCGTCCGTTCGGCGGAACGCAGAATCGATTTGCGCATCGGCGGATATATCGACGACAATCTGAGCGGAAATCTGTCCGTGCAGCAGCTCTGTTCCCGTTTCCGGCTTTCGCACAGCGAAATTTACGCCCTGTTCCGCGAATATTTCCGGACGACGCCCGCGGAATACATCCGGGAACGCCGATTGGACAAAGCGTGCCGCCTGCTAGCGGGCACTTCGCTCCCTGTCGGAAAAATCGCCGCGGAATGCGGCATTCCCGACTATAACTACTTCTCCAAAATTTTCAGGCGCACCCGTGGCGTTTCCCCCCGGCAATACCGGAAAGCGGCGGGAAAAATCCCGCCGCAAGCCGCCGCAGATTTGCTTCCCGACGGCGACATAAAATAATTTCACCATACTTTCATGGGATTTTTTCAAGTCCGCGACAATATCAGGGTACAATAAATATAGTGTTAAACAACGGGACGAACGACACCGAAAAAGAAAGGAGAACGGGCCTATGAGTTACTTGTCTTTGTCCGACGTAAGCAAACGGTATCAGACGGGCACAATCTGCGTGGATGCGCTCAAACACATCTCTTTTGAACTCGACGACGGGGAATTTGTCGTCATATTGGGCAGCTCCGGGGCGGGGAAAACCACCCTCCTCAATCTTTTAGGGGGCATGGACAGCGCCACGGAGGGAGAAATCGTCGTCGACGGAAAAAACATCACGAAGCTGAACAAGCGCGGGCTTACCGAATACCGGCGCAACGACGTGGGTTTCGTATTTCAGTTCTATAACCTCATGCCCAACCTCACCGCGCTGGAAAACGTGGAAATCGCCGTCGAGATATGCAAAAACCACCTCTCCCCCGAGGAAGTGCTCCGCGAGGTGGGGCTCGGCGACAGGCTGAACAATTTCCCCGCGCAGCTCTCCGGCGGCGAGCAGCAGCGGGTATCCATCGGCAGAGCCATCGCAAAAAATCCCAAACTGCTCCTCTGCGACGAACCGACGGGCGCCCTCGACTACAATACGGGCAAAAAGATCCTGAAACTTTTATACGACGTATCCAAAAAGCGGAACCGGTTGGTCGTCGTCGTCACGCACAATTCCGCGCTGAAAGACATGGCGGACAAAGTCATTTACATCAAGAGCGGCGAAATCGAGCGGATAGAGAAAAACGAACATCCCGTACCCATCGAGGAGATTGAATGGTAATGAAAACGTACCTGAAAACCCTGGCGCGGATGTTCAGAAGGCATCTCACCCGCCTGTTGTCCCTCATCTTCATGGTGCTGGTTTCGGTCGGTTTCATTTCGGGGATCGGCTCCGTCACCGACAAAATCGATTATTCCCTGTCCGATTATTACGAGGACCGCAACGTGAGCGATTTCATCGTCAAAAGCACGTCGGCGGACGGCTTTTCGGAGGAGGAAATCGAAAGCGTCGAAGCCCTCTTTCCCGGCGCCTCCGTCGATACGGGAATGTCCGTCGATCTGCAGGTGGGCGACGACGGAAGCAAACGTTCGGTGCGGCTGTATTTTCTCGATTTCGACAACTGGACGGTCAACGTCCCCGAACTCGTGGCGGGGTCCGCCCCCTCGTCCGAAACGCAGATTTACGCCGAACGGGCGGACAACGTCATCGAGGGCTATTCCGTCGGCGATGCCATCGAACTCGATTTCAAAGAAATCCTTCTGAAACTGAGCGAACAGAACGGCACGGAACTGGACGAGAGCACGCGGGCGATGCTCGATTTGCTCGAACCCGTGACCGTCACCGTGAGCGGCGTCGTCCAAAGCCCCCTCACTTTCGCCAGGGACGGAGAGCCCAGCTACAACAACGAGGGCGCCGCCGTCCCCGACGATACGCAGGCAACAAAGGATATGGACGTATTGGAGAATATCCTCTATATTTCCAAGGATCTGATCCCCACCTATCGGGACATAATGTCCGCCCTTCCCGACACGCCCCTCATCGGCACGGGCGACGTCTATGTGGCGATTGCCGACCGCGGCCTGTTCCGGGCCTTTTCCTCCGGTTACGAGGACTTTGTCGAAGAACAAAAAAATGCGATAACCTCAACCCTGCCCGCCTCGGAGGTTATCACTCTTTACGAAAATTACAGCTTCAAATCCTTAAATTCCTATGCGGGTAAGGTGGCGGGAATCGGCTATATCCTCATGATCGGATTCCTGCTGGTGACCGTCCTCGTCGTGCTCTCCACGATGACGCGGCTGCTGGACGAGGAACGCTCGCAAATCGCCTGTCTGAAAACGCTCGGTTATTCCTCGGCGGGCATCGTATCCAAATACATGCTGTTCGCCCTGATATCCACGGGGATCGGGGGATTCGGCGCCTATTTCGTGGGAATGGGCATCGCGCGGCTGCTGTATTCCGTTTTCGATTACAGTTTTGCCATGCCTCCGCTTTCCCCGCATATCACCGTTTTATTTTATATCCTTACCCTATCGGTCATCGTCGCGGCGACCCTCGCGGCTACCGCGATTTCCGGGCTGAAAATGGCCAACGAGGCGCCCGCCACCCTCCTGCGGCCCAAGCCTCCTCGCTCGGGAAAAAAGGTGATCATCGAAAGGATTCCGCTTTTGTGGAACCGCCTTTCCTTCAAATACAAATCGACGGCGCGGAACGTGCTGCGCTATAAAAACCGCTTCGTCATGACGGTGGTATCGGTGGCGTTTGCGACGGCGCTGGTCATCGCGGGGCTGGGATTGCTCGACATGTGCCTGTTTCACGATTTCGGTTCGGAGGCCATTTTGGGCGTAGCGCTGGTCGTCGTAGCCTTTGCGGGACTGTTGACGGCAGTCGTCATCTACACGCTCACGAACATCAACATCAGCGAAAGAAACCGGGAAATCGCCACGCTTATGGTGCTCGGATATTACGACAACGAAGTTGCGCTGTACATTTATCGGGAAGTTTACATCAATTCGGTCATCGGCATCATTCTCGGCTATCCCGTTTCTCTCCTGTTGCTGCGCCTGCTGTTCGGCATCATGGGCTTCGGCTCTATCGGCGGCGTTTCCTGGTTTATGTGGCTGATCGCGCCCGTCGTCGTGCTTCTCTTTACCGGGCTGGTCACGCTGCTCCTGCGCCACAAAATCGTGAACATCGACATGAACGAATCCCTGAAAGCAATAGAATGATAAAACATGAAAATGCCTTTTTTCGGGTTAATCGATAAAAGCCGGAGCGCACCAATGCGCTCCGGCTTTGTTTCTGTCGCAATGACTTCAATCCGAATCGTCCCAATCGTCCGGGTCGTTTGAGTCGTCCAAATCGTCTGAATCGTCCAAGTCGTCCGAATATTCAATAACTTCTTTTCCGCCGGCAAAATCCCTTTCTATGCAATCCAGCCGCACGCCCACAAACCTTCTGTAATGCTCCCAAAGGTCCTCTTTTGCCCGCTTGCATATCCAGGCGTATCCGTCCTCGCTCGCTTTGCAATGTTTCAGATTGCGGAAAATATCCCGATAAATGAACGTAAGCGCATCTTCCGCACCGAACGGGTTGTTCGGATAAAACTCCGACGCCATCCGCCTCACCACGTCGTAAGTGAGATCGAAAAGCTCCTTTTTCGCATCTTCTTCCCCGGCCTTTATCTTCGTTATCAACTGATTGACCTTCCAGGTAATCCGTTCCATATTTCCGTCTCCTTTTCTTTCGTTTGACGCATCTCTTGCCGGATCCAAGCCAAAATCAATTCCGAAATATCCGTCCTCGGTTTTATTATACAAAGCTTTGTCACTACTGTCAATAACTTTTGACGCCCTTTGCCAAATTTTTCCGAACTTTTTTGAAAAATCTGCTTTTTTCGCCGCTTATATTCCCGATTTCGACCGATTTTGACACGCTTTCCCGCTATAGACGCCGCAGGCATTCGCTTTTTGGATGAGCGAACGCCTGTTTATCGGAACGGAACTTTTTTATCCGCTATATCTCATACGGACAATCTTTTGTCCAGGTAAACAATCCCCCCGCTCGGCACGCAAATCTTCATGACGCCTTCTGCCTTTCCTTTTCCAACAAAATTTCCGAAACAATCCTCCGCCGTATAATCGTAAAGACACACGGTGTCCACCGTCACACAGTCCTCCGTACTGCCGTTGAGAATGATGATTTTATTTTCTTTCAATTCCGTGCACACAGGTGCATACAGTGCCACCACCGCGCCCCTTTCCCCTACGGCTTTACAGGAAAGATAATTGAACAATACGCCCTTCGGCTCAAGCGTCCCGTGTAAAAGGATATCCTCGTATGCCTTCATGAAACGGATATACCGAATACTGACGGCGCGCTGTTCGCGGCTCAGGCCGGTGGGGAAAGCCGAATACTGCAATACGGAAAAAATCAGATTGATGAAATATATCGCAACTGTTTCCGGTTTCTCGTCGGAATTCCATTCCAAAGGATCGGCGTGTACGGCACGCCCGCCGGCTATCAGCCGCAAATCAATCGAGGAAACCCGATTTTGCAACAGTGAACCCGGACAATCACCAACTCGCAGCATATTGCCCAGTCGCTGCATTTCGGGCCCCACATACTTTTGGCGAAACTCGATCAGCACTTCTTTTCCCGCAGATTTCAAAGCCCCTTTCAATTCGTCGATCAGGCGCGTTGTCCCCTCTTGCAGTGAAACACAATCCGTTCCTTCACGAACGGCATTTTTTTCCGACAAACGAAAACTGTCGATAAAATCCAGCTTCAGCCCGTCAAATCCCCAATCGCGCACGGCTTCCATACAATACCCTACAATATGCGCCCGCACCTCGGCAAAGCGCGGATCGACCACGTAGGCGTTCTGAACGTCGTCATGATAAAGCGCCATTCCCCGATACCGCGACGTACTTTCGGAAAAATCCCCTGCAAAAGCCAGAGAAAACCAAATCATCGCTTTCAAACCCATTGCCCGAAGCTCGGCGGTAAGTGAACGGATATCCCCTACTTTCGCGGCTGCCGGACGATAATCCCCCGTATAGCCGAATCCTCGTCCGTTATCTTCTGTTTCCCAACCGTCATCCAGAATCACCGTATCCAATCCGAGTTTTTTTGCTTCCCGACACTCCGCGAGCAATCTTTCACGATACACTTCCTGGTGAAAGCAGTACCAGGTAGAAAAAACGGGTGCAAACGCCGAAGCGGGAGCCGGTTCCAGACTGTATTTTTTTTCTAACCGCTCCGCCATATGCCTTACACATCCGGCAAAATGCAAACGACGGAAATCAAGGACGAGCTCTGTCCGATAAACTCCCGACCGCTCCCCCGTCTCGGACGGCCAAACCGCCTCAAAAACGAGAAGCGAATTTTCCTCCCGATATCCCACGCTCAGCGTACAGGGCGTATCTGCGGCGCTCGCCGTAAAAACGTTTTTATCGTCAAAAGAAACCACGGAGAGCACGGGATATTCCGATACCGAACGGGCGTGAAGAATGACCGGCCCCCAATCGGGTGTCAGCCACCTGTTGAGTCCGCCGCAGGCCGTCCAGATTCCGTCCGTGCCCAAAGCGGGCATGGAAAATTTCAAACTTGCCTTCCCCGGCCGCGACCGTTCGGGAAATTCCATGCAAATGCGGAGACATAAAACCCCGTTTTTTTCTTCTCCGTTCAGTTTACAAAGAACATCCTGTCCGTAATCCTCAAAAATAAACTTCCGCCCCGCAATCTCCATAATCTTCATATCTCTTCCTCCTCCCGGAAAAAATCCGCATCTTTTACGGCAAAAAGCACATCGAGCTGAAAGCTTTTCACCCATGCGACGAGCCAATCGTTGAGGCATCCCTTCAATTCGTCCTCGCCGTGCCAATTGCATTGAATCACCGCCTCGTTTTGCGCTCCCCGCATGCGGACCATACCGTGCACCTTCAGGCTTCCGTCCGACATATATTGCAGCGGGAAAGACCAAAGCGCCCGCGCGTGCCTGTAATAGGCTTTTTTTCCCGTCCTTTCGTAGAGTTCAAGAAAATCGGGCACATAGTAAAGCCCCCAGCAGTCGAGGTGATGATGCGCCACCGAGACGGCGGTTCCCCCCACCGTATGCAGGGACATCCTCCCGCAATCGCTGCTCTCGTCGAAAGGAACATCGTGATAAAACATCCACGACATGAGATAATGTGCAATATTTTCCGCCCGGACAAGATATACGGCCTCCCCCGTACTTTCGTACAACCGAAGAGCGGAACGCAAAACGGGCCCCGCGCTCTCTTTATCGATGCAACAGGTATCCAGCGCCCCGCCCGCCGCCGCGGAATGAGAAAGATACCGGTCATAGTAAAAGGAAAAGGCGTCCGCGGCCCGTTCCCGAAACCTGCTGTCCCCGAAATACTCGGCGGCGGCGAGAAATCCGAGCATGAGCATAGCGCCCGCGCATCCTTCTCCCTCAGCAAGACTTCCGTCGCCGTACACGATTTGCGGAAAACCTCCCGCAGGATAATTTTTCATAAAAAAGCGGCAGATTCCCCTTGCGATATCTTCATATTTTCCGGCGGAAATATCAAGTTTTTTAAGAATCCGACAGCAGGAGATGATTTTATACAAAAGCCATCCCTCGTTGCATGTATCCAGCCTTGCTTTCCCGTCAAACGGCGCATCGAAATTCACCGCCAGCAACCCGCAAGGAAACCTACGCTTTGCCCAAGTATCCAGAATCCCCGTCCCCCGTTCCAGAAAGTCGGGAGCTCCCGTTTCTTTATAAAACCGAAGATACATTTCCGCCGCCGTGATATTCTGCCCGCACCAGCCGATTTCGTATCTTCCCGAACGACGGTAGAGGAACTGACAGGATTCGTCGCCCATGCGGTGTTCGCCCTCCGGCAAAAATCCCATATTCGACAGATATCCGTCAGCGGTTTTCTCCGTGAGGGAACGAAAAAATTCCCAACTCATTTCCTTAGTCTCTTCTGCCGTATATTTCGGCCGAATCGGCCGATAATATCCTCCGCCGTTGACAAAATCGAACAATTCACCGTACCCGAATACATCGGAACTTTCCGGCTTTTCGTATGCGTACAAATAGCAGACAAATTTTTTTTCTTCCCCTTTTTCAAAGGCAAGCATTTCCGCAATCGGAGATCCGTACTCGAATTTCCTCAGATAGACAAACGGATATTCGATGTGCGAAAAATAAATGCGCTGAACGGTTTCTCCCCCCCGTCCGAAAACCGAGGCCGAAGCGTTTTCCGAAATTCCCTCGTTATCCGCAAACAGCGCCGTGCAAAGCCCGGAAATTTCCGCGATCGAACAGCCGGGAAGCCCCACCCGATCGGAAGGAAAAATCCAGGGTTTTCCGTCGCAGTCCGTCCCCTTGGGCTCTCTGCCCGTGCCCCAACGGTTTCCGTCGTAATTTACACAGGGAATCATGAAAAAATTTGCCCGTCCTTTTCGCTTCAATTCGAAAAAGGGAATAAGATTCCTCCTCTCCCCGCCGTTTTTTATAAAAATTTCCAATCGCTCGACGTATGTTCCGACGCGGCTGCGTTCCGTGCGAACAGAAAGTTTCCCTTCCTCCGGCCGCCGTTCGTAAAAATTTTCGTCGAGATAGCCGACACGGCTTTCCGCATTCCATTGTATCATAAATCCTCTCCGATTTTTCGCCGTATTCTGCACGGAGGCCCCTTTCCGGAGCCTCCGTAAACCTTTTATCGCACACCCGAAGTGCGGATTACCGCCGAAGTATTTTCTCCCGCATCCGCCATATAATAGGTAAGCTGAATCCTGCCGTCCCAGCCCGAAGGCGCATTCTGCATCAGGGGAATGGTATAAGTTCCGCTCTCCGAGCTGCCGAACGCGCGCGACGCATCCGCGGTCTTGCCCGTTCCCCATCCCGCGTACGAAAAACCGTCCCTGTAATTGCGCCAATAATAATCGGCCGAGGACACGTATCCGCTTTCCGTATGATAATCCACGCGCACGCCGATTGCCTTATTCTCGCCGGAACTTGCAAAACCGCCGTAGAGAGCATATTCCAATTCGAGCGCACCGAATTCGTTCATGTCGTCGAGCGTGACCATAATCGCCGTCTTTCCCTCGTCGTGTCCGAGCATTCCGAGCGATACGTCAAAACTGTTTTCGTACATATCCGCATAGGGCATGAGGTCGTTGCGTTCTTCATAATAGTAATCCTTGCGCACGATATGACTTTCCAGATTGCTCCTTTCATCGAGCTCCGAAACGCCTTCCCCGTCATCGATTTCGATATAACACGCCGCATTTCCGGGAATTTTCAGATCGATCGTAACGTCACCGTCCTTAACCTTTTCCCCCTCGAGCTCCATGATAAGATAGGGTTTATCCGTTTCGGCATTATACGACACGTGCTCGTTATCGATAAGATAGATTTTGACGGACTCCGCGTCAAAGGGAACGCCCTTCAGCCGCACGCTGACGCTCCGGCTGTCCTCCGCCCGCTGTTTATAGGAAGAAGAAACGCTGTACGATTCATTCAGAGTCTTATTGTAAATCACTGCTCCTGCGCGCCGTGAATCCACCCCCGTCCGCCAACCAAAAGTATCTTCGATTCCATCTGCCGCCATGACCGAAGCGGGAGAAAGCGGAAGTCTGCCGTAAGACCACAATACATAGAATACGGGACTCTTTTTCCATGAATACGGATCGATTAACGCAAACGATTCCATGATATAGGACGCCCACGAAAAACGCGAAATATCCGTGGAATCGATCGCGTATCCTATCGTCTGATAAAGATTGGGAATAAGCCCTGTCTGCACGAGATCGCCCGAACCCGTCGCCGCCGCGGAAAACTCCGTACAATGCTGCGTCATCGTATACAAATCATACTTTTCGTTATCCCGATTGATCGCCTCGCGCACCGCCTGTTTATAATAGGAAAAATTCTCCCGCTCCGTAGCGCATCCTTCAATGCGGCCGTACGAATCCCCATAATAATGCCACGAAAAAGCATCGATATGGTTGCCGGCTTTTTCCGTTTCCGTCATGTAATAATCCCAGAGCGTTCCGCCGAGCGAAGTCACCTCGTCGCGACAATAAGTAACCGGCCAACAAAGCCCCTGTTCCACGACGTAAGCGTCGGGGTCCCCCTCCTTCAGGGCAACCGCCTGCGCGATGCTCGTATCGATAAACGTAGGCATGCCGCTGATCCAATACGAATAGGAATTAAGGTCGGGTTCGTTCCAGGTTTCATAAATCACCCGGGTACCCTTGGATTTGAAATACGCGGCGGTCTGCGAACAGAACTGACGATAGACCTCCATGTTCGGATAGGACAGATTGGTGCCGCCGTCCGCCTGCGCATATCTCGGAATCCCCAGCATGCAAAGATAGGGAAGCACACCGTTATCGTTCAGCGACGAAATAAGCTGATTGACGTTTCTCCAGGAATTGTCCGAAGCGATAATTCCGCTGTTCACACCGTCGCTGTTCCCGATACCGCCGCCCCCGAATGCCATGTCGATGCGCAAGGATTCGCTTTTGAGCTGCTGTAAATATTTAAGCTGATCGAGCGTGGCATAATTCACCGAACCGCCGTACAGAAAATCCCACGTAGGAGCAAAGGCGTCTATTTTTTTTACATTCTGCACGAGCGAACCGTCCTTTTGCGAAAAATCGACGGTCAGCCCCGCTTCCGAATCGGTATCGTAGCGCACGGAATAAAACTCCGAATAGGGGTTGACGTATTCTACGCTCTTTACCGTCGTTCCCCCACATGCGCCGAGCGTCAACGTAAATGCCAATATCGCACATATTTTTGCTGTATGATTTTTCATTTTCTTTCCTCCGTCCCAGTTGTTTTTTCTAACAATACCACCGTGGCAAAAGTATCCGTTTCAACGGGAAAAACCGTCACTGTATTTGCATTCACCGAAACCCTGCCCCTGCCATATTGAGCAATCGGCCGATAGCATGCAGGAAGCCTTCCCTCGATATACTCCTCCTTTCCGCGCACCCTGAACGCATAGAACAGCGCAAGTTGTCCGTCGCCGGAAACGCGGGTGAGAGAAAAAGCCGAATGCAGATTACAAAGTGACGTGATGCCTTCCGTATCTATCGAAATCGTCTTTCCGTCTTTGATGACGGATTTTATCCTTTCGTAAAATTCCGTGCCGTTCTTTACGATTTTCCAAATATTTTCCGGACATCCCGCAAGGTCTCCCGAAAGACACAGCCTTCCCAGCATTCCCTGAACCATAGCATAAACCGCGCGTTCCTCGGAATAATCCGGCGAAATGTACGCCCATACCTGCATCTGCCGCGGCAGCATGATATAGTGCAGGTCACAGGCGACCACCGCCGCTTCGGGAACAAAATGCAGATCGGAAAAAGAAACCATGGAACCCAGAGATATGAAGAGGGGCTCGTGCCGCATCCCGCCCGAAGAACAGACCTCCATGACGAGCCCGGGGCATTCCTCCCGGATTTTCCGGTAAAACTCTACTACTTTTTCGGTGTGTCCGCGCAACCCCTCCCCCAGCGATTCGGCGCCGTCCACCCCCAAACCGATATTTTCGTTATAATCGATTTTGA
Source organism: uncultured Clostridia bacterium (assembly GCA_944375795.1). Classification (GTDB taxonomy): domain Bacteria; phylum Bacillota; class Clostridia; order Christensenellales; family Borkfalkiaceae; genus Scatosoma. Next base: position 12,889 of record CALWAU010000119.1, on the reverse strand, counting down.
GATAACCCAGCCCGCTCGCCTTTATCTCTCCGATGACGCGTTCCGTAAGATAAGCCGTCGTCTCTTCTTTTCTGAAATCGAGAAACATTCTGTCCTCGTGACGTATCAGCTTTCCGTCGCGGGTGTGCATTAAATCTTCACGTCGGGAAATATCCGCCCCTTCCGTCACATTTTCAAACTCGTACCAAACGCCCGCTTCCATGCCGTTTTGCCGGGCGTAATCGGCAAAGCCCTTCAATCCGTCCGGAAAGCGCGTCCTGTCCGTCTGCCAGTCGCCCAACCGATGATTTTTCTTTTCCGGATCGGTAAACCAGCCGTCATCGACGACAAAATATTTTACCCCCGCTTCCCGACAAAAGGGCATCTGTCTCTTGATTTCTTCCATCGTAGGACTGCCGTTGGAACACAGATACTCGTTGTAAATAATCGGAAGCCCATCTTCCCGTTCGGGCGGATTTACCCGCAACCACCCGTATTCCGCCAAAGCGCGGCAGGCATCGAGCAGGCTGCCTTTTACCGAAGTGATAAACGCGCTCCGCGTGGAAAAACTCTCTCCCGGGGCGAGCGCCTTTCTCCAATGTCCGAAATTATAATCTGCGAGTCCTCCCGACATGTGCAGTCCGCAGGTGCGGTGCCCCGCCTCTATCTGCCAGGACGCGGGAGCGTCCATCGTCGCCGCCCACACCACGCCCGATCGGGTATCCTCCAACGCCACGAAGGGAATAAATCCCCGGGCAGGCATCGTCCCCGTCTGTCCGAACCGTTCCAGACGATATCCGAAATAGCTCCACGAATCCTCCATAGCGAAATGGGAAACGGGCAGACTCTCCCTCCGCGCCTCGCCCGACCAATAATTGCGGAAACGATGCATCACGATTTTATCGGGGTCGTTTTCAGTCGCAAAGGGAGTGATGTAGCTGAGGGAAAAGCTCGGAAGATATTCGAGAATCTTGGTATTTTCCCCGACGTTGGTAACCTCGTTCCAGCATTCGATCGCGGAAAATCCCTTCCTCTGACGGAGAAAGTGTTTCGCCTCCACGCCGCCGACCGCGTCGAAGAGAGTGGTGACGATCTCTTTTTCCGTCTCCGTCTCCCGCACAAAACGATCTTTCACGCGTAAGCGTCCCGCCGTCTCCGAATTTCGATAGGACACGCCGGCGGAAAAATCTCTGCTGGGGCTGTCTCCCGCAAAAGCGACCTGAAACATGGACTCCGGAGGGCGCTTTCCGTACTCCGTGCGATTTCCGCAGAGCATGGTCTTTTCCGAAACCTGGCCCGCCATTCCCTCGGGAACGATGACGAACGAAGTATGTCCCGACGCTTCATCCGTCGCATAAACGGCTTCGATGCCGTTGAAATCAAAAATCGTCATCATGCGGAATATTACGCTCCCAGGTATTTTACCGTAATGTCTACATCCGTAAAGTCGTGCGTGTTATTGGCATTGGGAAAGAGCATAAAGAGAATTTCGTCTCCCATTTCCACCGAAATTTCCTGTGACAGAACAAAATCCTGCGCACCCTCCTCCGGAGTAATGAGTTTTCCGTCATAAGGATCTCCCCGCTTATCGGAAATCGTAAATACGACGCCGTCGCCGTTGCTGTAATCCGGATCGGCAAGCAGACGCACGGTAGCAGAAACGCTCACCTTCCCCGTCGCGGGCGCCTTAAAGCCCATTCCGATACCATAACCCTGCTGATCCTCCGGCAGCCATACGGTACTCCACATGTACGTATAATAATACAGGGATTGATACTCGCTGCACCAGCGTCCGTAATAATCGTTGAATACCATGAGCGAAAGGGAGTCGTCTTCCGGGTCGCCGCAGTAATAATACCAATTCCGATATCCCTGACAATCGGAGAGATCCTCTGTGCTGTTGAACGTCTCATCCAGATACAGTGTATAATCGTCCTTCGCCGCTTCCGGCAATGCGGGAGAATAAACGATTCTTTCCCGGCTTCCGCAACCTGCCGCGACAAAACAAAGCCCCGTGCAGAGAAAGAGCACTGTTTTTTTCAGTATATTCCTCATTTCTTTTTCCTCCTCATCAAAAGCAGCGGAAGTATAGGCACAGCCACAAATATCGCCGCGGACGCCGAAGAAGCGCAGCCGCTCTCTTCCAAAACCGTCTTTTCCGTCAGTGTACCGTCGAGAATCTCTGCGGCAAAATCCTGTTCGATGTGCTGAAATCCGCCTACATTTCCCGCTCTTCCGGCATGAAGATATACCGAGAGATCTTCATCCGTTCTGTCCCCCTCCGTGCGGGTATAGGTAATCGTGAAGGGACAGCCGACGCTGTCGGAATCGTTGTCCTTCGCCTTTCCCGAATCGCACCAAAAGACAAACGAATCCCCTTTTGTCACTTCAATTTCTCTGTTAAGCGGATAAGAAAGCACCGTGCCGTCGGAAAATTGCTCCATCAGGGTCTCGAGTTCCCCGTCGCGGTGTTGATGAAACACGCCGAGATTGACGCCGTCGCCGTTCGTGGAACCCTTTTGCATTTCGCCGGAAAGCATCACCGTGCCGCTTTCTCCCGCGACCCAAATCACGAGGACACCCCAGAAATTTCCGGGATGCAGACTGCTGCCCGTAATGTTGCAATAAAGCTCCAATCCGTGCCAGCCGTAGCCGCTGTTATGCGCGCCGTACTCCATGAGTACATAATTCTCCGGCGTACCCCAAGCATAATAAAATCCGTTCTCGCCTTGCGCTGAAATATTGACGCCCGTCGAATAGCTCTGTTCTGCCGCCGCCTTGACGGTCTGGCCGCTGCCCGATACAGGAATACAGAAGGCAGAGGCGCAAACTGCGGCCGCAAAAATCGAAGTTATCAATTTTTTCATACGATGCCTCCCTCAATTCACCTTTTTTGCCGTGGAAAGCGCCGCATTGTAATCGCTTTCCACCACACTGCCGCCCTGATTGTTATAACTTGCCTTGAAGCTTGCAAAACTGCTTTCAAGCGCGGCGCTCACTGTTCCGATGTCCGACCACACGACAGGAATTTTCCAGCCGTTTGAAAAGGTTTTTATCCCCGTCCAGATATCGGAAGAACATATCATCTTGAATACTTCCTGTTGCGCGTAATCGCTCAGGAGTTCATCATACTGCACGGAATTTTTCGTCTGCACGAAAGGATAATCGGGATATTTGACGTAGTTTTTCGCCTCGTCCATCACTCGCAGCACCTTATCGGCATTTGTCTGATAGGGACTTAAATAGCTGGTTGACCAATTGGTCACAGATGCGATTTCCGCACAGGCATCCGCTTCACTGAGCGTCTTGTTGAAACCGTCCGACGCCTCTCCGAGCTTACTCACACGATTTCCCTCATCGTCGTATTCAAAATGTATCCCCTCCTTGCCGTAAATGAGCAAATCGTTGCCTTCTTCACTCAGCATATAATCGATGAGACTGAGCGCGGCTTTGAGCTCAGCATCGCTCATGCCCGCATTCAGGCAGGTCACTGTCCAGAAATTCGGATTTCCCGAAATTCCGTAGGTACCGTTCGGTCCCGCAGGCGGATTGAACATGCCGATCCGCGAAGATGCCTCCTCGATGGTAGGCTTGGAGGTAGCCGTCGTATTGGCGGAAATATATCCCCGCACGATGGTGTTATACCAGGCGTGTCCTTCCATCATGCCCGCCTTTCCCTTGGCGAATGCCGTCTGCTTGTCGTCCGTGCTGTTTTCGTACCAGCTGGGATCGACATACCCCGATTTATAGAGGTCATTGAAGAAGGATATCGCCTTTTTTGTGTTGTCTGCCGTCCAACTCGCTTCGTACCTGCCGTCCCCGTCCGGGTCGATCATATAGTTATACCCCGCATCGAAAGCAATGAACATCCACGAATCGGCAAAGAGATCGTCCCCTCCGGCAGAAGTATAGCCATAGGTATCGTCTTTTCCGTTTCCGTCGGGATCGTAAAGAGTAAATGCACGGCAGAGCCGGTAAAACTCAAGGAGATTTTCGGGAACGGTGAATTTCCATGTCTCGAGCATCTCCGACGTCACCTGCGATTCGGAAATATTTTGCTCGTCCGCAATGATCGAACGCAGCTTGGATTCCTCGTTAAGATTATCGATCCAGTCGAGACGGACATACATCGTATGTTCCAAGGTGTGGCTGACGGGAATAGAATAGTGCTTCCCGTTGGAATAATAGGGATTGGACGCCAGAAAATCGTATTTCTGGAGATGATTGTAGATATTGGGATATTTCGTTTCGCTGACGAAATCGGAAACACAGATCAACACGCCGTCATCTATCATGTCGCTGTAAATTTTAGGCTTTTCGGGCCCCATGCTGACAAAGATATCGGGCAGCATCTGGGTGGCGAACATGGTGTTCAGTTTGGTCTGCCAATCGGAGGCGCCCGCGGTAGAAGCATACAGATTCATTCCCGCCTTTTCTTTAAGCGTCTTGTATATTTCCGTGTTGGATTTTCTCGCCGAATTCACGCCGGAAAAATTCCAGCGAAAAATAGTGAGCCGATTGTCGTCCATGCCCTCTCCGCCCGGATAAATGACGCGTCCGCCTTCTCCCGTCTGCGTCTGACGGGAACCGCAGCCCGAAAAAACGGACAAAGCCAGCACGCACGCAAAAGCGGCGGAAACAATTTGTTTACATTTTTTATTCATGGTTTTCCTCCTGAATTTTTTATTTTCAGCTCTTTACCGCCCCGAGCATCACGCCTTTTACAAAATACTTCTGCACAAAGGGGTAGATGCAAAGAATTGGCAGTATCGAAACGATGATGGACGCCGAGTCCTGACCGTGCGAATACAACTTCTCGGAATCGACACCGATAGACGTATAATAATCCGCCGCCTGCATATCCGACAGGATATTTCGCAGCTTGAGAGACAGCGGATACAGCTCCTCGTCCTTCAGAAGGAGCATGGGCCAATACCATTCGTTCCATTTTCCCACAAAATAGAACAGCGCGATCGTGGCGATTCCCGCCAGGGAAAGAGGCATAATCAGCCGGAACAGAATCACAAAATCGTTGGCGCCGTCCAACTTTGCCGATTCGATGACCTCCCCCGGTACATTTGCATAAAAGTTTCTCATCAGAATCATGTTATACGTATCGATACCGAAAGGGATAACGAGCCCCAGAAGCGAATTGTACATACCGAGATCCTTTAACACGAGAAAGAAAGGAATCACGCCTCCGCCGAAAAACATCGTAATGAGTATAAAGGTAAAAAGAATGTTTTTACCGGGCATATCTCTCTTCGTAAGCGCATAGGCGCCGAGGGAAGTAAGGATCATGCTGTAAATCACGCTCCCCGCCGAAACTCCGACTGAGATAAAAAACGCGTGCAGGATTCCGCCCTCCAAAAATATATATCGGTACGCCTCAAAAGTAAAATGCCTGGGGATCACCAAAAAAGTGGACTGATAATAATCCACCTCCGTGGAAAAGGAGGTAAACAAAATATTGATAAACGGGTACAGACACAGCAAAGCAAACACTCCGAGCAGAAACATATTCACAATATCAAACGTTCCGAGTCCCCGCCTTTTACGCCGTGTATTCCTTTTTCCCGTGCCCTTCTGACCCAAATGTACGGACCTTGCGGATTTTGTATTTATCGACTGCATTTTATGACTATGCCCTCCTGTCGTAAACAATTTCCGAAAAACGACGAATATTTTTCAGACGCTCACTTTCAATCGTCCAGTTCATAAATTCCCACTCCGTTGATTTTCTTTACGATAAAATTTGCGGAAAGGAGCAAAGCAAAATTGATGACCGATTTGAAAAGCCCGATGGCAGTAGCCATTTCAAAATTGCCGCCGTCCCCGAAGCCCGTACGGTAAATATAGGTATCAAGGATATCCGCCACATCATAGACTTGTACGTTATAAGTATTGAAAATCGCATCGAAGCCCGCATTCATGATATTTCCGATGGAAAGCAGAAACTGTATGGTGATGATGCCGCTGATACAGGGAATCGTAACGCTCCGCATCATGCGAAACCGACCGCAGCCGTCAATCGTCGCTGCCTCGTATAAATTGGGAGAAACTGCGCTGATCGCCGCCATATAGATAATGGAGCCCCATCCGGCGTCCTTCAAAATGGTAAAACCGATAAGGATGGGATAATACCAACCCGTATCCGACATGAATGCTTTGCGCGAGAAGCCCATCGCATCCAACAGATTGTTCACGATTCCCTCGTAACCAAAAATGTCGTATACGATACTGCCGAAGATGACCCAGGAAATAAAATTGGGCAGATATACAATCGTCTGGATCCCCTTTTTATACCCCGACAAACGAACCTCGTTCATAAACAGGGCGAGCAAGATAGGCGCAGGAAAACAAAAACAGATTTTCAGTCCGCTGATAACCAACGTATTTTTTATAGAACGCCAGAAATACGGCGCCGAAAATACGCTTTGAAAATGCACGAAAAGCGGATTTGCCCAATCGCTGCCTATGATTCCCTGCGACGGACGGAACTTTTTCAAAGACAAAACCAGGCCGTACATCGGATAATAGGAAAAAATCAGATAGGACAAAACGACGGGGATGATCATGAGATAGACAAATTTGTGCTCTATGAGCCTTCTCCTGAAATTTTTATGTTTCTGTCTCTTTTTCTCTTCCGCCGCTTCCGCTTCGGTTTTTACATCGGAAAAAGTCTTCAAAAGAAACCCACCTCCTTTTTTGGATGAAAACTTTTTTCGGAATTTATTATAACATGAGATTTTCCTTCCGTCAATATGAATTTTTCATTTATTATCACGATTTCCGACAGGAAAAATGAAAAAAATTCATTCTTTCCCGCCAGGCACTCCGCCATTGTAACCTTCGATTTTCCGTTTTTTCTGCCGACTTGACAAAATAATTTCTTTATGCTATAATATTAATACTTTATCCACATGTCATAAAAGAGGGAAAACGTATGGAATACAAACGCCTCCGGGAACTCCGCAACTGCGATCTCGTTGCCCATTCCTATTATCACGACACCTTTCACAAAAATTTTGAAATGGCGCATCACTGCCATCCCTACATAGAAATCATGTACTGCCGAAAGGGAGAATTTGTTCTGGAAATTGTCAGCAAAAGCAGAGCAAACGAGACGAAAACGGAACAAATCGTGCTTTATGAAAAACAGTTTGTTTTGATCGATGCCGGCATCATCCACGGAATGCACGTGGAAAGCGATACGCCCACCTTTATTTCCAATCTGGAATGGAAGCCGGAACCCCACTACGGCAAAGACAGAGAACTGGACGGACTTATCCGGCTCGATCCCCGTGCCTTTTTCGAACGTTTTGAGGGCCTTCGGAGATTTCTTCATTCTTCTCCCGGATACATCATCGCATTGGACGGAGAAAACGTGGAACATTATCTCGTGCGCTACATCAACCTTGCGAGCGCACAGGCTGAAAACCCCACTCTCGCCGACGAATGCAACCTGCAGGCGCGGCTCATTCAATTGCTTATAGAGCTGGACAAATGCTTCTCCAACTCGGAAATCAGTACGGGCATCAATTATATACGGCGAGCACAGGCGTTTATCAAAAACAATTTCAACCGACCGCTCACGGTGGAAGAAATTTCCGCCCACACAGGTATCACGAAAGGATACCTTCAACGACTTTTCAACTCGCATACGGGGGTATCCATTCTGCAATACCTCAACAATTACCGCATTGCAAAATGCAAGAAACTTTTGCTGGAAACCTCGTTGTCCGTCGATGAAATCTGCGGTCATGTCGGTTTCAACAACAGACAGCAACTCATCTATGAATTCAAGGCAAAAACGGGCATTACTCCGACGGCTTACAGAAACGATTTTGCAAAGCAACCTTATCGCCATTATCCACCTGACGGCGATTATATATCCAGCGATGTAGACGGAAATCCCATTCGCTGACGCCTTCCCCTCTTTTCCGGGATCATCGGAAAAGAGGGGCTTTATCGATATCGGAACACTATTTCCGCCTTTTCCCCTCCAGAGCGATTGTCCCGAATAATGAGAGCAGCCCGAACGCTATCGACGGAACCGTCGCGCTCCCACAGCCGCCTCCGCTCCCGGAAAAAATGCTTTCCGTATTTTCGGAGGAACTGATTTCGGAATCGCCGTCCGATGCATCCGCACCGTTTCCGGAGTCGCTGTCCGACGATTCCGGCGGTTGCGTTTCCGCAGGCCGGAAACGACAGACCACCGAAGTGTCCTCCCGAATTTCAAATACCGCGCTGCCGTCTCCGAACGGCCGCTCCTCGCCGTTTATCGTAAAGCTATCGAGTTCATATCCCTCCTCGGGAATAATCCGGAAACTTATCTCTTCTCCGTCCATGGCAAAATAGCGTTCAAAGCCATCCGTTTCGCATCCCTCGAGCGTCAGAGTCACATCGAAATCGTAAGAGGTCACCTCTCTGTCTGCAAACGGCCCGACGGGAAGCCCGTATTCGTTGTATATGAAAGCCGTATCGTAACCGAAGATATTATTTTGCAGATAGCCGATATATTTGAGCCCCGTATCGAAAGCAATCGTATCGGAATCCACCTGTTCAAAACGATCTATTTCCGCATAGCTCTGCCGATTTGTGGTAGCGATGAGTCCGCGCGTTATCCCTTCGCTCACAGAAATTTCCGAAGCGCCGTCAAAACGCATATAGACGCGCTTCGTCCCTTTTTTCCTGTAAAGTCCCGAAACTGCGGGACTCTTTCCGTAAGAGCCGGAACCGCCATATTCTTCCCCGTAAATATATTCGAGCGCCAGTCCCGCTGCCCGTTCGCAAAATTCCCATTTTTCAAGAGGATGGATATTGGTATGATCCCCGAGATCTATTCCGCAGACCAAATACACATTGTCGTTTTCGGTAACAAGTTCCTCCTGCAGCTGCCGGAATGGTGCCCAAAGTCCTTTGCACCCGGAATCTTCGTACTGAGGCAGCTGAAAAAGAATAATCGGCAAATCCCCGTTTCCGAAAAAGCTGCGTGTATCTTCCGTCCAGGCGGTAAAACAATCGCGATAGGTTTCCAAATCCCCGTAAACGTCCGACTCCCCCTGGTACCACAAAATTCCCCGACAGGTAAACCTCCCCATCGGAACGAGCATATCGGTATACCGCTGAGAAAGCGTGGAATTTCCGCTCCCGGGGAAAATTTCCGCCGCCGAATCGGGAGAAATCCACTCGTGGATCTGCGATCCGCCCACCGCCGCCACGGCTACGCCCACCGGAATATCCCCGAGCTTTTCCGAGAGATGAATTGCATAGGCCACTGCCGTAACGCTCACATAGTTCAAATCCTCGACGCTCTCCGCTTCCAACCAGGTATTCTGTACTCCTTTATTGTTTACGCCGTTCGTTTCCGGCATCATCTTCTGCATATAAAAACGCAGAAGGTGATATTTGCCGTATCGTTTATAATTTTCCAGATAAGAGGGCTGATTGTTATATTTTTCATAGTCCTCTCCGTAAGAAGGATCGTTCTTGATTACGCTTTCTGCATACGTATGTTCTTCGAAGGGATATGCCATGTTTGATTGGCCGGAACCGTAATACACCTCTCCCACGAGCACGTCGGAGAAATCCAGGCGTGAAGAACCGGACGTCACCGTAAGCACCGAGCCTTGTGCATCTGCCTCCATTTCGTCGAGATACACGGAAAAGATTCCGTCCGAGTCCGCCGTGCAAGTTTTTTCCTGTCCCTTAAAGGTTACCTTCACCGAGGCTCCGGCGGCCGTTTCCCCGTAAATTTCCACTTTTTTATCCCTTTGCAGAACCATATGATCGGAAAAAATCGTATTCATTTTGATTCCGTTTTCGAGACCTTCCGCATATACCGACGCGCATAAAGGATTCCAACAAACCGCTATGGCCGCAGCCGTCGCCGCAAGCGCGGCAAATTTCCGAAAAAATTTCATCTTCATATCATGATCTCCCGTCCGAATCTTCCGGAGCGCAAAAGCACTTCGCATTTTATTCTGACGAAAAATGCAAAGTGCTTTTCCGTTTCCGGGTCTGCCGTTGATGGCTCAATCTTCTTTGCGTTTCTTCTTTGCGAGAAGCACTGCCGCAAAACCGGCTGCCGCAAACGCCGCAAAAGATGCCGCAAACGCACTGCCGCAGCCGCTCTCCGTCACCGAAGAACTTCCTTCGGAAGTACCGTCCGAACCACTTGCTGAAGAGTTGTCCTGCGCCCCCGCCTCAACCCATTTCGCATAAAGAGTGATATCGGAAGGATGGAGAGAATCGATTTGCGTCACTTCTTCGCCGGACAAATCCTCGTTTGCATACCATCCGGCAAATATGTATCCCTCTTTGGTAAAATAAGTGTCAAGCTCCACCGTTTCGCCGTAGGCGTAAATTTTTGTTTCGTTTTCTTCGCCGTTATTGAGCACATAGGTAATCGTATATTCTTCGGGAGAGATATATGCCACAACCGAGCTGTAATCGTTTACGGATACCGTATATAATCCCGAAGCGTCGGGCTCGAGTTTCTGATTGTTGCAGGCCACGGAAGAGACCTTATATCCTTCCGTCGCCGTAACCTTGAACGTAAGCGTCTTTTCCTCACCTGCCGCAAAGGCCGTACCGGCCGCATAATCGACGCCGTCCACCTTAATGTCTGCAAAAGACGCATTCGTCAGCGCACCGAACTCTATTACGTACGAAAGCTGTACCTCCGCACGCAGCCCCTGCACATTCGCCGCTGCACATCCCTGAACATAGCCGAGAATTTTTCCGTTCTCCGCGCCCAGCCAAATGACGGGACAAACTTGCGTTTCGTCGGCGCTGTCCGTCACCGTCACGGAAGCGGGCAGCCCGGCGAGAATATCTTCGATTCCGTTATCGGAACTGAGCACGAGATCGACGTCCACCGTATCCGTTTCAATTTTTGTCACCGTGCGATAAGCTGCATAGGAAGAAAACGGAGTTTTACTGTCCGCATTTTCATAGAGATCGCGCACGTTCCGGGCGGAGAGAGCAAAATCGTACACTTTGACGTCCGAGATACTGCCTTCAAAAAACTGCGCGCCGTCCGCACCGTTGATAGTGCCCTGTCCGCCTATCGTAAACGAATACAAATCCGTCCGGGAAAATCCCTGCCAATCGGCTATCGTCCTTTCGGCGAAAAGAGCGCCGTTGACATAGAAGCCCAAGGTTGAAGTTTCGGGGTTTACCGTAACGGTAATCGTCACCCATTGATCTTTATGGCTACCCGTATCAAAGCGAACCTTATGCTCGTTTGCGCCGCCTGCGGAATACACGACTTCATAGCCGCTGTAACATCCGTAGATCATGAACGCCTCTCCGTAGGGGCCCGCGGTAATTGCATAGCGATCTCCCGCCTGAATTTCGTTATCCGCGCGCAGCGTATAGGAAACCGTATAGGCGCCTTTCACCAGATCGCTCCAATCGGAATTTCCCGTAATCGCGGGCGCATACAGGAAGGATTCGTTTTCCCTCGTAAAGGTCACATATTGTCCGTCGGCGTCATAGCCGATTTGTCCGTTTCCGCCTATCTCCAGGTCAAAATTGCCCATGGAATCCTTGCCGATCTGTTCTCCGTCCTTAAATTCGTACCATACCAACGGAAGAATTTCCTGCACGTCACCTTCCGAAAGGAGGTAGCCAAGCGTGAGGGAAACTTTCGTATTGTCGTAATTATTCACGCCGGGGCCGTATATGAATCCCGTGAGAACGACGGAAAATTCTCCTTTTTCCGCCCCGGTCCAGAGAATATTTGCCGTAAGCGTATCATTTGCTTCATTGACGATCTCCACCGTGCGGGGAAGTCCTTCCGCCGCGAGAATCTCCGCCTCGGAGGCCTCGGCCGGGACCTCCGTCGAAGAAGTAACCTTCTTGATTTCTTTAACGGGAGTATTTGCCGTCTGTACTTTGCCTTCGACGAGAAGTTGCGTGGCTTGCGCGGAAGTGAAAGCAAAGTCGTACAGCTTGATGTTATCCAGAGCAGGGTTTGTATACGCCCAATCCTCCGCGCCGAATTTCGACCATCCCCCGAATGTCAGGCAAAGTTCCGAACCGAAAACGACCGCCTTATCCGACGAACTGCCGATCAACGTCGCTTCCGTATCCTCGGGCGAATTGACGTAGACGGCTATATAATTTTTCGCCTCGTCTCCCGTCACGATAATCGTCTGCCATTGTGCCGTATCCGAAAATACGTTATCCGCCACAATATTGTTTCCGCCCCCGAAATATACGCGCAGCTGATTGTCGCAGCGCGTAACGCGGAAACCGTCCCCATAGCGCGCCGAGGAAACGATATCGTGCTCGTCGGAATCCGCAGGCTTCTCCGTCTTTACGTCAAAAGCGAGCGTAAACGACGTCAGTTTATCGGAAATATCCTCTCCGCCCCCGAGATCTCCGGCATAGAGCAAATTGTTGTTTTTCAATGTCAATGCGCCGTCCGTCAACTCGTAATCCGCCGCATCCGCACTCTTCAGAATGAGATTTATATTCCCCATCGTATCCGCGCCGATATTTGTTTCGTCCGAAAAATCCCAAGCGGCAATCGGATTGGTATCGTAGGCGGGTTCCTCCTCCGCCGCCAGATTATCCTCGTCGTACTTTGCAATTTTTTCCATTTCGGCCTCGTCGATCACGCCCGAATAAATTCTGAAATCGGATATATTCGGATATATAATCGTTCCGTCGCCGAGTTCTGCGCTGGCATGCCCGTCGTCCCATTCGCCCAGGTGCGACTGTGCGCCGATGGTAAATCCGTAGGTCGCATGTCCCCCGAACGTAACGGGCGCCGTCAGTTTATGCTCCTTTTCAAACGACCATTCGCCGTCGCTTTCCTTGGTCGCGGTCATGGTGAAAGTCAAATCCTTCTCGTCATAAATGCAGGTTATCCGATACCAGGAAAATTTGTCGTCCA
>CALWAU010000118.1 GCA_944375795.1 uncultured Clostridia bacterium | reverse complement strand
CGCCCGCGGCGGGGATTTTTTCCGAATTCCTTCCGATAGGCGCGATAGAAGGCGTTGGGGCTGTCGAAGCCGCAGGCATAGGCGATTTTCAGGACGTTTTCCCCCTCGCCCTTCGCGAGCAGCTCCTCCGCCCGCACCGCGCGCAGACGGTTGACGTAACCCTTCCAGCCCTCGGGTAGATATCGGCCCAAAATGCGGGAAAGATGTTCGCGCGAGTAGCCGAACTGCCGGCTGAGCGCCGAGAGGGACAAATCCTCCGCGACGTTCGCCTCCGCATAGCGGAGCACCTTGCAGACGAGCTCGGAACTTCGGTCCCTGTCCCGCTTCTCGAGGGGCACGCTTTCGGCAAGGCGGCCCAAAAGCATCTCCGCCGCCCCGCGCAAAAGGGTCTCCGCATACCTGCCCGGCTGTCCGCAGAGAGAATACAGCTTTTCGAGAAAAGCAAAATCGGAAAAAGCAAAGAACTTGGGAAACGCCCTGTCCCCCTGCGCCCGAAAAAAGTCCTCGAAACAGCTCTTATCCCCGACGAGAATATAGGCGGACGAGGAATCGGAATCCCGATAAAAATGGACGCGGAAACTGTCCGCAAAGCACGCCTGTCCCGCCGTGAGGACGCGGCTTTCGCCGTCGATGCTCGCCTCCGCGCTGCCCGATTCGACAAACGCCAGCTCTATCGCGCCGTGAAAATGCGCCCGCGGGCCGGTCAGCGCGCGATGGTCGAACAGGTAGTAGCCCCGTCCTTCCGCGGGCAGCTCGTAATAACTCATCTCTCCCCTGCCCCTTTCAAGCCAGCTTCCTGCCCATGAGGACGCCCATCACGGAAGCCATCATCAGCCCGCGCGTCCAGCCGCTGGAATCGCCGAGGCAGTGGAGACCTGCGATGTTGGTGTTGAAATCGGTGTCCATCTTGATGCGGTTGCTGTAAAATTTGAGTTCCGGCGAATAGAGCAGCGTCTCGGCGGCGGCAAAGCCGGGAACGACGTAATCGACCGACTGAATGAAATTGATGATGTTGATCATCGTACGATAGGGCATCGCCGCCGTGATGTCCCCTGCCACCGCGTCTTTGAGGGTGGGGCGGAGATTGGAGCGGGAAAGTTCCTTGTCCCACGTGCGCTTGCCGTCGAGAATGTCGCCGAAGCGCTGCACGAGGATGTGCCCCGCCCCCAGCATGTTGGTCAGCTCCCCGATCTTCTGCGCATAGGCGATGGGCTGATTGAAAGGATAGGAGAAATTGTGCGAGCAGAGAATGGACACGTTGGTGTTGTCCGACTTATATTCCTTATAGCTGTGGCCGTTGACGACGGCGAGGTTGTTGTCGTAATTTTCCTGCGAGACGAAGCCGCCGGGATTCTGGCAGAAGGTGCGCACCTTGTTTTTGAAGGGCTTGGGATAACCGATGAGCTTGGACTCGTACAGCACCTTGTTCACCGTCTCCATCACCTCGTTGCGCACCTCGACGCGCACGCCGATGTCCACGGTGCTGGGCACGTGCTCGACACCGTACTTCTCGCACAGCTTTTCCAGCCAGTCGGCCCCCCGCCGCCCCGTGGCCACGACGGTATCCTCCGCGAAAATTTCGAGGCTTTTGCTTCCGTCCGCCTTGGTCACGGACACCCCCTTGCAGGCGCCGTCCTCGATGATGAGGGTGTTGCACTCGTAATCGAACAGAATTTCCACGCCGCGCTCCTGCAGATATCTCTCGATGGAGAGATAGATGCTCTGCGCCTTCTCGGTGCCCATGTGGCGGATGGGACAATCCACGAGCTTGAGCCCCGCCTGAATGGCGCGGAGGCGGATCTCCTTTACCTCGTCGCCCGGATTCAGCCCCTCGACGTGCTCGTCCGCACCGAATTCGAGATAAATTTTGTCCGCATAATCGATGGTCTCCTGGGCGAGCGTCTCGCCGATGAGCTGGGGCAGGTCGCCGCCCACCTCGCAGCTTAAAGAGAGCTTTCCGTCCGAAAAGGCGCCCGCGCCCGAAAAGCCCGTCGTGATGTGGCAATAGGGTTTGCAGTTCATACATTTCTGCGTCTTGACCTTGGGACAATGGCGGTTTTCCACCGACTTTCCCTTTTCCACGATGACGATCTTTTTCCGGCTGTTCTTCCTGAGCATTTCGATCGCCGTAAAGATGCCCGCGGGGCCCGCCCCCACGATAACTACGTCCGTTTTCATAAAACTTCCCTCCCGATGTTTTTTCCGCCGCCCCTTTTGCCGAAAGCCGCGGCGGCATTCGCATGAAAAAACCGCCCGAACGATATGCTCCGGAGCTCTCCGGTCAACCGAATCGGCGGTTGTTTTTTCTGAAATTCCGATATATTTTTATTATAGCACGCTTTTTCCGTTTGTCAAGTCAAAAACGCCACTTTTCATACAGTTTTCACAATTCTTTTTTGCCGTCCGCCCCGGACGGAGGCAAAGGGCCTAAGCCTTTCCCTCTCATGAAGCCTCCTCCGTTTCCCGCGCCCGGGTCGCTTCGGAGGCCGCGGCCTCCGAAGCTGCGGCGCGGCGGGCCTTGCGCTCGTTGGCGTCGTAGAGGACGCGGAGTTTATAGTAGTTGTAGCGCAAAATGAACAGGGAAGGAAGGTTGAAAAAGATATTTACCACCGCGACGGGGAGGGTGAGGCAGAGGATAAACCGGAAAGGGAAAAAGAGAATGACGAGAAACCCCGCGAACACCCCCGCGATATGGATGACCTCGCCATACGCCGCCTCCAGCATATACTTCTCGAGATAGGCGTTGTTTTTGGGCTCGGCGATTCTGTCCTTATGAAAATTGGTGAACTGGCCGAGCTCGGGGATCTTATCCTTCCATTTGCGGATGCGGAGTTTTTCGTAAAACTTCTTCTCTCCCTTCGACGCGGCAAACCCCTTCTTTTCGCAGGAAAACCACTTCGCGGGCAGGCGGCGGATGAGGAAGGCGAACAGCCCGTCCACGGCGATCGCGGCGACGGCGGCGAGCACGATGAGACCCGCCATCCGCCAGAAACCGAGCGCCCACAGGGGCGAACCCGCCAGGATATTGACGGCCGCAACCAGAACGATACAGATGCCGATGGCCGAGAGATAGAGCTTCATTTGTCCTCCTCCCCGGCGCCGTTCTCCGCCGCGGCGGGGCCGTAATCGAGCGGAACGCCGTACACTTCCTCGTATTTTTCCTTCCAGAGCCGATAATTTTCTTCCTTCATCTTCTCCGCCGCGGCCTTTTCGCCGAGGGAAGAATCGGGATAGACGGGGGGCAGGATGTGCAGGGAATAAATCTGGCGGGGATAGCCGTCGGCGTCGAGGTCGTCCGCGTCCCGCATCGTGATGAACATGGGCAGAACGGGCACGCCCGCGCGCACCGCCATGCGGAACGCCCCCGCTTTCAGGGGACGGGGCTTGCGGTAATTCCACCACATTCCCTGTTCGGGATAGACCAGCACCTTTTCCCCGCGCTTCAAAAGGGTATTCACGGCGGAGAGGAAGTCCATCATGGCGCGGGGATTGGAGGAGAGGGGCAGCGTGTCGCAATGCCGGAACAGAAACCCGTACAGCCCGGGAAAGTTGGTGTAATTCCCCTCCCGTATCACCTTGTACAGCCGCTGGTTGCGGATATGCCCGCGGATGGGGTTGAAAAGGATATAATTGTCATAGGCGGAAAAATGGTTGCAGGTGATCACGGCGCCGCCCCTGTCGAGCACGGAGAGATGCTCCGTGCCCCCGACGTACTCCGTCTCGATGATCCCCTTTTTGACGAGCTTTTTGAAATAGCCGTCCCCCACCGCGTTGGCGATCCGCCTCAAAAGTTTATTTATCGGCTTTTTCGTGAGATAATCCGCTTTTCCCGGCAAAAGGACGGGCGCGGGCGGGTCGTTCTCGACGTCCTCGTCAAAGCGGCGCTCCCGCTCGTAAAGCGCAATCCTTTCCAACACCTCCCGGCGTCCGGGAGAAACCTTCGACAAATCCATGGTGCCTTCCTTTGCGAAAAAACAGCCCTTATTTCAACCTTTTCGCACGTTTCCGTATCGTTTTCCGTAAACCTTGAAATACCCGTCCTTGCGGGCAATTTCCCCGCGCGCGAGCGCCTGAAGGCCCGACTCGCAGGACATATCCCTGCGCATGTCGGCGAGGGAAAACCGCTCGAAAATCCCGCGGATGAGCGGATAAAATTCCGTCTTTTCCGCGTATTCCCAGAAATATTCCTTATAGGGGATGTCCCGGTAATGCCAGGGCTTCCAGGTCATTCCGTAATGGACGATGCGCAGGTCCTCCCGCGAGAGCCTGTCGCGGGAAACGGGGAATTTGTTCCACGCCCGGGGCAGCTGCAAAACCCTGTCCTGGCAGAGGACGTTGAGGTAATCCTCGTCCTGAATGACGGTGAACTTATATTTTTTGAGGAGGTCCGCAAAGCTCTCGTAAAAGCCCTCCTCGCGAAAGGCTTTCAGGTTCATGAGGATGACGCCCGCATTGAAAAACATGTCGGGGTTCAGCCCGTCCACCTCGCGCACGTACCGCTTGTACACCTCGAAGCTGTTCACGCCCTCGCAGGGCGCCCCGCCGATGAGATTGTCCCCCAGCTCGTAATTGTACAGCGCGGAGACGTCGCCGAGAACGACGGTGTCGCAGTCGAGGTACAGCGCCTTATCGTACTGCGGGAACATGCCCGCGATGAAGATGCGGAAATAGGTGGTGCAGGTATAATAATCGCGCATGTGCAGAAGGGAGGAAATGCCCTTCAGCCGCTCGGTCACGTCGACGAAGGATACCTCGAACCCCTCCTCCGAATAGCGGCGGATCTTTTCCTCGTAATCGGGGCTAACGCCCGAGTGCAGCACGTAAATGCGATAGAGATACTCCCGCGAGGCATTTTCCCGAAGGGATTCCAGCGTCACGGCGAGAAAGGGCAGATAGTTGTCGTCCGTCGCGAAAAAGATGGGGATGACCCCCGCGTTCTTCGCCTCGGAAGCGATATAGCCCGGCCTTCCCGCCGCCGACTTCCCCGTTTCCGCCTTCAGGGGCGTATGGATGCGCGCATCCGCTTCGTTCCAGCCCCTGCGACCGGGTATAGACAACGGCTCCCCGGAAAATTCCGGTACGGCGAGTACAGATTCGTTCAACATAAAAAACTCCTTTTCCGACGGTCCGACGGCCCCGCGCGCCCGAAGGGGGGCCGAAGCCGCGTTTTTCCCGGCTTCCGTCGCATTGTGATGTAGCGGAGACAAGCGCTTTTCTTCACGATCGGGGGGATCGGAAAAGGGCGCGCCCCCTGCCTCCTTGCATTCCGTTATTATTTTATCTCCCCTCGGCCGATTTTTCAACCTATTCCGTCCTCCCTTTCCTCTACTCGCAAAAAGCGCCATTCTACCCCCGTTCACCCCTTCTCTACGCGCCATCCGCCCCCTTCGGCGCAACTTTCCTCCGCAAGGGAGCGCGGCAAAAGGCTTCTTTCCCCCGCCGTCGTCACGAACGGAACGGGCCCTTTCGCCCCCGCTCACCCCCGATAACGCGTGGCCCGATAGAGAAAAACGGTGTCTCTACCGCGAGTAGAGTCCCGTTTTTCCGCTTTTCTACTCTCGATATACCTATCATAGCAATTTCTATGCGCTTTGTCAATGATTTTATGAGAATTTTCGCAAATTGTCACAAAGGATTATTACAAGAAAACTTTTGTCGGCCGTTTTCGTTCAGAGCTCCACCGTGCGCGTGGCGACGTTCTTCCGAAACGCGCCGTCGTGTTCGACGAAGAGAAGGGTGGGACGAAACTCGAGAATGAGCTCCTCTATCTGCACGCGGGACAGCACGTCGATGAAATTGAGCGGCTCGTCCCAGACATAGAGGTGCGCGCGCTCGGACAGGCTGCGCGCCAACACGGCCTTTTTCTTCTGCCCTTCGCTGGCCTCGGAAAGATCGGCGGAAAAATCCTTTCCCGAAAAGCCCAGCCGCGCCAGCACGGAGAAAAACAGCGCCGCGTCCACGCCGCAGGCGCGGGCGTACTCCGCCGGCGTGCCGGAGGGACGCGCTTCCTGTTCCGCAAAGGAAATTTTCAGCTGCGGCGGCTTCTCCAGGCTGCCGAGGTACGCCTCCCGCCCCAGAATGGCATGCAAAACGGAGGATTTCCCGCTGCCGTTTTTACCGTTGAGCGCAACCCTGTCCCCCGCAAAAATCGAAAAGGAGAGGGGCGGGGAAACGGGGACGCCGCCGCGGAGGGCGACGAAATCCTTCACTTCCAACAACCGGTCGCGGTAAAATTCCAAAGGGAAGATTTTGAGGCTGCCGCTCTCCTCGAGATTTTTCAGGAGGGCGGACTTCTCCTCGGCCGCCCGCAGCTTACGCGCCTCGATGACCTTAGAGGTCTTCATCAGCTTTGCCGCCTTATGCCCGACGTATCCCCTGTCCGCTTTCAGGCCGGAATCGCGCACGCCGAATTTCTCCGCCTCCGTCCTGGCCGACCATCCCGCCGTCCTCCTCGCCGAGTCCTTCAGCCGCCCGATTTCGGCGCGCAGTTTTTCGTTTTTCTCCCGCTCGAAACGCTCGCGGCGGTCGGCGTTTTCCCGCCAGGAGGAATAGTTTCCGGCCTGCACCTCGACGTCCGAGCGGTTGACGGCGAGGATATGATCGACGCATTCGTCCAGAAACTCCCTGTCGTGCGAGACGAGCAAAAAGCCGCGCTTCTGTTTCAGATAAGCGGCGATCGCCGCCTTTGCCTCCCCGTCGAGGTGATTGGTGGGCTCGTCTATCAACAGAAACCGCCCCTCCCGCAGAAACATCGCCGCCAGCAGCGCCCGCGTCCTTTCCCCGCCCGAGAGCGCCGAGAAGGGCAGGGAAAGCGTCTCCCCGCGCAGCCCGAGCGCGGACAATTCCCGCCGGAGCCGCCATTCCTCCGCGCCGCACAGCTCCTCCAGCGCGTCGAGGGCGGGCATGTCCTCCTCCCGCACGGGACAGGGAAAGAGCTCCGCGCCCGCGGGGCGGCGGATACTGCCCGAATATTCCCCCTCGAACTCCCCCGCCATCAGGCGCAGGAGGGTGGTTTTTCCCCGCCCGTTGCGCCCGATCAACCCCGTTTTCCACTCCGTATCCACGGAGAAGGAAAGATTTTCAAAGACGTTTTCGCCGCTGCCGGGGTATGCAAACGTAACGCCGTCAAACCGTATCGTCATCAAACGCACCTCCGATTCTCTTTTTCGCCGCCCGCGCGCAAAAAAATACGGAAGGGCAGAAGCCCTCCCGCAAAACGCGCAGTCCCGCCGCCGCACGGCGGCCGGGATACGAACAGGATTCTCTTTCTGCCGAAACTGCGGACGGCGCCCGGAAAGCCTCCCTTTCCGCGGCCGCGTTCCGCCCGTCGTCTTGTCAGCAGAGAGAAATATACACCCCCGTTCCTCCCGATGATTTTTTTCCGGCGCTCTCCGCCGGATTTCTTTTATTATAGCAGACTTTCTCCGCCCTGTCAAGAAAAATGCGTTCGCCCTTTCAAAATTCCGGCCCGGAGAACTGACGCTTTTCGTACACCTTGTCCAGCCAATCGCGCAGGCGGGCGCATTCCTCCCCGTCCAGCTCCTCTATCCGCTTGCCCGTGCGCTTTTTCACCGCCTCCTCCAGCATTTCCTCCGTATAGCCTATCTTTTCCCAATCCTCGGGGCGAAGGCCGCAATTGCGGCACTTTCCGCTCCCCTTCCCCCTGCCCGCCGGGCGGGGATACTCGAACGCCGTCCGCCCGCGTTCGTCCGCGATGATGAGGCGGGAGATCCGGCGCGCTTTATCGTACCCCACCTCCGCGACGTCGAAGCGGGCAAAAGGATCGCTCAGCCTATACCTGCCCCCGTCCTTTTGCGTCGGAACGGATAAAAAGATGAACGGCGCGGTGTACAGCTCCCGCCCGATGCCCCATTTGACGCCCGCGCGCTTGAAGGCGTCCGAGGCCTCCCCCTTCTTCTCGTTGCCCGCGTCCTCGCGGCTTTCGACGCCGCAGTCCCACTTCCAGACGAAGGGTTCGCCCGCGCCCGCGCGAATGCCGATGCCGCAATAGAGATTGCCCTTTATTTCCCGATAGTCGTCCGCCCAATTTTCCGCGCCCACCGTCTCGTCCAAAATGTCCATATCCACGCGCGACGTCTTGTACACCAGCGCCACCGCGCCCTTTTCCGACGCCTGCTTTACCCTGACCTCGATCTCCTCCGCTTTCAGCAGCCTGAACTTCTTTTCCATGCCGTTAGTTTGCGCGGCTTTGCCGCCGCCTATGCGGCGGACGGGCGCGGAAAGGAGCGGCGGAAACATCCGCCGCTCCCCTCCGACCGGGTAAAAAGGCCTTTTGCCCGGTCGCATATATTGTATCATACTCTCCCGGATAGGCAAAATTTAAGAAAAATCGTAGGCGATCAGCCGTTCCGCGCTGACCAGCCACGAGGACAAAAGCGCGTCCCGTACCTCGGAGGGCACATAGACCGTGAGATGCTCCGGCACCTTTCCCTCCCAGCCGTATTCGGCGGAAACGTCGAGATACACGGACATCTGAGGCGTGTTTGCAAAAGCGGCGGCGCCGATCGAGCCGCTCTCCGCCTTCACGCGCACCTCCTCCAAAGCCGTGCAGTTTTCAAAGGCACGGGCGCCAATCCCGACCTCCGTCCCCGAAAGGGATACCGAGGCGAGCGCTTTGCAGTCCGCAAAGGCGTTTTCCCATACCTCCACGTCCTGCGCCGACAGGGAGATCCCGGTCAGCCCCGAACCTTCAAAGGCAGAATTGCCCAGGACGATGCTTTCCTCCCCTTCTATACAAAGCTCCCGCAAGCCGTCGAAACCGTTGAAGGTGAGCGGGGCGATCTGCACGCTCTTCGCCGAGATGCGCACCGATCGCAAAGCGCCGCAATTGACGAAGGCGCTGCCCTCCACCGCGACGGATCCCTGCGAGCGCAGGTCGACTTCCTCGAGCGAGGTGCAGCCGTAAAAGGCGCTCCCGCCGACGTAGGAGACCCCGCCCGAAAAACTTTGCAGCGCCGAGCAGCCGTAAAAGGCGCGGGTCTCCAACCTCGCGTCCGCCGCGATGTTCACCTGTTCCAGGGCGGAACAGTCGAGAAAGGCGTCCTCCCCCACCGACGCGACATTCGGGAAATCGACGGCGCGCAAAGAGAAACAATTTACAAACGCCATTTCGCCGACGCTCGTCAGCGCGGCGCTCTCCGCCTCGACCAACCCCGTCTCCGTAAAGGCCTGTGCCCCGATCGTGCTCACCGCGGACAAATCGACGGAGCTCAGCGCCCCGCAGCCCCCGAACGCGGCGTTTCCGACGCCCGTCGCGCCGCCGAGGTCGACCGAAGAAAGAAATTCGCAGCCATAGAAGCACCCCAAAGGGACGGACCCGGTATAGCCGGAGGGAAGGGCGACCTCCCGGAAGGGGCACCCCTCAAACGCATGATGCCCCAAAGAGGTGAGGGAATCGGAGAAGGTCACTTCCTCCAACACGGCTCCCGAAAAGGCATAGGGACCCATCCCCGCCACCGCCGCATCGAATACGGAGAGGGAGGAACAATCCCGGAAGGCGCTGTCCGCGACGAGGATGGCCGCCCCCGGCGCGCGGAAGGATGTCAGGTATCTGCAATATTCAAACGCGGCAGTTCCGATTTCGGTCAGCCCCTCGGCAAACGTCGCCGTCTCGAGGGAGGAGCCGTAAAAGGCATTCGCTGCAATCGCCGTCACGGAATCGGGCGCCCTGAAATTTTTGGTGTCGGACTTTGCCGGCCAGGCGATGAGGGTCTTTTTGCCCTCGTCATACAAAACGCCGTCCTCGGTGTCGAAATACGCGTTGTCCTCGCTTATTTCAAACGCGGAGCAGACGGTGAAAATGCCGTTTATCACTTCCAGCGTATCGGGCAGGCGGACGGTGCCGAGCGCGCCGCGAGAAAACGCACTCACCTGACAGGTGAGCGAACGGATATTTCCGAACGTGACACTCTCCAGCTCGGTCAGGACGTCCGTGGCGTTGCTCACCACGGTGAGCGAATCGGGCGAGCCGAACGCGAGCGATTTCAGCCCTTCGCATCCGAAGGCACTCACTGTATTGAAATAGGTGAACGTGTCGGGAAAGACGATTTCCGTCACCCCTTTGCCGAATACGGGGTCGTCGTCCGTGCGCACCGTCCCGTCGGGCAAAATTATCCTGCCGCCGAGCGCGGAAGGAATGTATACGAGCCGCCCGTCCGTCCGGTCCACCACACAGTCGTTTCCCGCGAAGTAGTCGGGGTTCCCCTCGTCGATACGCACACTCCGGACGTTTTCGAGCGGGGAGAGGAGGACGTAAAGATCCGCGTTTCCCTCCTCCACACGTATGCGTTGCCCGAAGGCGAACTCCTCCGCCGCCGTACAATTCTCCAACG
>CALWAU010000117.1 GCA_944375795.1 uncultured Clostridia bacterium | reverse complement strand
AAGCCGCTTTGCCGCCCCTTTGCAAAAGGAGCCTCTTCTCGGTCTCCCCTTTTTGCCGAAGGAGAGGGAAACACCGCACAAGCCCCCTGTGCGAATGAAAGAAATACCATAAAACAAGCCCCTTTTGTGCGAATGGAAGGAATACCATAAAACAAGCCCCCCTTGTGTAAAGGGGGGAAAGTGAAGGGGGGGGATTGTCTGCGAGGGCATCCGTTTCAGCGGGGCGAAGCGCGCAAATTACTTCCGCACGTACTTTTTCATCGCGGACACAATCAGAACGGCGGCGACAATTTTGACGAGATCGGGCAGCAGGTAAGGAACGACGCACATCGAAAGCGCCCCCGCAAGCGTCATCGCCCTGTCCGACATACGATAAAGCGCGAGAAACCATCCCGTCCCGAACGCGTAGCAGACGGCGATGCCGACCGCCATCGCCGCCGCCAGAATCCCCGCCCGCGCCCAGGTGTTTTTTATCCTTTCGCCGACGGCGTCGGCGGCCCCGCCCACAATCAGCGCCGTAAACAAAAATCCCACGATATACCCGCCCGTCGGCAAAACCAGCTTGGCGATCCCGCCCGTAAACCCCGCAAATACGGGCACGCCGCAAAGCCCCAGCAATATGTATACCGCCACCGCCGCCGTGCCCCGTTTCCAACCCAGAAACGCCGCGGCGAGGCATACCCCCATCGTCTGCAGCGTAACGGGAATTTCCCCGACGGGGACGGAAATCCAGGCGCACACCGCAATTACCGCCGCAAACAGCGCGATACGGCATAAATCGCGCGCGGCGCTCCGCCTGCGCCCGCCCTTCTCCGCTACGGCCTTCTCCGTTCCTTCCGCCTTTTTTCGTTCCGCGTCCATGCTCCGCCTCCTTTATGTAAACTTTATTTTATATAAAAAGTTTACGTTTGTCAAGCGTTCGGGCATGAAAAAACAAATTTTTCCGTGCGGAATTAACCGATACCCCGTACCGCAGCGCATGCGCACAGGTGCATAAGCCCATATGCACGCGAAAGGCAATTTCCGGAATGGCGGCCCCTGCCGCCCGTCCGCGGGGCCCGAAACAGGAAAAACTCCGCCCGCTTTCCGCAGACGGAGTTTTGTTTTTGTCGGTTCGTTTGGTTTTGTCCCCGGACACACCTCTCGCGTTTCCCGAAAAATGTTTCCCCTGCGCGGGCGCCCTCAGTGCAGATATTTTTTGAGCGCCTCCGCCCGATCCGTTTTTTCCCACGGAAAATCGCTCCTGCCGAAATGCCCGTACGCCGCCGTCGCCGCATAAATGGGACGGCGAAGGCCCAGCTCGCGGATGATCGCATAGGGACGGAGGTCAAACTCCTTCTTCACGATTTCCGCAAGCTTATCGTCCGCCACTCTGCCCGTGCCGAAACTGTCCGCAAACACGGAAACGGGATTGGCGACGCCTATCGCATAGGCCACCTGGAGCTCCACCTCGTCCGCCAGCCCCGCCGCCACGAGGTTTTTGGCGATATAGCGCATGAAATAGGTGGCACTTCTGTCCACTTTGGTGCAGTCCTTGCCGGAGAAGGCGCCGCCGCCGTGCGCGCATCTGCCCCCGTAAGTGTCCACGATGATCTTTCTGCCCGTCAGGCCGGAATCCCCCTGCGGCCCGCCGATTTCAAACCTGCCCGTGGGATTGATGTAAAATTTCGTGTTTCCGTCGAGCAGCGCCGCGGGAATCACCTCGTCCGCGACGTACTTTTTGAGGTCCGCGCGCAGTTTTTCCTGCGTCACCTTCGCGTCGTGCTGGGAAGAAATGACCACCGCATCCACGCGCACGGGGCGCTTGTCCTCGTACTCCACGGTCACCTGCGTCTTTCCGTCCGGGCGGAGATAGGGCAGAAGCCCGCTCTTGCGCACCTCGCTCAGCCGCATGGCGAGCTTGTGGGAAAGCATGATGGGCAGGGGCATCAGCTCCTCCGTTTCGCGGCAGGCGTAACCGAACATCATGCCCTGGTCCCCCGCGCCGAGCGTATCCTCCGCCGAACTTCCCCCCGTCTTGTTCTCCACCGAGGAATTGACCCCCATCGCGATATCGGGAGACTGCTCGTGAATCGCCACCGTAATGCGGCACTTGTCCCAGGCGAAGGTGCCGAAATCGTAGCCGATGCGGCGGATGATTTCCCTCGCCGTCGCCTCGTAATCCACCTTCGCCGCCGTGGTGACCTCGCCCATGATCAGAAGCTGATCGTACGCGGCGCAGCATTCTATCGCCGTACGCGCCATCGGGTCCTGGGTCAGAATCGCGTCGAGAATGCCGTCGGAAATCTGGTCGCACACCTTATCCGGATGCCCCTCGGTGACGCTTTCGCTGGTAAAAAACTTTTTCATGTAAAAAATCCTCTTTTTAACATAGTTCGTCCGCGGGCGGCTGGGATTTGCCCGCGAATTTCCGCCGGGCGCGCTTTCGGCGGCCGCGCAAAACCCGTACGGAGCTTTTATTATACTACCCGGGCGCGTTTTTGTCAACCCATTCGTATACCCGCGGCGCATTCTTCCCGCGATTTCTCTCCCTTTTGCTTGCAAATTCCTCTCCGCCGTGGTATAATGGAACGGTTATGGAAACGCACATCCGGGGAGAAGCGGCGCTTCCCTCCCGCTGCGCCCTCTGTCCCGTCGCCTGCGGGGCGAACCGCGCGGCGGGCGAAACGGGCGCCTGCGGCGCCGCCGCTCCGAAAATCGCAAAATATTATCTTCACCCCTTCGAGGAACCCTGCATTTCTTTCCGAAAGGGAAGCGGCACCGTCTTTTTCTGCGGCTGCAACCTGCGCTGCGCCTTCTGCCAGAATTACGAGGTCTCCCGCGCGAAACGGGGCAAAGAAGTCACCCCGGCCGCACTCGCGAACATTTTTCGGGAATTGGAGGACGCGGGCGCGGACAATATCTCCCTCGTGACCCCTTCGCACGTCATCCCTTACCTGGTGGCGGCATTCGAGCTTTATCGGCCGAAAATCCCCGTCGTCTACAACTCGGGCGGATACGATTCGGTGGAGGCGCTCCGCCTCATAGACGAATACGTGGACATCTATCTTCCGGACATGAAATTTGTCTCGCCCGCCCTCTCCGAGCGGTACACGGGCCGGGCGGACTATTTTGCCCGCGCCTCGGAAGCGCTCTCCTTCATGGCAAAAAAGCCCCTCCGCATGAGCGAAGAGGGAAAAATGCTTTCGGGGCTCATCGTGCGGCACCTCGTCATGCCGCTGGGCGTAAACGATTCCGTCGCCGTCCTGCGCTGGTTCAAGCGCGAAATGCCCGAAACCGCCTATCTCAGCCTCATGAGCCAATACACTCCCTTCGGAGACCTCGAAGGCTTTCCGGAGCTGAAGCGCCCCGTCACGGCGCGGGAATACGGTCGGGTGCTGGACGAAGCGTTTGCGCTGGGCATCGAAAGGCTGTTTGCGCAAAAGCTCTCCTCCTCGGGCGAAAAATACATTCCGTCCTGGGATTACTGATCGGGCGTCGGGCGGAAAAATCCGACCGAAAAACTTCCCGCGCGCCGCGGCGCGCTACATTTTGCGGAACACGGCGGCTTTCAGCCGCACGATCTCCCGCGTGAGTCGGGCGGCGCGGGCGGGATCGGCGGAGGCGATCTCCTCTTCCAGGCGACGCACCCGTTCGAGTTTTTTCCGATAATCCATATCCCGAGTTTGTGCAAAATCTGTCTTTTCAATCGACCACGGAGGAAAACCATGCTGATCTCCGCCGAAAATCTTTCGTTCGGCTATGCGGGAAACCCGCTGCTCGAAAATATCTGCTTCACGCTGTCCGAGGGGGACAGGGTAGGGCTCATCGGCCCCAACGGCGAGGGAAAAACCACTCTCCTGCGCCTGATTTTGTCCGAGCTGGAACCCGAATCGGGCAAACTTTTCAAAAAGAACGGCATCCGCATCGGATACCTGGCCCAAAACGGCGGCTACGACTCGGAAAACACCGTTTTCGAGGAAATGCGCGCCGTCTTTTCCGAGGACATCCGCGCGCTGGAATCGCTCGGCCGGCTGGAGGAGGAAATTTCCCGTACGGCGGAGGGTACGGAGGAATACCGCGCCCTTTCTTCGCGGTACGAGGCGCTCAACCGCCGCGTGGCGGCGCGGGACAGCTACCATTACGAAGTGCGCATCCGCACGGTGCTCAACGGCATGGGCTTCTCGGAATTTTTCGACCGCCGCATCTCCACCATGTCGGGCGGCGAAAAGACCCGTCTCAAACTCTGCCGGCTGCTGCTTGAAGAACCGGAATTGCTCATTCTCGACGAACCGACCAACCACCTCGACCTCAAAACCCTCTTCTGGCTGGAAGAATATCTCGACGGCTTCAAGGGCGCCATTCTCACCGTCTCGCACGACCGGTATTTTCTCGACCGCACGGTGCGCTCCGTCTACGAGCTGGAAAACAGAGAGCTTTGCGTGTTCAAGGGCAATTATACCAAATACAAGCAGCTGAAAGCGGAAAAGACGGCGAGGCAGCAAAAGGAATACGAAAAGCAGCAGGAAGAGATCGCGCACTTACAGGACTACGTGGACAGAAACCTCGTGCGCGCGACGACGGCGAAATCGGCTTTGAGCCGCGTGAAAAAACTGGAAAAAATGGAGCTTGTCGAAAAGCCCAAACTGCCGCCCTCCCCGCCCCGTTTTTCCTTCCCCTATGCGGAAAAGCCGTACGAGCAGGTCTTGGAAGTATCCGGGCTGAACCTGTACGCCGGGGACAAGCCCCTTCTGAAAAATGTGTCCTTCACCCTGCGCCGCGGCGAAAAATGCGCGGTCGTCGGGGACAACGGCACGGGAAAATCCACGCTCGTCAAGGAGATCGTGCGCGGAAAAAATCCCGCCGTGAAAACGGGCAGATTTGTAAAAATCGCCCACTACGACCAGGAAAACGCAAACCTGAACCCCGAAAACACCGTTTTGGAGGAACTCTGGGGCCGGCACGTCGCCTGGGACCAGACGCGGGTGCGCAACATTCTCGCCCGGGCAAAGCTGGACGCCGGGGACATGGACAAAAAAGTGCGGATGCTTTCGGGCGGCGAACGTGCCAAGCTCGCCCTCGCCGTATTCGAGTGCGAAGGCGGAAACTTCCTCGTCCTCGACGAGCCGACCAATCACCTCGACCTGCCCGCGCGGGAAAGCCTGGAAGACGCTTTGGGACAATTTGACGGCACCCTTCTGTTCGTCTCCCACGACCGATATTTCATCCGCGCCCTGGCGGGCAAGATCCTGGAACTGAAAGACGGCGCCGCCTCGCTGTTTGCGGGCGGGTACGACGAATATACGGCGAGCAAAGCCGCCCAAAAAGAAGCGGAAGTAAGCCCGAAAGACGCCGCGCCCAAACCCAGGGAAACGGGCTACCGCACGAAAGAGGAACGCGCCGCGGAAACGAAAAAGCGCCTGCGGATCAAAGAAATCGAGACGGAAATTTCGGCGCTCGAAGGCGAGGAAAACGAAATCAACGGCCAACTCGCCCTGCCCGAGGTGGCGGGGAATTACGCCCTGCTCAAAGAAAAATGCGAGCGCCTGGAAGAAATCAAACGCCGCGTCGACGCACTGTATGCGGAATATGACACTTTGCTTTGAGAAGCCGCCCTCATTGCTTTGTTGCTTTATTGCTTTATTGAGCGAAACGCGGATATACAGACAAAACAATCCCTCAGTCATGCTGCGCATGACGGCTCCCTTTGCACAAAGGAGCCTCGAAAGAGGGTCAAGGGACATTGTCCCTTGCGGGTGCAGGGCGGAGCCCGCAAAGTTTCACCGCGTCAGCGGTTGAGCGGCGATAGCCGCAACCCTGCCCCTATAAAAGCAAACCGAAGGTTTGCGCCTCTACCGCTTTGCGGTCATATGGCGGTAGCCGCAGACAATCCCTCAGTCATGCTGCGCATGACAGCTCCCTTTGCACAAAGGAGCCTCCTTTAAGCCTCCCCTTTTTATCAAAGGGGAGGTGGCACGAAGTGCCGGAAGGGATAAGCCAGCGGTTTATCTGTTTTATTTAGGCGAAACGCAGTATACGGGCAAAACAATCCCCTCTTTGCACAAAGCAGCCCTGTAAAGGCAGAGCATCACATACGAGTAAAGGACGGCCCCGGAAAATTCCGAAGCCGTCCTTTTTCGCCGCAAATCTGCCCCTCACTTTTCGGGGATGACGTCCGAATCGGCCGCCCATTTGGCGAGGCTGGCAATGCCGCGCTTGCAGCCGTCCTTGGTGGCATAGCCGTCCTCGCAGACGCAGATGAGTTCCCCGTTGCTGGCTTTCAGCCGATAGCGGTATTTCCCCGCCTTGTCCCTGTAAAGCTCAAACTTGGGATGCGTGAGCGTCACCGCCTTTTCCAGCGTCTGATCCTCGATATGCGCGTTCACGTTGGCGCGGACGCTTTCGATGCCCGCCTTGCAGGCGGAGAGGGAAGAATATCCCGTCCCCCCGCTGACGGCGATCGTCTCGTTGTTGGACGCCTTCAAACGATAATTGTAGTAGCCTTTTTCCGTTTTGTAATAAACGAAATGTCCCTTGTATTCCATACCCTTTCTCCTCTTGCGAACGGCCGTCCGCTTTTTCTTTTCGGAAAAAGTATACCACAGTTTATCGGAAAAGTCAAGCGCATCAGACCACCCAGAGATTGAGCGCCACGCCGACGAGGATTCCCGCCCCGATCATCAGCCAATATTTCCAGGAAAAGAGCACTTTCCTCGTATAGACGACGGTGAGCACGATCGCCCCGACCGCTATCAACGCCACGTAAATGTAGAGGAAGGTATCCCCGAGCAGGGCAATCGAAAGGGCGGTGTACAGCGGAATCATCAGCCTGTATCCGAACCAGGAATCGGAATTCTGCTCCGCGTCCTCTCCGCGGTCGCGGCGGGCGAGGAGGAAAAGGAGGGCAAATCCGGCGACGGCGTACGCGAGCGGCACGAGAAAGATTGCGGCTCCGAAAGTCACGTTGCCGCTGCCGCGGATGAGCGAATCCATCTTGCTGCCGAACAATCCGAAACAGCCCGCGGGAATGGCTTTCAGCGTCTCGCCCGTAAGGCCGCCCGGCCGTCCGGAATGCCGATAAACCGCCTCGTTTATCGCCGCAAGAAGCAAAAGCCCCAGCAAATGCCAGAAAACCATGAAAATCACGCCGTCGACGATGCGGTTGGCGCGCGCAAAGGCGAACGCCGAAAGGGCGTATATCCCTATCCCGAAGAAAATGCCGCCGAAATAACCGGGCAGATACCAGATGAGGTCGAAGTAGTTTTCCCGGAAGCATATCACCGAAACGCCGAGGACATAGGCGACGGTATAGGGCACAAAAACGAGAATCAGCCCCACCAGGGTTTTGACGAGATACAATTTTTCCCTCTTGACGGGCAGGGAATAGAAGGCGTCCGCGCCCCGCCGGCTCATCTTGAAGGAATACATCAGCACGGGCACCACGAAACACAAAATCCCGAGCATGACATAAATGACGCTTATCTGCGAGTCGCGGACGACAATCCCGCCCGGATAATAGGCGCTCTGCTCCCGAAAATAAAACAACTCGGATGTAGAGGTGGCCACCACGTAGACGATCGCGCATATCGCGGTGAGAAGGCCGAGCGTGAGCAGATTCTTTTTGAGTTCATACCGAAAATAGCGCATCATTGCAAATACCCCCTGCTTTCCACTTCGCTGACGAACATTTCCTCGAAATCGACGGGGATCTCCTCCACAAACAGCGGATGCAACGCGTTCAGACGGGCGGAGATCTCGTCCGCGTTTCCCTTGGCGACGATTTGCGCCACACGACCCGTGCAACGGAAGGACATCACCTCGAAACCGAGCTGCTCCCGCGTGACGGGAACCTCGAACGCCGCCTGAAATTTATGGATTTTGTCGAGGTCCTTTTCGAGGTCGCCCGAACAGGTAATCGTCCTGTGGTCGAGAAGCCCGTAGCTGTCCGAAATATCCTCCAGCTCCCGCAGGGAATGGCTGGAAATGATGACGGCGCTCTTTTTGTCGGCGACGAGATCGGCCAATCCGCGCTTGAAAAGCAGCCGCGCGAGCGGGTCCAGCCCGTCAAACGCTTCGTCGAGCAGGAGATACTCCGGCCGAATCGCCAGCGCGAGCGACACGAACACCTGCCGTTTCATGCCCTTGGAAAAGTTGCGGATGGGGACCTTGGGGCTCAGCTTGAACCGTTCGAGGTATTCCCCGTACGCTTCCGCATCGAAATCGTAAAACGCCCGATACATGTCCGCGAGGCCCTTTCCGCTGATGTTGGGGGTATAATACGGGTCGTCGGGCAGGAAGAAAATTTTGCGCTTTGCGCCCTCGTTTTCGTAGACGGGTTCCCCGTCCACGAGAATGCTCCCCTCGTCCGGGCGAAGCACGCCCGCCGCCAGCCGCAAAAGCGTCGATTTGCCGGCGCCGTTGATGCCCACCAGCCCGAAAACCGAACCGTTCCCCACTGTCAGATTGACGTTTTCCAGGACGGACTTGTTTCCGTACTTTTTATAAATTCCCGCAATCTCTATCATACGTCCTCCTTTTCGCCCTCTTTTCCGGGCGACTCCGCATACACTTCCTCCAAAAGAAATTCCACTTCCGCGCGCGTCGCGCCCGCCGTTTTGAACAGGCGGAGCTGTTTGCGGATCTCGTCGGACAATCTGCCGTCGCCGCCCTTGTCCACATACGCCCCTTTTTTGAAGAGGATACGCACATAGCCCTCCGCCTCCAATTCGGTATACGCCCTCTCCACCGTATTGGGATTGATTCCCCGCTCCGTCGCCAGCGCACGGACGGAGGGCAATTTCTCGCCGTACTTTAACGCGCCCAGATCTATCAGATGCTTCAGCTCGACGACCAGGCTCTGATAGACCGTCAGTTTTCCGTTCACACGTTTCGCCTCCTTTTCGCTTTTTTGTCCCGTTTTCGGCTCGGCCGGAGCCGCACCTCCGTCCGCGCTTCGCCGTTCGCACTTCATCGGCCGGACAGGAGCCGCCCTTTTTCGTTCGTCTCAACCCTGCCCCGTTCCTTCTCTGTCTTTTCTCCGGACGGCACAGCCGCTTCCGCTCTTCCCGCGGCGCCTTGCTCCTGTCCTCTTTTGCTTCTCGCCCTGCGGTACGCTCTTTCGCGGTCTCCCGCCGCCGCTTCGCCCTCTCACCCACGGCGAAACTCTTTCGCCCGCTCCCGCGGTCAAATCTGTCCCTTGCTGTATTATCTGTATTAATTTTATCACACTTGGAAGGAGAAGTCAAGCGATTTTCGGAAATTTCCGAAAAAAGGGCAAATCCATTGACAAGCCGCCCGAAAAGCGATATAATTTAAGGGAAGGATACGGAGGTATATCGAAGCGGTCATAACGAGGCGGTCTTGAAAACCGTTTGGGCGAAAGCCCACGGGGGTTCGAATCCCTCTGCCTCCGCCAAATAGCGGCTAAAAACCGCAACAGCCGCAAGAAAACTTTCTTGCGGCTGTTCTTATACGGAGAAGAACTCTCATGCTTACTTTGAATTTAGAATTCCAGGAAGAATATAAACGCCTTGACCGCTTATGTAAGGATTATCTATCGAGTACGGAAGGGGTTTCCGAATACATTAGGCAAATGGAGTCAACGCCGCCATATAATCGTCGATATGTATTTACTTGAGAGGATGACTACAAACAGTTGAAACATATTCGATGGGTTCGCAATCAGCTTGCCCATGAAGTCGGCACATTGAACTCCGATATTTGCACAGAATATGATTTAGATTGGGTTCAAAGTTTTTATAATAGGATTATGAATGGTAACGATCCTTTCACAGTCATGCGAAAAGCCAGGATAGAAGAAGCACACCGTGCAAAACAACAAACGCCGGAAGGAAAAACAACAATCATAGATCCGCAACCAAAGCCGTCCTTTTGGAACAGGCTGATTGCAAATATAAAAAAGTTCTTTTCATAAACTCCACAAGGTACAGCCCCACCTTCATGGCAGGGCTGTACCGCTTCTTTATTCCGTTCTCTTTTTGAGAATATCCAAATAAGCTGTATAAGCGAAGGTTTTACTTCTCGATACACTTTTACTTTTTTCAAGAATGCCGAGATTGCAAAGATTTTTGATTACTGCTGCCGTGTTATAGCTGAGTCCGAGAGAATCGGCGGTCTTTTGCATTTCGATAACAGGGTTCTGCTCAATATATTCAAAAAGTCTTGCCGCATTGGTTCTCATTCTGCCGAGCGTATCCGGCTTCGCATAGTTTTTTCATGGAGTTTATGAATTTTATATTTGCTCTGACGAAATCCAGTCTGTATTTTTTTACACTTCATACACTTCTGCCTTTCCTCGCCGCCGTCCTTTCGCGAAACGTCCACGCATGCTCCCCTGCCGCCGTAAGGGCAAGGCGTGTCCGTATCAAAGACGAAAAACCTCACCCGCAGACAGGCAGATTTATCGCCGGTTTTGCCAAAAGCGCTTGAAATATTTTGCATATTGTGATATACTTTGCATGTATAATGTTTCCGAAATAAACTAAAAGGGGGTTGCCGATTGCTTTTCACGGACCGGGTAAACCGAGAAAAAATAAACGAGGTATATGTCATGAGGTATGTTTTATGACGGCGGGCACGGTACTGATTGTGGCGGCGGAAGTTTTGGGCTGCGCCGTGGCGCTGTACTTGCTGGCGGCGTTTTTAGTATCTTTGCGGCGCCTTCTGCCCTTTCTGGCGATAGCGGCCGCCGTGGGCACGATATTTGTGATAAAATTCGTAAATGCGCACGCCGAAGAAACGGGGATCTTCACCGACCTGCTGTTTCTGCCCATCGCGATGTCCCTGCTCATGCAGCTGTTTTTCCAGGCGGACGGATACATGAATCCCCGCATCCACGAAAACCTTTTCCGGCTCGTGAGCGTGGAGCGGAAATGGGAATCGGTATTCGCGGACGACGACGAATACGTGCTGCACTTCTCCCCGGTGGAGACGGGCGGATTTATCGAAAACACCGTCTTTCAGGGCATTTTGTTTTTCCTGTTCTATTATTTTGTCGTCTTTGCCTATCCCAACAGCACCTGGGGGTACGTCCTTCCCACGTACGTCATCGCCATGTCGGTGGTGGATATACTTGCCGCCTTCGGCCTTCTGCTGCCCGATTTCATTTACAGGTGGGTATCGC
>CALWAU010000116.1 GCA_944375795.1 uncultured Clostridia bacterium | reverse complement strand
CAACGGCGTCCTGTATTGGACGGTGCTGGTCCTCACCCTCCTGGTCTCCGCGTCGGCGGTGTACTCGCTGGTGAAGTGCATCATGGGCTCGGAGGATATGCTGGCGACGTACATAAATCAGATAGAGATGTGCGTGCTGGCGCTCGTGTGCCTGAATATCCCCGTATTCTTTCAGAAAAAACTCAAGGTCCGCGTGCCCGATTTTATCGCCATCATCGTCTATCTGTTCGTATTCATTCATTTCGTCCTGGGCGAAATTTATCGTTTTTACGACCATTACGTCTTTTTCGACAAAGCCCTGCATACCACGGGCGGGGCCGTCATCGCCTTCGTCGGCTTTTCCGTCGTGCTGTCCCTGACCAACCTCGAAAGCCGGAAAGTGAAGCTTTCTCCCTTTTTCATCGTGCTGTTCAGCTTTTGCTTCGCTCTCTCCATCGAATACGTCTGGGAGCTGGTGGAATATGCCGTGGACAGCATCACCTACCGCCTGGCGGGGTTCGGTTCCGCCGCCAACATGCAGCGGTGGAAAGACGGCGTGGAATGGTCGGAGGAGCTGGGCGTGTACGTGGCGACCGATATCCGCGGCAGCGGTCTGAAGGACAGCATGATGGATATGCTCGTCAACATCGTCGGGGCATTGGTCATCTGCGGAGTGGCCCTGGCGGGGCTCCGCCTCCGCCCCGATTGGTTCGAGGGCAAGCGCCTGATTTCCTATAAGCGGATTCCTTCCTACGTCCGCGAAAACGTGGAGCGGATGAGCGAGGAGGAGTATGCGGCGGCATGCGCGCGCATGGAGGCGGAAAAGGCGCGGGGGATAAGGCGGGAGTTCCGCCGGCTGTCCCGCGCGAAAAAGCCGCCCCGCGAATGAGGGACACTCGTCACGGGGATTTTTCCGCAAACAAAATGTCCGCCGATTTCGCCTGCGAAGGGCAGGTATACTGTTTGCCAGTCGGAATGAGAAATTGAAATTTGGCGGGTGGACAATGAGGAAGAAATTGTCTGAAATGAGTTTGGAAGAATTGTGGAAGATATTTCCTGTTTATTTGACAGAGCATCGGCCTTATTGGGAAGAATGGTACACCGATGAAGAAAATTTCTTGAAAAACAGAATTCCCAAAACAGAGAGAATAAGTCATATAGGAAGTACAGCGATTAGTTCTATCCGGGCAAAACCAATTATTGATATTCTTGTAGAAGTTTCAAAAAATTACAGGTTATCCGACTATAAAGAAATGATCTTGAAAAGCGGATATATTTGTATGTTCGAAACTTCTGATAGAATTTCTTTTAACAAGGGATATACAGAAGAGGGATTTGCCGAGAGGGTGTTTCATTTACACCTGAGATATGTCGGAGATAATGATGAGTTGTATTTTAGAGATTATCTGATCGAACATACCGATGTTGCGGTCGAGTACGAGAAAATGAAATTGAAATTACGGAAAAAATACGAGTTTAATAGAGATGATTATACAAACTCCAAAACGGATTTCATTCGGAAATACACCGAAAAAGCAAAGGTGGAATACGGAGACAGATATTAAAAAATTTCGGTTTATATGAAAGGATAAAATTATTGTTTGCCGTGATTTATTATATCAAACCGATGAAATACGCCGCGAGAGGAGGGAGTTTTTTCCGGGCGGCCGAAAAGGGAGCGAAAAACGGTTGACATTTTGTGCGGGAAGGGGTATAATAGTCGTCAAGGAGCGATGAAAAAGCGGGCGTCGGCGCCTGCCGCTTGAAAAGAGACCTCCGTCCGCAGGCTGAAAGGCGGGGGAAGCGGAGCCGGTTTGCCCTTTCTCTTTGGAGCTTCGCCGGGGAAACCCGCGCCGTTATTGTATGCCGTTGTATGCGGCGGGCGCGGAGAAAGTAGTCGGCGACGGGATCCGCCCGTCAGCGCGGAAAAGGAAGGCGCCGCCCTTCGGGGAGGGCGCGAAAGCAGGTGGTACCGCGGACAAGTTTCGCCCTGCGCGCAAAAGGCAGAATGCGCGCGGGGCGTTTTTTCGCTTCGCGCGGGAATACCGGAAAAAACATGACCGGAAGGGAGGACAATCATATGCAGGAAAAAATCCGCGCTCTGCGGGAGAGGACGGAGGCCGAAATCGGCAAGACGGATACCGGCCGCGCCCTGTACGAGCTGAAAATGCGCTTTCAGGCGGAGCTCAAAACCGTCATGAGCGGCATGCGGGAGCTGCCCAAGGAGGAGCGGCCCGCCTTCGGAAAGCTGGTCAACGAGCTGAAAGAGAGCATCGAGCGGCAGTTTGAGGAGCGCGCCGCCGTCGTGCGGAAAAAGGAGCTGGAGGCGAAGTACGCCGCCGAGCGTATCGACGTGACGATGCCGGGCAGAAAATTCCGCCCCGGCGCGCTGCACCCGGTGACCATCGTCAGAAATCAGCTCATCGACATCTTTTCGGGCATGGGCTTCAAGGTATACGAGGGCCCGGAGGTAGAGACGGACTACTACAATTTCACGGCGCTCAACACGCCCGAGGATCATCCCGCGCGCGACATGCAGGATACCTTTTATCTCGCGGAAAAGCTGCTTCTGCGCACACAGACTTCGGCGGGACAGATCCGCGTGATGGAGAAGGAGAAGCCGCCCATCAAGATCCTCTCCCCGGGCAGGGTGTTCCGTTCGGACGACGACGCCACCCATTCGCCCATGTTTCACCAGATGGAGGGGCTGGTCGTGGACAGGGGGATCACGCTGTGCGATTTGCAGGGAATGCTGGCGGAGTTTGCCCGCCGCATGTTCGATTCCTCCACCAAAGTGCGCCTTCGCCCCTCCTATTTCCCGTTTACGGAGCCGAGTGTGGAGGTGGATCTGAGCTGCGCCGAATGCGGCGGCAAGGGCTGCCGGCTGTGCAAGGGCACGGGCTGGATAGAGGTGCTCGGCGCGGGCATGGTCAACCGCCGCGTGCTGGAAAACTGCGGCATCGACCCCGACGAGTATACGGGCTTTGCCTTCGGCATGGGCATCGAGCGCATCGCCATGCTCAAATACGGCATCAACAACATCCGCGCGCTGTTTGAAAACGACGTGCGCTTTCTGGAACAGTTCCGCTGAGGGACGGCGGGCATCGGAAAAAACGCAGACATTCGGGAGATGAGAACATGAAAGCACCTTTGTGTTGGCTGAAAGATTATGTGGACATAGACGTTTCCGCGCAGGAGCTTGCGGAGAAGCTGTTTTCCTGCGGGTTCGAGGTGGAGGAGCTCTCCTATCTCGGCAATGCCGTGGACCGCGTCGTGGTGGGACAGGTGAAGTCGGTTGCCGACCACCCCGACAGCGACCATATGAAAATATGCGTCGTGGATTGCGGCGAGGCGTACGGGCGGGAGCTGCAGATCGTCACGGGCGCGCCCAACGTGTTTGAGGGGATGAAAACCCCCTGTGCGCTGGACGGCTCCACCGTCGTCGAGACCAATCCCGCCGCGAAAAATCCCGGCGGGCCGAAGAAGATTAAAAAGGGCAAGCTCCGCGGCGTGGAATCCTGCGGGATGCTCTGTTCGGGCGAGGAGCTCGGCATCAACGACGATTTTTATCCGGGCGCGGAAGTGAACGGGCTGCTCGTTTTGGACGATTCGGCGCCCGTGGGCGAGGATATACGCAAAGTGGTGGGGCTGGACGATTGGATCTTCGATATTTCCGTCACCGCCAACCGCCCGGACTGCCAAAGCATTTTGGGGCTTGCGCGCGAAGTGGCGGCGGTGTTGAAAAAGCCGCTGAAAGAGCCCGATTGCTCGTATACGGAGCACGCGACGAAGAAAAAGCCCGTCCGCGTGGAAGTGCAGGCGCCCGACCTCTGCCCCCGCTACATCGGGCACTACGTCGAAGGCGTAAAGGGCGGCGCCTCCCCCGCGTGGATGCGCAGGCGGCTGGCGCTGTCCGGGCTCCGTTCCATTTCGCCCGTCGTGGATATCACCAATTTCGTGCTTCTGGAAATGGGGCAGCCCATGCACGCGTTCGACGCGGACGAACTCGGCGGCGGGAAAATCGTCGTGCGCCGCGCGAAGGCGGGGGAGAAGATCACCACGCTGGACAAGAAGGAGTTTACGCTGACGCCCGACAATCTCGTCATCTGCGACGGGGAGAAGCCCGTGGCGCTGGCGGGGATCATGGGCGGACTCAACAGCGAAATCAAGGAGACGACGAAAAACGTATTTTTCGAGGCGGCGAAGTTTGCCCGCGACAGCGTGCGGAGGACTTCCCGGTCGCTGGGACAGAGCTCCGATTCCTCTTTCCGCTTCGAGAAGGGAGTTTCCGCCTATACCTCCGAAAGGGGAATGGCGCGCGCCCTGCACCTCATCGAGGAGCTCGGCTGCGGCACCGTCACCGACCTTTCCGAGGACGTCTGCGCCGCCGACCTCGCCCCGCGGAAGATGACGGCGAGCGTGAAAAAGATAGAGGCGCTTCTCGGCATTTCCGTGCCGCGGGAGGAGATCGAAGGGATTTTGTCCCGCCTGTTCTTTGCCCCCGTGCTCGACGGGGATAACCTGACCGTCACCGTCCCCGGCTGGCGGGAGGACGTGGACGGATATCCCGACCTCGCGGAGGAGATCATCCGCATGTACGGGTACGGGCATATCCTTCCCACATTCCTCGACCGCGCGCGCGTGACGGGCGGCGGCCTTTCGGAGGAACAGCGCCGAGAGCTGCGCATAAAGGACATTTTGCGTACCCAGGGATTTAACGAGGCGTGTAATTACTCCTTCTATTCGCCGAAGGATTTCGACCTGTTCCGCCTGTCCGCGGACGCGCCCGAGCGCGCGGCGGTGCACATCCTCAACCCGATCGGGGAGGATTTGTCCGTGCTCCGCACCTTCCTGGCTCCCTCCATGCTCCAGAACGCCGTGCGCAATATCCGCCGCGGCAACGAGGAGGGGTGGCTGTTCGAGCTGGCCAACGCATACCTGCCCCGTTCCCTGCCCGTCAGGGAGCAGCCGGAGGAAAAGAGGCGGCTGGTGCTCGGGATCTGGGGAAACAAATGCGATTTCTTCGATCTGAAAGGGGCGGCGGAGGCGATCTTTGAGGCGTTTCACCTCGACGTTTCTTATGCGCGCGCGCAAAAGTCCTGGCTGCATCCCGGCATTTCCGCGAAGGTTTTGCTCGAGGAAAGGGAAGTCGGCTGCCTCGGCGAGCTGGATCCCGCCGTCGCCGATTCGCTCGGGCTGGACAAAAAGGTGTACCTGGGCGAGCTGGACATGGAGGCGCTGTATCCCGAGATGAAGGGGGAGGTGCGGTTTGTCAACCTGCCCAAATTCCCCGCCGTCCGCCGCGACCTCGCGCTCGTCGCGGACGAGGAGATCACCTGCGCGCAGGTGGAGGAGGTGCTGATGCACTCCTGCAAATACGTGACCAAGGCGGAGCTGTTCGACGTGTATCGGGGAGGACAGGTGCCCGCCGGGAAGAAGAGCATGGCTTTTACCCTCACCTTCACGCCCGACGATTCGGCGGAAAAGGCGTTTTCTCCCGAGGCGCTGGACGGCTTCGTCAAGAAGATTCTCGGAAATCTGCGCTTCAAGCTGGGCGTGGAGCTGCGCTGAGGCCGGCATGGAAAGAAAGGTGAAAACGCTCGGCTTCGTCAACGTGGACAAGCCTTCGGGCATGACTTCGTCCGCCGTCGTCAACCGCGTCAAGCGCCTGACGGGGCTCCCCTGCGGGCACATGGGCACCCTCGACCCGCTCGCGAGCGGCGTCCTGCCCGTCGGGACGGGCAATGCCGCGCGGCTGTTCGACTATTTCCTGCAAAAGGAGAAGGAATACGTAGCGGAATTTGTATTCGGCGCGACCTCGGATACCCTCGATACGACGGGGGAGCTCGTTCCCTGCGGAGAGGTGCCGGGAGAGGAGGCCGTCGCGGCCGTCCTGCCCCGCTTCGTGGGGGAGATAGACCAAATACCGCCCAGGTACAGCGCCAAAAACGTGGGCGGCAGGCGGGGGTACGAGCTGGCGCGGGCGGGCGTCGAGTTCGAGCTGCCCCCCAAGCGGGTGACGGTGTATTCGTTTGCGCTTTTGGGGAGATCGGAGGAAAGGCCGGGCGCCTACCGCTTCCGTATCCGCTGCGGCGGGGGGACGTATATCCGTTCCCTTGCGCGGGACGTGGGGGCGGCGCTGGGCACGGGCTGCGTCATGAGCGCGCTGCGGCGGACGCAGAGCGGATTTTTCCGCATCGGGGACGCCGTTCCCTTCGACGCGCTCGGCGAGGAGAACATCGAGGACGTCATCGTGCCCACCGAGATGGTATTGCCCTTTCCGCCCCTCGTCCTGGAAGAAAGTTCGCGCGCGTTCAACGGCCTTGCGGTGCGCGCGGAGGCGCCGGACGGGAAATATAAAGCCTTTCGGGGCGCGGAGTTTTACGGGATTGCGGAGGTGCGGGGCGGCCGCGCGAAAATCGTGACGAAATTATGCTGAAAATTGCGGAACTCAACGGAAAATTTGACGGGCGCGCCCCCTGCGTACTGCTGCTCGGCGGGTTCGACGGGATGCACGTCGGGCATCGCGCGCTTCTGGCGGAGGCGAAGGAGACGGGGTTGCCCGTCGGCGTGATGTCCATCTCGGGCGGGAAGGGGAGCGCGGACCTCTTTACCTTCGCCGAACGGGAGAGCATTTTCCGCTCGCTCGGCGCGCATTTTGCCTTCGAGCTCTCCTTTCCCGAAATCAGGGACCTGTCGCCCGCGGAATTTTGCGATCTGCTCCTGTCGGAGTTTTCCCCGAAGGCCTTTTTCTGCGGCAGGGACTTCCGCTTCGGAAAGGGCGCCGCGGGTACCCCGGAATTTTTGAAAGAGTACACCCATGTAAGCGTTTGCGTGCGGGAACTGCTCTGTCTGGACGGGGAAAAGGTGAGCAGCGGCACCGTCAAGAGGCTGCTGTCGGAGGGGGACGCCGCGGGGGCGGCGAGGCTGCTCGGCGGGCCGTTTTTCGTCCGCGGCGAGGTCATAGAGGACAGGCACGTGGGCAGGACGATGGGATTTCCCACCGCCAACATTTTGTATCCCGCGGGGAAATTTCCCTTGAAAAAGGCGGTGTACGAGGCCCGCGTCCGATGGGAGGGGCGGGAATACCGCTGCATCTCCAATTTCGGCGCCCGCCCCACCTTTCACGACGACCGGGTGCTGACGGAGACTTATCTCGACGGCTTCTCGGGCGACCTGTACGGGCGGACGCTGGACGTGGAATTTGTCCGCTTTCTGCGGGACATACGCGCGTTTTCGGGCGCGGAGGAATTGAAGCGGCAGCTGGAGACGGACATCGGCAGAGTGCGGCGGGGGGATTGACCCGCCGGGGCGGCGCGAAAGGGCGTCCGCCGTTTTTTCGGACCCGTCAGACGGGAGGAGGATACGACCATGATAAAATTCGGGCCGAGCGGCAACTCGGAGAGCTTTTATGCGGCGGGCTTTTCGCACACGGAGGAGGCGGCGAAATTCGTGCGGGAACGGGGCTTGGACTGCTTTGAATATTCCTTCGGCCGCGGCGTCCGCATGAGCGAGGAAAAGGCGCTGTCCATCGGCGAGGCGTTCCGCGGGGAGGGGGTGGAAATTTCCGTCCACGCGCCCTATTTCGTCAATTTCGCCAATCCGGACGACGAGATGGCGGCCAAGTCCTACGGCTACGTGCTCGACAGCGGCAAGATGGCGAAACTGATGGGGGGGGAGCGGATCGTGTTTCACCCCGCCGCGCAGGGCAAGGCGACGCGCGAAGAGGCGGTACAGAAGACGGAGGACAGGCTGAAGATCCTGCGCGATTACATCTATCTCAACGATTTGCAGGACATGATTTTCTGTCCCGAGACGATGGGCAAGCTCGCCCAGATCGGCACGTTGGAGGAGGTGGTGCGCTTCTGCAAGATCGACCCCGTATATACCCCCTGCGTCGATTTCGGGCACATCAACGCCCGGGAACAGGGCTCGCTGAAAACGGCGGACGATTATCTGTCCCGCCTCTCCTATATGATTTCCGAACTCGGTTACGAGCGCGTGAAGGGCATGCACGTGCATTTTTCCAAAATCATGTATTCGTCGAAGGGGGAGGTGAAGCATCTCACCTTCGAGGATACCGTGTACGGCCCGGAATTTTATCCCCTCGCCCTCGCCCTTAAAGAGCTGAAATTGGAGCCGTATATCGTGAGCGAATCGGCGGGGACGCAGGTGGAGGATGCCGCCGAAATGAAGCGGATTTACTTCGAGGAGTGATCGAGTTGAAACGCTCGGGCGTTTCGCCTGTTTCAAACGAATGGCCAATCCTCCTTCCAATCCCCCCTTCAATTTTCCCCCTTTACACAAGGGGGCTTGATTGTGGCATTTCCGCGCCTTCACACAAGGGGAGTGCTTGTGGCGTTTCTGCGCCTTTATACAAGGGCTTGTTTGCGGTGCCTCTCCCCTTTGACAAAAAGGGGGAGGCTTAAAGGAGGAAGCCGCTTTTCCCAAGGCTCC
>CALWAU010000115.1 GCA_944375795.1 uncultured Clostridia bacterium | reverse complement strand
TCGGCGGACGGCGTGGCTTCCGCGGGCAGAGACGGCACGGGCGGAACGCAGATCGGCAACGTCGATTACGTGTACGATTATAACGACAAAGTGGTGCTGGTGACGGACACCGACCCTCGCGACACTTCTGCGGACGGTTATGCGGAGGACTATCAATATTACTATCAGTCGTACATGATTGTCTATTTTGACAACGGCGTCACGATAAACGGAGAGGGCACCGCTTTCGTCAACATCAACGATGAGAGGCTATGTATCCGACGATGGGTAAATTCCCGGGCGGAGGGGGAAGTGAAATCGACGCTGAACGTGGCGGTGCAATCCGCGGCGGATGTCGATAACTTGTATGTCAAAGCGGACGGTTACGCGCGTACCTGCGATATACTTGTCTACACCTATTCGCGGCGGCAGGAGTGAAAAGAACTTTGAGGTGAGCGCATGGCAGAAAAAAAGAGCAAAAACGCATTGAAACGGTCGGCCGCGGGGCTGGCCGGGGCGTTTGTCATGCTCGTCGCCGCCTCGTTTACCTGGCTGGGCAAATCGCTGGGCTGGTTTTCGGAAAATCGGGAGACGGGCGCAGACGGCGCCAATGTCGGCGTCACCGTCCCCGACGTTACGGAAACGCTGCAATACAGTTATGACGGCC
The DNA here is from genome assembly GCA_944375795.1 of uncultured Clostridia bacterium. GTDB lineage: Bacteria > Bacillota > Clostridia > Christensenellales > Borkfalkiaceae > Scatosoma. The sequence continues at coordinate 11,634 of CALWAU010000115.1, read as the reverse complement.
TGGCGTGGACAGCCGTTCCGGAGGGGTTTTCCTTTGAAAATCTCGTTCCCGGGGATAAGGTGATGCTGCGGCTGACGATGCAAAATCCTTCCGATTCCGCGTTGCTCGCGGACGTCTCTTTTCTCGCGCCCGATGAGTGCGAAAAGCCCGTATCTGACGGGATGTACAATTATTATCTCGGCTCGCAGATCGCCGTGGCGGCGGTGGACGGGGGAACGGTGCAGGTGACGGCGGATACCCGGTTTCTGGATATTTCGGGTTTCATCGCGGAGGGGTCGGATTTCGGGGTTTTGCCGGAAGATGCGGATTCGCTTGCGCCCACGGACATTCTTTTGACGGAGGGCGTGCCTTTGCCCGCGGGGGGAAGCGCGGCGGTGACGGTCACGCTGCAATTTGTCAATGCGGATTTCGACCAAAGCGTTCTGAAAGATTTCGTGACGGGCGGCGGCGTTTGTTTCCGCCGTCTGGACGCGGCGTATTCGTATCAATAAAAGAGATTTCCTTCAAAAGAAACGGCTCCCTTGTATAAAGGGGAGCCGTTTTCCCAAGGCTCCTTTGTGTAAATGGAGCTGTCATGCGGAGCATGACTGAGGGATTGTTTTGCCCTTATGCCGCGTTTCCCTCAATAGAGTGAAATCGTCAACCGTCAAAACGCGGAGATACAAGCAAGACGAGGAAGGCGCGGATTTGTCGCAGGGAGCGTACTTAGAAGTACGTGACCAAGGCAAAACGCAAGCCCGACAATGTATTGCGACGTATATCCGCGTTTCGTCTGATTGAAACGGATAAATCAGCTGACAATCCCCCCTTCACTTCCCCCCTTTACACAAGGGGGGCTTGTTATAGAGTGCCACCTCCCCTTTGTCAAAAAGGGGAGGCTGAAAGAAGGCTCCCTTGTGTAAAGGAAAGCCGGGTTGCGAAGCAGCTTTTCCCAAGGCTCCCTTGTGCAAAGGGAGCTGTCTGCCGCAGGCAGACTGAGGGATTGTTTTGCGGGCGTATGCCCGCATGGACCGCTGACGCGGTGGAGATGCAAACCTTCGGTTTGCTTTTATGGGGGCAGGGTTGCGGTTATCGCCGTTCGACCGCTGACGCGGTGAAACTCTGCGGGCTCCGCCCTGCACCCGCAAGGGACATCGTCCCTTGACCCTCTTTCGGCTTTCGTGGCTTACTTGTGCAAAGGAGCGGGCATTTCAGAGGACCAGGGTTGCAATGACGATGACGCCCAGCGCGATGCGGTACCAGCCGAAGGGCTTGAAGCTGTGCCGTTTGACAAAGCTCATGAGGAAGCCGATCGCCAGCAGGGAGACCGCAAACGCGACGGCGGAGCCGAGGAGCAGGGCAAAGATTTCCGAGCCGGCAAAGCCGCCCGATTCCGCCAGAAATTTGACGATTTTGATAAAGCTTGCGCCGAACATGACGGGGACGGAGAGGAAAAAGGTAAATTCCGCGGCGGCCGGCCGCGCGACGCCGACGAGCAGCGCCCCCAGAATGGTCACGCCCGAACGGGAGGTGCCGGGAATCAGGGAAAGCACCTGAAAGGCGCCGATGATGAGGGCGGTTTTCCAATCGATCTCGTCCGTCGTCTGTATCCGGAAAGTACGGCCTTTGTTTCTTTGTTCGACGACGAGAAAGGCGACGCCGTAGAGGATAAGCATGGCTGCGATGACGGCGGGGGTATGGAGGTGCGCTTCGAGAAAATCGTCAAAGAGTATCCCGATGACGCCCGCGGGGAGGCAGGCGACGATGACCTTGCCCCAAAGCCGCAGAATGCTTTTTTGCACGACGGGCTGTTCCTTGTCCTTCCATTGGAAGGGAAAAAGCTGCTTCCAGAAGAGAACGACCACCGCGAGAATGGCGCCCAGCTGAATGACGACGTTGAACATTTCCTTGAAGGCGTCGCTTTGGCGGAGGGGCAGGTATTCGTCCAGCAGGATAAGATGCCCGGTGCTGGATACGGGCAGCCATTCGGTGACGCCCTCAACGACGCCGAACAGCAGAATTTTGAGGATTTCCGCGATATTCATAGACGCTCCCGAAAGAGAAATTTCCGTTCGTCTTTTCCGCCGCGGCGGGCGGCCTACGGGCTTCCGAACGGAAGAAAGCACCATTCCGATTATAGCACCCGCAAAGCATATTGTCTACAAAATTTGCGAGATTTTTCCGAAAACGCAAAAAAATTTATGTGCAAATCATTGCAATCCCCGAAAAGATGTGCTATAATGTAGGTGTATTCAAAATAGCAACTGCGAACGCCGGGGGTTGATTTTGCGTAAAGCAAGGCGGACTTTCACCGTTTTTGGTTTTTATTCGGGGTACAAAAAATTTTTATTAACGGAGGTACCCGATTATGAGTCAAGGTACGGTCAAGTGGTTCAACTCAGAGAAGGGATACGGCTTTATTGCCAACGATGAGGGCGGAGACGACGTTTTTGTGCATTATTCCGCGATTCAGGCGGAGGGCTATAAGAGCCTGAAGGAAGGACAGAAGGTTTCCTTTGAAACCGAAACCGATCCCAAGAATCCCAACAAGCTTCGCGCCGTCAACGTCTGCGCGCTGTAAGGATTCTGCCGGAAAAGTGCTTTCGGATAGGACATCGTTTTTTGTCTGAGACAGAAAACACTTGCGACAGAGAAAAGAAATTTTTCAACCGCACCTGTCGGATTTTCGGACGGTGCGGTCTTTTTTTGGCCGCCGGTTCGCCCCTCCCTTACAAAAATGTAAGGCCGAATCCGCGTTTTGGTTAGACAATATATTTTCCGCTCATGCTATAATACGGGAATGGGGCGAACGAAAAATACATCCCCCGACGCCGATATTTTAACGGGTCACTTAATCGTGCCCTCCCTCTTAAATAATGCCCTTCGGCTTCGCATTATGCGGATTTTTCCCGAAAGGGCGAGTAAAAGGAAGGCGGGCGGTGTTTGAATAGTATCGGCGGAACGGAAACGGAAGTTTATGGATAAAGAAATTTTGCAAAAACGGGCGGAGGAGGCCCCGAATACGGAGAGCGAGCAAAAGTCCGGGACATTGGACGCCCGGGCCGCCGCTCCGTCTGCGGACGCGGACGAACGGGCCTTCGGCGCCGAAGAAAATCCCGCGGAGGCGAAAGGGGAGACGAAGGCGGAGAAAGGGGAGGACCGCCCTTCTTCCGAAGGGGATTCCGTTTCCGCGCCCTCCGTCTCCGACGGCGAAACGGACGGGGCAGGGGAGAGCTCAAACGATTCGGACGAGGACTCCGAGCCCGAAAGGGTGCCCTTTCTCGCGCGCTGCAAGGAACGGCTGACGACCTGGAAAAACGCCCTGCGCGAAGCGGTGAGCGAGCGTTCGGCCGAGGTGAAGCACGCGAAGCTGAAAAGGATTTTCGTCTTTGTGGCGATAGGCCTCGTCATCGTGTTTTTCATCGCTTTCTATTTCGCGGTGGGGAAGAAGATCGCGCTGTTCATCAACGACGCCGAGGCCTTCCGCGAATGGTTGGAGGGGTTCGGGAGCAGCGCGATTTTCATCTTTATCTGCCTGCGGGTAGTGCAGATCGTGCTGAAACTCATCCCCGGCGAGGCGCTGGAAATTGCGGCGGGGTGTATGTTCGGGGCCTGGGAGGGGCTGCTGTGGTGCACGGTAGGCGGCATTATCGGGTCCTTCATCATCGTCTTTCTGGGCAGAAAGTACGGCATGAAGATCGTGGGGCTGTTCGTTTCGCCCGAAAAGATGCGTTCCGTCACCTTTCTGAAAGACAAAAAACGGCTGAATTTTACTTTCTTCCTGCTCTATTTTATCCCCGGCACCCCCAAGGACGTCTTTACCTGGCTGGCCAGTCTGACGGACGAAAATCTCGTCGTGTTCGTCCTGCTCACGAACATCGCCCGCATCCCCTCCGTCATCACTTCTACGTGGTGCGGACAGGAGCTGGTCAAGGAGAATTATCTGCTTTCCGCCGCCATCCTGGGCGCCACGATTCTCATCGGCGTCATCGGCGGGCTGATTTATAAACTCACTCTGAAAAAGAAGAAAAAGGAACTCCGCGGGAAAAAGGAGGCCTGAGCGTTCTGAACGTTCTGCCGTCTGAAGCCTTCCGAAGGCAAAAAGTCTTCGGGAGGCGTATTTTTTCGGAGCGGCGCTTTTTTTTGGCGATTCACTTGCTTTCGGCAGATAAGTGTGATATAATAGAGACGGATGAGTTCCGCTTTTGCGTCGATCGCGGAGGCGGAAAAGCAAGGAGGGAACCATGAAAAAAAGAAGAATGCTGTTGTTGGCGGGCGCATTGGCGGCGATCGTCGCCGCGTTCGGCGTTTCCGCCTGCGGTTCGGACGGGAGCGGCGGAACGTACTCGTCCGAGGTCGGCTGGACGCCGGAGGCCGTCTATGCCCGCGCCCTGGAGCTGGGCTATGAGGGGACTTGGGAGGAATTTGTCGCCGCCCTGGACGGAGAGGACGGTACGGGGATCTCGGATGTGTTTCAGGAGGACGGCAATCTTGTCGTCGTGCTCACCGACGGCCGTCGAATCGATTGCGGGGGGATTGAAGGGAACCCCGGAAAAGACGGAAGGGGGATCAGAAGTGCGCAAATCGACGAGGACGGCAACCTGATTGTCATCTTCGACGACGGGGAAACCGTCAATTGCGGCAAGGTGACGGGGAAAGACGGCGAAAAGGGAAGCCCCGGAACGGGCGTCGAGGACGTATTTTTTAACGAAAACGGAGAAATCGTCGTTTTGCTGACGGACGGAAATTCCGTCAATTGCGGCAGGCCGCCCGTATGCCGTCACGCATATCCGGACTGGACGGCGGGAGCGGCGGCGACGTGTACCTCCATGGGGTACAAAATGCGGACGTGCGGACTGTGCGGAAATACCGAATACGAGTTCGAGCAGCCGCTCGGGCATCGTTACGGCGAGTGGCGGGATATGATTTCCACCTGCACGTCCCGTTGGCAGGTGCGCACCTGTTCCGTGTGCGGGGATACGCAGACGGCGGAGGCGGAGCCCGTCGGGCATCATTATGTGGACGACGTATGTACGGTCTGCGGCGAGTTGCTGGATTGGGATACGTTCGATTTCAGTTTTCTGGACGCGTATAACGGTACATACGGATACGAATTTCTCGGCACGATGGAGGACGGGAAAGCGCTGCAGGGATTGTATGAGGCAATCGATAAGGAAGTGCGGCTTTTCCACGTAAATACCGGCCTGGACGCCGGAGAGGATCTCGTCGTGTCGGAAGTGGATTATGCGCAGTTCGGCATCGGTACGGACGAAGCGGCTTCCGTGTGGAAGACGTATAAGGACGACAATCCGCTGTATTATTGGCTGGCCAATCGCCTCACGGTGACCTCCGAAAAACTTATTCTGCTCACGGAAGAAGAATATGCCGACGGCGAGGACCGGGCGGTACTCAACGAATCGGTTTACGGCGGGGCGGAGGCCTTCGCCGCCCTTCTGGAAGAAGGGGAAACGGACTACCGCACGGCGCTTGCCGGTCACGATTTCATCATCGAGGCCGTGGATTACGCCTATACCGCGGACGGACAGCCGGAGACGGCCGCCCGGGCGCACAATGTCATCGGCGTCTTTGAAGGGACGGGTGCGGTTTGCGAGGGATATGCGAGAACTTTCCAACTGCTCCTCAATTATTCGGGCGTGGAAAATGTGTTCGTGACCGGAAAAACCGACGAAGGGGAGGCGCACGCCTGGAATCTCGTCCGCCTGGACGACGGAGATTGGTATTGGTGCGATTTGACCTGGGACGATAGGGCAGACTCCTGGAAATGGGGCGTCGTCTATAATTACTTCTGCGTCACGGATACGACGAATACGCTTTGGAGCGAGGGGGGATGGGTGTACGATCGTACGGAGACCTTTCTCGACACGCATATCTGGGATACGAGCGATCGGACGGGCGTGGAATTTTTGTACGATTTGCCCGCGCGCGCGACGGGAGAATTTTCGGACGGCACGCAGTTGATTTTGGGGGATCGTTTCGAGACGGAAAATTGCAGCTTTACGGTGGCGGGCTACAACGCCGTGGAGCTCAATCGGATAGGCGGCTCGGGGAGCGTGCGCATTCCCGAAACGGTGAACTTCGGCGGAGTTCCCTATACGGTGGTCTCTGTCGGCTTCGGCGGGAAAGCGGGATGGGTGCCGGAATCCGGCATTACTTCCGTCTATATTCCCGAGAGCGTGAAATTTATCTGGGACGGCGTATTCGGGCAGAGTACGCTGGAAAACATCTTTGTGGACGAACGCAATCCGAAGTTCCGTTCGGAGGACGGCGTGCTGTTCAGCAAATCCCTGTATACGCTGATCGCCTATCCGGGCGCCAATGCGCGGACGGAATATGCCATTCCCGAGCAAACCGTAAAAATCACCTACAAGGCTTTCGGAGACTGCGGAAACCTGGAGACGCTCGTCGTCGGGGAAAATGTGTCCGCCGTGTGGGTCGCAAATTGGGGAAGCGGATACGCCGATTCTGAAGGAGGAAACCAGATAACCGGCGGCTGGAGTTCCATCGTCGGGGGTATGGCGCTCAACGGCAGAGTGATCGTTTCGGAAAACAACGATCGGTTTTGCAGCGACGGCTCGGCGATCTATAACCGCAGCAAGACCATCGTTTTGGCGGGGTTCCGGGATCTGTTTTCCTATACCGTTCCCGAAACGGTGCGGCAGATAGAGGACGGGGCGTTTGAGGGAAGCCCGAAATTGATTGAAATATACAACTGCTCTCCGCTTCCCGTCGCGGCGGGGGACAGAGGGTACGGCTCCGTCGCCCTCGTCGCCAAAAACGTCTATACCCCCGCCTCGGGCGAAAGCAGGCTGACGGAAAGGGACGGATACGTCTTTTACGACGACGACGGAGAATATCTTCTGGTCGGATATGTCGGGACGGATACCCGCCTGGTTCTGCCGAAGGATATCGACGGACGCAAGTATTCCGTTTACGAATACGCCTTTTCCGGCTTGTCCGGCATAGAGAGCGTCTTTGTTTCGGACGGCGCGGCGTCGCTCGGCGAACGGTCGTTCGCGTACTGCGTGAATCTGAAGGAATTTACGATCGGCGACGGCATAACCGAAATTCCTTCCCGTTTGCTTACGGGGTGCGATAACCTGGAAAGCATCTCGCTGGGCAGGGACGTCAAGACGCTGAACAGAGAGTGTTTTTCCCTTCTTCCGAAGCTTGAAAGCATCTACTATAATTGCGTCGCCTGCGACGACCTCGACGATTGGGGAAGCGATGCTTTCCGGGGAAGCGGAAATTCTTCCGCCGGAATCGTACTGACGATCGGAAAAGATGCGGAGTATATTCCCGCCAATTTGTTTAATTGGGAGTCCAGCTCCTTTTCAAAGAGAGTAAACCTCGTCGAAGTGATTTTTGAAGAGGGAAGCAAGTGCACGGAGATAGGCCGCCGCGCGTTCTATTACGCTTATCTCACGAGCATCACTCTTCCCGAGTCGCTCGAAAAGATAGGAGAAAATGCGTTTTATGGCTGCACGATGCTGTTGGAAGTATACAATTACTCTTCCCTGCCGATCGTTGCGGGCGATTCCGGAAACGGCTTCGTCGGTTATTACGCCCGCAACGTTTATACCGGTCCGGAGGAGAGCCGCCTGGAAACGACGGCGGACGGATATGTCTTTTACCGGGACGAGGAAGGCGGGTATTGCCTCATCGCATACAGGGGCGAATCGACGGATCTCGTCCTGCCCGGGGATATCCGCGGGCAGAATTACCGCATTGATTCGTACGCGTTTTTCAAGAGCAATTTGCGCAGCGTCGTCATTCCGGACGGCGTGACGGCCATCGGGGATTATGCGTTCAGCGAGAGCGAGGACCTGAGGAGCATAACCATCGGCGGCGGCGTGAAGAGCATCGGAGTGCGGGTATTGTCCGAATGCGAAAGTCTGGAAAGCATCGTCGTGGCCGAAACCAACAAAGTGTACGGCGGCGCCGGTAACTGCCTGACGGAAAAGGCGAGCAAAACCCTGATAGCGGGCTGTCGGACGAGCGTGATTCCGACGGACGGAAGCGTGACGGCGATCAAAGAGAATGCGTTTTACGGCTGCACTTTGACGCACATCGTGATTCCGGCGAGCGTGGTCAGCATCGGCACCGACGCTTTTATGCTGTGTCGGGAATTGGAGAGCATCGTGGTAGAGGAAGGGAATCCCGTATATTTCAGCTCCGGCAACTGCGTAATCGCAAAGGCGGACGGCGTTCTGGTCCTCGGCTGCGCCGCCAGCGTGATTCCGACCGACGGAAGCGTGAAGGCCATCGGGGCTTACGCGTTTCAAGGGCAAACGGGGATGAGAGAAATCGTCATTCCGAAAAGCGTGACGAAAATCGGCAACGGCGCGTTTTGGCTGTGCAATCTGACGGTTTATTTCGAGGGCACGCGCGAGGAATGGGACGCCGTTGAAATCGGGAATTATACCGGAATTTCGGAGGAGTCGGTCTGTTTTTACAGCGAGACGGAGCCGGAGGAGGACGCCGAAGGAAGGTATTGGCATTACGGCGCCGACGGCGCGACGCCCGTCGTATGGGAAAAACGGGAACAGGCCTGAAAACCGTTCGCCGGAACGGCCCGGCCGCGGCCTTTCGATAACAGTCGGAAAAGAGCGAAAAATATTTTCGCTCTTTTTCGCGCAGAAAGGAAATTCTGCGGCAAAAATCAAAAAAATTTTTTTCGGATTCTGCCTTTTTCGACAAAATTCGTCACCCCTCGACAAAGACAGACAAAATTTTTTGTTGAAAAATCCGCCGCGTCGTGTTATAATTATATCACAAAATTTATTTGGGAGGATGAAGGATATGTTGTTGAACAATTGTGCGAAAACGGAGGACGGAGTTTCCCTCGATCGGATGCGCGGCGAGGTCGCGGCGATGTTGAGGGTCTGCTTCGAGGGGAGCGTCGAGGAGAACGGAGATTGTCTCCGCCTCGTGCTGCCCGAGGGGCCGGCGTTTGACATTTTCGTCAGGGAGGCGTAAGTTTTCCGGAAACGGCTTTTTTTCAATTTAACTTATCGAGGAATGACGAAACGCGCCGCCGCAAGACGGCGCGTTTTGTCTTGCTCTGCCCGTCCGTCGCGATTTCTGTTGACAAACGGCGCGTTTTGTTGTATAATATCAGCCGTAGACCGCCGGCGGAAGCTTCGGAGGATAATTCCCCGGAGACGAATTTTTACGGCGGTGAGGCACAAGCTATGTATCCCGAAGCCATATTGACACTTTACGATATTTTTATTCTCGTCGGGGTGGTGGCGGCGTTCCTGCTCGCCGACCGCCTGACGCAAAAGAAGGGCTTTTCCGTCGCCCTTCAGCGCGTCGTTATCCTCGCCGCATTGGCGGCCGTCGTGCTCGGTTACGGTTCGGCCGTGCTCTTTCAGGCGTTTTATAATTTTTTGGAGACGGGGACTTTTGAAATCGCAAACGACACGGGGGCTACCTTTTACGGCGGCCTCATCGGCGGCGTAATCGTTTTTTTGCTCGTCTATTTTCTCCTCGGCAGGCGGAATTGCGAAAATCGGGAGGAGGTGCGCCGTTTTTCCGATATGGCGGACATCGGCGCCTGCTGCGTCCCGCTCGCCCACGCTTTCGGTCGGCTGGGCTGTCTCATGGCGGGCTGCTGTCACGGCGCGGAGACGGACGCGTGGTACGGCATCCGTATGTGGGTGGAGGTGGACCCCGTCAATCATCTCTACGATTGGCGGACGGTGGTGCCCGTTCAGCTGTTCGAGAGCATCTTTCTCTTTCTCCTCGCGGGGGCGCTTCTCGCACTTTTCTATAAAAACACGGGGAAACATAAATTTCCGCTGCTGCCCGTCTATCTCGCCGGATACGGAATCTGGCGGTTCTTCATCGAATTTGCCCGCACGGACGACCGCGGCGCCACCGTCGTTTCCTTCCTGTCACCCTCGCAGCTGATTGCGCTGATCCTGATCGCCGTGGGCGTCGCTTACTTCCTGGTCTGGTTTTTCCGCTTCCGCAAGAGAAGCGCGCAGACGGAAGGGGCCGGCTCCGAAGGCCCGCGCCCCGAGGGGCCGGAGGCCGGCGGAGAAGCGGGGACGGATTCCGGAGAAAAATCTTGAGCGGAGGGCGTTTTGCCTTCGGTCCGGCCGGAAAAACAACCGAAAAACAACCGTAAAAAAAGTCAATATTCCCATTGACTTTTTTTTTGTTTCATGATATAATCTAAACGGCAAAAGGGGCTTGCATTCGTTGACTTTAACGTTCAAGTAACTTTTGCCGAAAAAACGGAAAGGAGCACGGGCATGGAGCAAAGGGAAGCGGAAGAATTGTTTTCGGAACTGTTCGGGGGCGAAGCGGAGGATTTGTTCACGGCGGCGGGGCGGATCAACGTCATCGGCGAGCACGTGGATTATTGCGGCGGGAAAGTTTTTCCCGCGGCGCTCAATCTCCGCTGCAACGTCTACGGAAGAAAGACGGGCGGAAAGACGATCCGCATCGCGGCGAGCGATTTCAAGGAAGTCATTTCTCTGGAAATCGATAAAATCGACGGTTATAAAGGGCTGAAATGGGGCAACTATCAGGCGGGCGTGGCGTACTATCTGCAGCAGGCGGGGACGCCGCTCGTCGGCTGCGACCTGCTGTACGACTGCACCGTTCCCTTCGGCAGCGGACTGTCCTCCTCGGCGGCGATAGAGGTGGGGACGGCGGTGGCGCTCAGCGAATATGCGGGAAAGGCGTACGACAAGGTGCAGCTGGCGCTGATCGCCCAGAAGGCGGAAAACAATTACGCGGGCGTCAATTGCGGCATCATGGACCAATTCGCTTCGGCGATGGGGAAAAAGGACCACGCGATTTTGCTCGACTGTGCCACGCTCGAATACGAGTACGTGCCCCTGAAGCTGGGGGATTACTGCCTGGTCGTGGCCAACTGCAACAAGCCGCACAACCTTGTGGAGAGCAAGTACAACGTGCGCCGCCACGAAGTGGAGACGGCGCTGAAAGAAATCCGCAAAGCGATGCCCGACCTGCCCTGTCTTGCGGCGCTTACGCCCAAACAGTTCAACGAGGTGAAATATCTCCTTTCCGGCGCGGTATCCAAGCGGGCGGAACACGTCGTGATGGAGTGCCGGCGGGTGCAGGAGGCCGTGGACGCGCTGAAAGCGGGCGATTTGGTGGAGCTGGGCAGGCTTCTCAACGAGAGCCATTACAGCCTGCGCGACTTGTACGAGGTGACGGGACGGGAGCTGGATACGCTCAGCGCGCTGGCGCGCAAAGAGACGGACTGCCTCGGGTCGAGAATGATCGGCGCGGGCTTCGGCGGCTGCACCATTTCCATCGTCAAAAAGAGCGGGGTAGAGGGCTTTATCCGCCGCGTGGGAAAGGCGTATTGCGACGCGATCGGCTATCGCGCCAGCTTCTATGAGACCTCTGTCGAGGACGGGGTGACGGTGCAGAAATTATGAGAGACATGAATAAAGCCCTTTCGGATTTGCTCGCTTATGCAAAAATTCATCTCGGCATGAAGGAGGAGGACGGCGTATACCTTTCCAATTGCCTCATCGAACGGCTGGGGCTGGATTCCTTCGAGCCCTGCCCTGCGGACGAAGCGGAAATTGCCGCGCTTCCCTGTCCGGACAGGGTGACGGCGCCCCTGCTCGGATACGCGCGGGAAAAGGG
>CALWAU010000114.1 GCA_944375795.1 uncultured Clostridia bacterium | reverse complement strand
CGCACGGGCAGATCAATCCGCTCATCGGCAGCGCGGGCGTTTCCGCCGTGCCCATGGCGGCGCGCGTATCCGAGGACGTCGGGCGGGAAACCGACCCCAACAACCATTTGCTGATGCACGCGATGGGACCTAACGTCGCCGGCGTCATCGGTTCGGCGATAGCCGCCGGCTTCCTGATTTCGCTGTTCTGAGGCGGGCGCAAAGCGGATAAAATTGAAGAGGTAATACGAATATGGAAATCAAAACGCAAAATAAAAAAATCATGATTACGGAAACCATTCTCCGCGACGCGCATCAGTCGCAGGCGGCGACGAGAATGCGGCTCGACGAGATGCTTCCCGTACTCGAACAGCTGGACGACATCGGCTATTATTCCCTCGAAGCGTGGGGGGGTGCGACGTTCGATTCCTGCCTCCGCTTCCTCAACGAGGATCCTTGGGAGAGGCTGCGCACGCTGAAGGCGCACCTCAAAAAGACGCCCATACAGATGCTTCTGAGAGGGCAGAATCTCCTCGGCTACCGCCATTATGCGGACGACCTCGTGGAGAAATTCGTCGAGAAGTCCATCGAAAACGGCGTGGGGGTCGTCCGCGTGTTCGACGCGCTCAACGATCCGAGAAACCTCGAGACCTCGATGAAGGCAATCAAGAAATACGGCGGCGTCTGCGAGGCGACCATCTGCTATACGACCGGCCCCGTCTATACCGAGGAGTATTTCGTAAAGCTCGGCAAGCAGCTGGAGGATATGGGAGCGGACAATATCTGTCTGAAAGATATGGCGAACCTCCTGCTGCCCTTCGATACCTATAAGCTCGTCAAGGCGCTCAAAGGGGCGCTTCGCCCCGAGACCAAGATTCATTTGCATACCCACAACACGACGGGTACGGGCGACATGGATTATCTCATGGCGATTCTGGCGGGCGTGGATATCGTGGATACGGCGCTTTCGCCGCTCGCGAACGGCACCTCTCAGCCGGCGACCGAACCGCTGGTGGCGACCCTGAAGGGCACCGAATACGATACGGGCATTCAGATGGAAAAGCTTCTGCCCATCGTATCCCATTTCAAGACGGTGGAAAAGAGATTGAAGGACGACGGCATTCTCACCGACAAGGTCAAGGGCATCGACGTCAACACGCTGATCTATCAGGTCCCTGGCGGCATGCTGTCCAATCTCATCAGCCAGCTCAAAAAGGCAGGCAAGGAAGATAAGCTGATGGACTGCCTCGCCGAGGTCCCCAACGTCCGCAAGGACTGCGGTTATCCGCCCCTCGTGACGCCTTCCTCTCAGATCGTCGGCACGCAGGCGGTGCTCAACGTCATCATGGGCGAACGTTATAAGATGGTCACCAAGGAGACCAAAGACCTGTTTGCCGGAAAGTACGGCAAGCTGCCCATGCCCGTCGATGAGGAAATCGCCAAAAAGGTGCTCGGCAGCGCCGAACGGATTACCCATCGCCCCGCGGACGACCTCAAGCCCGAATACGAGGAGACCAAGAAAAAGCTCATGGAGATGGGCTATTACGAAAAGGAAGAGGACGTCCTTTCGTATGCGGTCTTTGAACAGGTCGCCGAGAATTTCTTCAAGTGGAGAGAGGCGCAGAAAAAGGGCGTGGACAGAGATCTCGCCAAGGGTAAAGTGTATCCCGTCTGAACGAAAAATTCAATCGGAAAGGGGGTTCCGGCGTGGTGCTGACGCCGGAACTCTTTCGGTTATCGGATCCCCGCGGGGCGGCTTTGAAGAAACGGAGCGAAGGGAATGAAGCGTGTATGCGTGATCGGGGGCGGCGCCTCCGGGCTTATGGCGGCGTATGCGGCCGCAAAAAACGGAAACGCCGTTTTGCTGATTGAAAAAAACGAAAAGCTCGGCAAAAAGATCTACATTACGGGAAAGGGGAGATGCAACCTGACGAACGACACTTCGCCGGACGGATTTTTCGCAAACGTCGTGCGCGGCGGAAAATTTTTGCGGGGCGCCGTTTATGCCTTCTCTCCCCGGGATACGATGGAGTTTTTTTCCTCGCACGGACTGATGCTGAAAACGGAGCGCGGAAATCGGGTTTTTCCCGCGTCCGACCATGCGAGCGACGTCACCAAGACGCTGGAAAAAGCCTGTCGGGAGGCGGGAGCGGAGATACATCTCGGCGAAACCGCCGAACGCCTTTGCATACAATCTGTTATGTCAGACATGGGTATTATGTCACGCATAACAGGGGTGCGGACGGACAGGGCGGAATACGAATGCGACGAAGCGATCGTCTGTACGGGCGGATTGAGTTATCCCTCTACGGGTTCCACGGGGGACGGTTATCGGTTTGCGACGGAGGCGGGGCATTCCGTCGTCGAAGCGCGTCCCAGCCTCTGCGGCATAGAGTTGGAAGGGGATTTTTTCGGGGAACTGCAGGGCCTTGCGCTCAAAAACGTCGCCCTGCGCGCAAAGCGCGGAAAAAAGACGATTTATGACGGATTCGGCGAATTGCTGTTTGCGCATTTCGGGATCTCGGGTCCCTTGGCCCTGTCGCTTTCCGCCCTCATAAACCGCATTCCTCCCGAAGTGATATGCCTTTCTCTCGACCTCAAGCCCGCCCTCGACGAGGAGACGCTGGACAAGCGCCTGCTGCGGGATTTCGACAAATACAGGAACCGGCAGCTGTGCCACGCCCTGGGCGATCTGCTTCCGCGGAGCATGATTTCCGCGGTGCTGAAAGTCTGCGGCACGGACGAGAAAAAGAGCGTCAACGCTGTTACGAGAGAGGAAAGGCGCGGCCTTTTGTCGGCCTTGAAGGCGTTTCCCCTGCAAGTCAGGGGGATACGCGGCTTTTCGGAGGCGGTCGTGACTTCCGGCGGCGTGGAGCTGTCCGAAATCGACCCCAAGACGATGGAATCCCGGAAGGTAAAAGGGCTTCGTTTCTGCGGGGAGGTTCTGGATGCGGACGCTTTTACGGGCGGGTTTAATCTGCAAATTGCCTTTTCGACGGGCCATGCCGCGGGAAACGCGATAAAATAAGGCGCTTTTCGGCGCTTTTTGTGCGCTTTTTGCGGGAAGCCCTCGGGTTTTACTTGACGCGCGGGCGGTTCTGTGTGTATAATATATTGTAAAGGTCTGCTGTACAATCGCCGATGAGCGGAAATTCATCGCGCGGCTGTTCCGGACCGATTTTGCGGCAAGGAGAGGGCTATGACGATCATTCGCGGCGCGACGACGGTCGAAGCGGACGACGCGCAGGAAATTTCCGGCGCGGTCAAAGAAATGCTGGACGAAATTTTTGCGCGCAACGCTCTGCGGAAAGAGGAGGTAGACGGTTTCCTGTTTTCTCTGACGGCCGATCTGCATTCCCGGCATCCCGCCAAGGCGGCGAGGGAATGCGGCTACGATTTCGCGCCTCTGTTCGCCTGTACGGAGCCGGAGACGGAGGGCGGGCTGGCGCGGTGCATCAGGGTCATGCTCTTTACGGAGAGGCCCGCGGGGACCCGCGCGGCGCACGTATATCTGAGAGGAGCGAAAATTTTGCGGAGAGATATTTCGGAAATCTACAACATTGCCTTGGACGGCCCCGCCGGCAGCGGAAAGAGCACGGTGGCGGAACGGCTCGCCGAGGATTACCATATTCTGCATCTCGACACGGGGGCGATGTATCGGGCCTGCGCGCTCGGGGCGCTGCGCAGGGGGATCGATCCCCGGGACGGCGGCGCGGTCGGCGAAATGCTGAAGGACCTGCGCCTGGAGATCCGTTACGAGGGCGGGCGGCAGCATACTCTGCTGGACGGGGAGGACGTTTCGGAGGCGATTCGCAAAAACGAGGTCTCCGCGGCGGCGTCCGATATTTCCGCGCATCCCGCCGTTCGGGAAAAGATGGTGGAGATGCAGCGGAAAATCGCTTCGGATATGTCCTGCGTGCTGGACGGAAGGGATATCGGCTCCGTGGTGCTCCCCGGCGCCCGGTTCAAATTTTTTCTGACCGCCGACCCTCGCGTACGGGCGCTGCGCAGGCAGAAGGAGCTGGAGGCGCGCGGGGAAAAGGTGGATTTCGAGGTGCTTCTCCGGGAGATCCGGGCGCGCGACAAGCAGGATTCGGAACGGGAGATTTCGCCCTTGAAGCGGGCGGAGGACGCCGTTTCCGTAGACACCTCCGGCCTGGGCATCGAAGAAGTCGTCGCCAAAATCAAATCGCTGATTCAATCGAAAATCTGAGGGAAGGTCATGGAAGAAACAAACGAAAAGCAAAAAGAAAAGTCTGCGAAGGAGAAGCGGACGATCACCGTTCCCGCAAACGGGAAGGGACGGCACGTCATGCCGCTTCTGAACTTTCTCCGCATGCTCGTCATCCCCGTATTCTGGCTGTGCCTGCCCTTTCGGTTTTACGGGAAACGGAAGGTCGCGGACGGCGCCTGCGTATACGTCTGCAATCACTATCGGATCTGGGACGTCATCTATCCCGCGGCGACGACCTGGGAGGGCATTCATTTCGTCTCCAAAAAATCGGTGACGACCAATTGGTTCATGAAGGGATTCTGCAAGCGGCTCAAGGTCATCGAAGTGAATCGGGACGGTTCGGACGTGCGGGCGGTGATGGACAGCCTCAAATGCCTCCGCAACGGGGAAAAAATTTCCCTCTTTCCCGAGGGCACGAGAAACAAGACGGGCGCGGAGATGCTTCCCTTCAAAGGGGGCGCCGCCGTCATGGCCATCAAGGCGAAAGTTCCCATCGTGCCCATGATGATTTATAAAAAGCCGAAACCCTTCAGGCTCAATCATATCCTCATCGGCGAGCCCTTCGAGCTGTCGGAGTATTACGACAGAAAGCTGACGGAAGAGGACATCCGGGAGGCGGACGAAAAGCTCCGGAACAGGCTCCTCGATATGCGGCGGGAACACGCGGAATACCTCGCGTCGAAAAAGGCGCGGAAAAAGGAGAATTGACGAGGGCATATGGAAGTTTTGGTCGCCAGGAGCGGCGGATTCTGTCACGGCGTGAAAAAAGCCGTGGATACGGCGCTTTCCGTCGATCCCGAGAATACCTATATTTTCGGAGAAATCATTCATAACAAGGAAGTGGTGGATACCATCACGAAGCGGGGGATCGTCACGGTGGAATCCCTTTCGGAGGTCCCCGACGGGGCGACGCTCATTATTCGTTCGCACGGCGCGGCAAAGGCCGTTTTCGACGAGTGCGAAGCGCGCGGAATCCGCGTGGTGGACTGTACCTGCGAATTTGTCCGCCGCACGCAGAAGATCGTGCGGGAGCAGTTCGAGGCGGGAAACGCCATCGTCATCATCGGCGAACGCACGCACCCCGAGGTGATCGGGCTGAACGGCTGGTGCGAAAACAGCGCCTGCATCTTTTCCTCCGAGGAGGACGATTTTTCCGTCCTTCCCGAAAAAAAGTGCTGTATTGTGGCTCAGACGACCTATTCGGAGGAAAAATTTGAAAAAATTATTAAAATTATTAAAGACAGGCGGGGAAAAACAGTTGAAGTTTTCAAAACAATTTGCTATACTACTATAGGGCGCCAAAATGAGGCGAGGGAACTCGCCGAAAAATGCGACGCGATGCTGGTGATAGGCGGTCTGAACAGCAGCAACACGGGAAAGCTTTACGACATCTGCGTGAAGTACTGCGCGCACGTGTTCCGCATGCGCAATTCGGACGATCTCGACTATAAGGCGCTCAAAGGTTTCAAAAAGGTAGGTATCGTTACGGGTGCAAGCACCCCTAACGCGCAAACTCAGGAGGTTCTCTTAAAAATGGAAATGGAAACAGAAGCAAAAGCAACGATGGAAGAAGTCGTTGCGAACATGGACAATCAACCGAAGTTCAAGAAAGGTCAGTTGATTACGGCCACGATTTCGTCGGCGGACGACTCGGGAATTGCCGTGCTCCTTCCTCTTGCCAAGAAGGAAGTGCTGCTCGACAAGGACGAAGTGGATTGCGAGGTCTATAACAAAGACGATTACGCGTCCAAGGTCGGGGAAGAAATCGAGCTTATGGTTGTGTCCGTGAATCCCGTGAAGCTTTCCCAGAAGATGATCAAAAAGGTCAAGGAAGAGGAAGCGATGCTCGCCGACATCGAAGCGGGCAAGGAATTTTCGATTACCTGCACGGGATACAATAAGGGCGGCCTGACGGGCGAGCTCGGTTCCTATACGGTGTTTGTTCCCGCGCGGGAAATCCGTTCGGGATACGTGAAGGAGCTCGAGAAGTACGTCGGCAAAAAGCTTCGCCTCAGAATGCTCGAAATCAAGACGGAACGCAGGAAGGAGATCATCGCTTCCCAACGCGTCATCATCGAGGAGGAGAAGGCTGCCCGGGAAGCCGCAAAGGCGGCGAAGGAAGCGGAGTTCTTCGCCAACATTCATGTGGGCGACGTCGTGGAAGGCAAGGTGGAGAGAGTCACCTCTTTCGGCGCGTTCGTTTCCGTGAACGGCTTCGATTGCCTCGCGCACATTTCCGATCTTTCCTGGGCGGGCGTGAAGGCCGTCACCGACGTGCTCGAAATCGGTAAGAAATATCAGTTCAAGGTGCTGAAGGTGGACGAGGAGAACAAGAAGGTTTCCATCGGTTACAAGCAGCTTCAGCCCCAGCCTTGGGACCTCGCGGCGGAAAAGTACGCGGAGGGCGACGTCATTCACGGCAAAGTCGTGCGCATCGTTCCCTTCGGGGCCTTTGTCGAGGTGGAGAAGGGCATCGACGGGCTCGTGCACGTTTCCCAGATTTCGCACGAATTCCTCGAAAATCCCACGACCGTTCTGAGCATCGGCGAGGAAATCGACGCGAAGATCCTCAAACTGAACTGCGAGGAGAAGAAGATGACGCTTTCCATCAAAGCGCTGGAGCCCCGTCCCGAAAATGTCGGCGGACGTTCGAGGGGGCCGAGAGCGGAAGGCGAAGAAGGAAAGGGCCGCAGAAGGGCCGGCAAAGACAGGCCGGAAGGCGAATACACCGAATGGAACGAAGACGGTATCGGCGGCGCTTCCATCGCCGAGATGCTCAAAAACTCCTGAGTTTGCAAAGAACCGGTTTGAAATAAAACAAAAAAGTCTGCTTTTATTCCGATTAAAAGCGGACTTTTTCGTTTATATATAATCGTTGAAAAATTTACGGAATCGAGGAGATGAGTCATGATGGAAGAAAAACAGGGCAACATCAAAATTTCCAGCGAGAACATGATGCCCATCATCAAAAAATGGTTGTATTCGGACAAGGATATATTTCTGCGCGAAATCGTAGCCAACGGCATCGACGCCATCACCAAGTTCAAAAAGCTTGTCGATATGGGTGAGGCGACGGCACAGCCGGGAGAGGAATACCGCATCAACGTATACGTCGACGAAAAGGCCAAGACGCTGACGGTGGAGGATAACGGGCTGGGCATGACCGCCGACGAAGTGGAACAGTACATCACCCAGATCGCTTTTTCGGGCGCGGAGGATTTCCTTCAGAAATACGAAAACGCCTCGGGGGACGGAATCATCGGGCATTTCGGCCTGGGATTTTATTCGGCTTATATGGTGTCCTCCGACGTGGAAATTTTTACGAAGAGCTATAAGGACGAGCCCGCCGTGCATTGGGAATCGGACGGAAATTCCACGTATACCATTTCGGAAACGGACAAACCCGACCGCGGCACGAAAATCGTCATGCATCTCGCGGAGGGCGAGGAGGAGTTTCTCAAAGAATACAGGATCCGCGAGCTGCTGAGAAAATATTGCTCGTTCATGCCCTATAACATATATCTGAATCCCAAGAACCCGAAGGGGACGGTTGCGGAAGAAGAAAAACCCGAGGAGAAGCCGGAGGGGGAAAAGGACGAAAAGAAAGAGGAAAAGAAAGCGGAGAAAGTCGAGGACAGGCCCATCAACAATACGGCGCCGCTCTATCTCAAAGATCCGAAAGAATGCACGGACGAGGAATATAAGGATTTCTACCGCGATACCTTCATGGATTACAACGAACCGCTCTTTTGGATTCATCTCAACATGGATTATCCTTTCCGCCTGAAAGGAATCCTCTATTTCCCCAAGGTGAAGAAACAGCAGGTACAGCTGGAAAAGGGGCAGGTAAAACTGTATTGCAATCAGGTGTTCATCGCGGACAATATCAAGGAAGTCATTCCCGAGTTTCTCATGCTCCTGAACGGCGTCATCGATTGCCCCGACATTCCGCTCAACGTTTCGAGGAGCTTTTTGCAGAACGATAAGCAGGTGCAGAAGATTTCCAAGCACATCACCAAGAAGGTGGCGGATAAGCTGACGGCGCTCTTCAAGAACGAGCGGGAACGCTATAACGAATGCTGGAAGGATATCGCGACGTTTATCAAATTCGGGTGCATCAAGGACGACGAATTTTACGATAAAGTAAAGGATATCGTGATTTTCCGGAATCTGGCGGGAGAATACAAGCCGCTTTCCGACTATCTCGGCGAAGAAATCAGCGACGAGGACGCCGGAAAGGGAGTGCAGCCGAAGGCGGTCTATTATGTATCCGACGAGGCGCAGCAGGCGCAGTATATCGCGATGTTCAAGGAAGCGGGATTGGACGCCATCGTGTGCGACGCATATATCGATCCCCATTTCATCAGCTATATCGAGTATAAAAATCCCCGCCGCTGTCGTTTCGTCCGCATCGATGCGGATATAGACGGCGCCCTGAAGAGCGGCGAAGAGGTCAAGGCGGACGACCATAAGGATTTGATCGAGCTTTTCAAGAACAACCTCGACAACAAGAATATCGCCGTGAAAGTGGAAAAATTTAAGAGCGATAAGCTGCCCGCCGTCGTGAACGTGGAAGAATTCATGCGCAGGATGTCCGAGATGAACAGCTTTTACGGCATGGACGAATCGGACGTCATGAAAAATGCGACGCTGGTGCTCAATCTCTCCAACCCGATTGTCGCGGGGTTGACTTCACAGCCGGAGGAGAAACAAAAATTTGTCGTCAATCAGATTTATTATCTCGCGATGCTCTCCTATAAAAAGCTCACGCCCGACGAGTTGTCCGATTTCGTGGACAAGAGCACCAGCCTCCTTCGGGACTATACGAAACAGTGATTCATAAATACCCTTTGAAAAACGCCTTTCCGCACGGAAGGGCGTTTTTTTCGCGCGGCGCAAGGAGCGGGGAGAAGCCGAAAAGACGCCGCCCAAGGCGCACTTCGTATTTTTTCCTTACGCGATAGGTTCTATTCGGACAAGCCCGGGCATATAATGATACAAATGCTGGAATTCCTTCCCAACAGAATGAGGGCGGCGCTCAGGCATCTCAATCTGCACAAGCTGTACGAAATACGCCTTCGCGCGGGAAAACCGGTCGCAATCAATTACGGGGGCAGATATCGGTATCTGGGCGAATGCGGGGCGACGGACAAGGCTTCCGCGGCGCTCACGGCGACGCTTGCCGAAATCGGCGATATCGTCTTTTCGGCGGGAAAGTTTTCCGTCTATTCGGTCGAGGAACAGATTCGCCGCGGATTTCTGACCGCGGAATGCGGGGAACGGATAGGCCTGGCGGGGCAGTATGTGTTTGAAAAGGGAAAACCGCTCGCCATGCGGGATTTTACTTCCCTTTGCATTCGCGTTCCGCACGAAATAGAGGGATGCGGCGACGAGATTTACAAAAGCTGCCTGAAAGACAAGCTCCGCAGCATTCTCGTCATGTCTCCTCCGGGAATCGGAAAGACGACGATTTTGCGGGACCTCGGCCGGAGTCTCAGCCGCGAGACGGGGAAAAATATCCTCGTCTGCGACGAGCGGGGAGAAATTTCCGCGGGGGATACGGGGGCAACCAGCGACGTGCTGCTGTTTGCCGATAAGGCGACGGCGTTCGAGGCGGGGATACGGGCCATGCGGCCGGACGTCATGATTACGGACGAGCTGTCCGCCGCCGATTGCGCCGCCGTGGAGCGCGCGATATACGGCGGCGTAAAGGTGATCGCTTCCGCGCATTTCGCGGAGATGGAAGAAGTCAGGCCTCCCTTCTTCGGACTGTTCGAGCGATATGCGCTGCTGGATTCCGAAGAAATCGGCAGGCTGAAGGGAATCTACGACGGGAACGGAAAGGAGCTGCGGCGGTGAAATATCATGATAAAATTCATTCTCGGCATGGCGATCGTCTGTTTTACGAGCTTCTGCGGCTATGTGCTGGCAAAGAAGTATCGCCAGCGAAAAAATTTTTTTGCGCAGATGAACGAATTCAACGAACGCTTTTTGAGCGAGATAGCCTATTATCGGCGTCCCGTCGGAGAGTTCGCGGAAAAATATGCGTATAAGGGGGAATTTGAGATATTGCTGAACGCCTTTCTCGATTCTCTCGGCTCCGGGGATGAACCGGCCGCGCTTCCCGTTTTTTCTTTTTTGACAAAGGACGAAACGGATTTTGTGAACGATTATTTCCTCATGGTCGGCAGGGGCGACAGCGCCTCGCAGAACGCCTATTTCACGTCCGTGAAGGCGACGCTCGGCGACTATAAAAAAAAGAGCGCGGAGGAATGCACCAGATACGGAGACCTGTACCTGAAGCTGGGGTTTCTCTGCGGACTGCTGATTCTGGTGCTCATCATATAGCTTATGGATATTTCGATACTTTTCAGAATAGCCGCCATCGGCATTATCGTCACGGTGATCTGCCAGATACTCAAAAAATCGGACAGGGACGATATCGCTACGGTGGTGAGCATCGTGGGGCTTCTGCTCGTCCTGACGATCGTCGTGAGCATGGTGGGCGATCTGTTCGGGCAGATTCGGGAGATTTTCGATTTATAGCCCCGCGGGGCGGCATTATTTCCGAAGGACAAGCGGGAGGGCAGAGCGATGGAAATTTTCAAGATCATAGGAGTCGCTTTCGTGACGGCGGTTACGGCCATATTGCTGAAGAGCACCAAACCCGAATTGTCGTTTGCCGTCACGGTGACGGGCGTCATCATCATTCTCGTCTTTGTGGCGGACATGCTGCAGAATACCGTCAATATCATCGCCGCGATCGCCAGGCTTACGGGAATCGAAAACGGATTGATCAAGATCCTCCTCAAAATCGTGGGCGTCGGCTATCTGACCGAGTTCAGCGCGGGGATCCTCAATGATTTCGGCAGCAACGCCGTCGCGGACAAGGTGATTCTCGGGGGGAAACTTACGATTCTCATTCTGGCGCTGCCCATTATAGAAAGCGTTCTGGGGCTCGTCGGCGGATTTCTGGAGCTTATATGACAGACATAATTCTTTGTCCGCTCTATGCGCGGAGAAAAAAGGGGAGGCGGAGCGGAAAAAAACTTCTGTTTCTTCTTTTTGCGTTGCTTTTGGCTCTTATAAATATGTCAGGCGTAGTATTTTCCGGGGCGGAGGAGGCGAATGCCCAAGAGGAATTGAATCAGAGCATTCTCGACCAAATCGGCGAATTGGATACGGAAGCCCTGCAGGAATATATCGATTCCCTCGGCGGCTTTTCGGACGAGAGCGTCGCGGAAAGACTTCTGGATTATATCCGCGGGGAAGAGTTCGATTACGCGGGCTTCGGGGCGCAGATTCTGGACGTGCTGTTTGCGGACGTGAAGGAGATGCTGCCCGCCTTTGCGTGCATCTGCGCGATTGCGCTTTTATGCGGGATATTGTCCTCGGTAAAGAGCAATTTTGCCGATCAGTCCTCCGCGGACATCATTTTTATGATTTCGTATGCGGCGGCGCTCATTCCCGTGCTCTCGGTGCTGACGGAATGTTTTTCAAAGGCGGGGGAGAGTATGGAGTCCATGCGGGAGCAGATGCAGATCGTCTATCCGCTGCTTCTGACCCTGATGGCTGCGGGAGGAGGGAGCGTTTCCGCCGCCATTTATCAGCCGGCAGTCGCTTTTCTCAGCACGACGATCGTCTCCGTCGTCACCGCGGTCGTTCTTCCGCTCACGCTCGCCGTCATCGCCTTTTCGGTAGCCGGAAATTTTACGAGCGAATTGAAGCTGAATAAGTTTTCCGCTTTTTTCAAGAGCATAAACAAATGGATCATCGGGGTGAGCGTCTCCGTGTTCGGGCTGTTTTTCACCGTGCAGGGACTCACCTCGGCCACCTATGACGGAATCGCGAGAAGGGCGGCAAAATATGCGATCGGGACGGGCGTTCCCATCGTGGGCGGCTTTTTATCCGGGGGATTCGACCTCGCGGTGGCGGGCAGCATCCTCATCAAAAATTCCCTGGGAAGCCTGAGTATTTTTCTCATGGTTTCCGTTCTGTTCGAGCCGCTCGTTCTGCTGATTGCCGCCAATCTGTTTTTGCGGCTGACCGCCGCGGTCACGCAGCCGCTCGGGGAGAACCGGATACCCGATTTCCTCGGAGAGACGGCGGACAACCTCAATTACTGTACCGCCGCCCTGCTGTTCGTCGCTTTTTTGTATTTTATCAGCATCGTGCTGATCATCTGTTCTTCGGAGGTGATCTTTTGAGCGCCTATCTGCTTTCGATCGTGGGGGTGGTCCTGCTTTCCGCCGTCCTTTCGGCGGTATTGCCGGGCGGAAAGACCTCGAAATTCATCAAAGGGATGACAAAGCTCGCCTGTCTGGCCGTCATTCTGGCGCCCGTGCTCGATTTTTTCCGCGGCGGGGACGGGGAGACAAATTTTCCGTTTTTTTCCTCGGAAACAGTCATACAGACGGACGTTGACTTCATAGATTATTGCAGTACGAAAAGAATCGAAAACGCGGAAGAAGAACTGGGAAACGCGCTCGAAGAGACCTTTTCCGTCAGGCCGGAGGTGACGCTCCTGTGGGAGTATGCCGGGTCTATAACGGAGGGGGACGGAGAGGAGGGATATCTCTCCCTGTACGTGGGGCGGGAAATCAAAATCACGAAGGTGCTTTTACGCGACGTCGGCGGGAGCATCGGAGAGGAGGTGAAAAGGGAAATGACGGAGCACATCGCCGAGGAATATGGCTGTGACGCGGAATTTGTCTGACGGCGGCCGGAAGGCGGATCGCACGGGGAAGCGCGGGAGCAAAAACGGACGGATACGCGACGTCCTTCTCCTCTCCGCCCTCGCGCTCCTTCTGATTTTTGCGGTCTGGCGAATTTTTTATACGGATGCGGACGGCGGAGACGGCGCCGTGGCGGTCGGCAGCGACAGCGAACAGAGGCTGTGCGCGCTGCTCGGCGAGATCGACGGCGTGGGGAATGTCCGCGTGATGATCTGCGAGGACGAGGACGGCGTGGAAAGCGTCGTGGTCGTATGCGAGGGCGCGAACGACCTGAAGGTGAACATGGATATCCGCGAAGCGGTGTCCGCAGCGCTCGGGACGGACGAAAAATCCGTAAAGATCTATCTGATGAAAGAATAAAAAAGGAGATAAAAAAATGTCAAACAAAAAGAAAATTATTGTCATGTCGGCATTGGTCCTTTTGCTCGCGGTGACGGCGGTGTTCAATTTCGTGCTTGCGAATACGGATGCGCTCGCTTCCGCGGACGGCGGCGTCACGACGGCCAATTATTTCACCACCTATCGCACCGAACGCACGACGACGCGCAGCGAGGAACTCGTGCAGCTGGACAGCGTGATCGCCCTCTATGAGGAAGGGGACGAGAGGTATGAGGAAGCGACGCAGATGAAGATGGAAATCGTCGCGGCCATGGAAAAGGAGCTCGTGCTCGAAAACATGGTCAAATCCCTCGGTTTTTCCGACGCGGTGGTTTCCGTTTCCAGCGATTCGGACAACATCAACGTGTTCATCAATTCCTCTGAACTCACTTACGATACGGCGCTCTCCATCTATAACATGCTCAAAAACGAGACGGGAGTCGTGTCCGGAAACATCGTGATCATGCCCGTTTATTCGGAAAGTTGAAAAAAGAAATCGGGAATTGCCGCAAAACAGTGGAATTATTCGGAAAGATGTGCTATAATAGAGTCGGAAGCTATCAAGGAGATCTTTTTGAATGTCCAATTTCAGATTCAATCCGAACGACAAGCAGAACGGAAAGGTCGTATATAACGCCGGAATCGTGAACGGAATCGTCGCGCTTGCGGTGGAGGAAGTGGAGGGGACGACGCTGGTTTCGGGAAAGCGGCGCGGAATCAGCCTTTTCCTCGAAAAGGATGGCATTTATGCGGACGTTTCCGTCATCGTGCGGTACGGCTATAACGTCCCCGAGCTGGCTTATCGCATTCAGCAGTCGGTAAAACAGAACGTCGAGACCATGACGCGCTACCGGGTGGCCAAGGTGGACGTACACATTCAGGACGTCGTTTTTCCCGCCGCGCCCCTCCCTTCGCCCGAGCCGGAGGATGAGGAGTCCGATTCGGCGGAGGCATAAACGAGCGGAAAGATCCCTTTCGGATTCCGGAAAGGGATTTTCGGCATTTACGGAGAAATTATCGAATGAGAAGCAACGCGAGAGAAGCGGCACTGAATATCGTTTTTGCCCGGCAGTTCAACGACGAATGCACGGACGCTTTCAAAAGAAAAATTTACAGACAGTTCGGGCTGGAAAAGGACGACGATCTCCTGTTTGCGGCCGATCTCGTCGCGGCGGTCGAGGAGCATAAAGAGGAACTCATCGCGAAGATAGAGGAGGCGAGCCATCACTATCTCGCCAATCGCATCAATCCGACGGACAGGAGCATTCTCCTGATCGCGATGGCGGAAATCTGTTATTTCGACGATATCCCTCCCGTCGTTTCCGTGTCGGAGGCGGCGGGTCTGGCGCGCAAGTACTCGACGGAAACCAGCGCGGATTTCGTCAACGGCGTTCTGGCGGGCGTCATAAACAAATAACCGTTTCCGGGGGCGGGACATGAAAATCATCGACGGAAAGGCGCTTGCCGCACGGGTTCGCGCCCGGCTCAAAGAACAAATCGAAAAATCGGGAAAGGAGGTGGGACTCGCGGTCGTTCTCGTCGGCGGGGATCCCGCTTCCCGCATTTATGTGCGAAACAAGGAAAAGGCGTGCGCGGAGGTGGGCATTCGTTCGTATACTTACGAGCTTCCGGAAAACGTAACCCAAACGGAACTGGAAGGCCTTCTCTCCGCGCTTGGCGGGGACGCGCGCGTGCACGGGATTTTGCTGCAATTGCCCCTGCCGCCCGGGTTGGACGCGAAGGCCGCGCTCGGCAGGATTCCCGAGTGTAAGGACGTGGACGGATTTTCGGCGGGAAATCTCGGAAAACTCGTTTTGGGAGAGGCCCCGATCGCGGCGTGTACGCCGCTCGGCGTAATGAAGCTGCTCGAAAGCGAAGGGATTTCTCCCGCGGGAAAACATGCCGTCATCCTCGGCCGGAGCGAAACGGTCGGAAAGCCTTTGGCGCTGTTGCTCCTGAACGCCGACGCGACCGTGACCGTCTGTCACAGCAAGACAAACCGTCTGAAAGAGATTTGCCGACAGGCGGACATTCTCGTTTCCGCCGTCGGGCGGCCGAAATTCGTGACCGCCGACATGGTGAAGGAGGGCGCCGTCGTCATCGACGTCGGCATCAACCGCGACGAAAACGGCAAGCTCTGCGGCGACGTGGATTTTGCGGGGGCGGCGGAAAAAGCTTCTTTCATCACGCCCGTTCCCGGCGGCGTCGGACCGATGACGGTGGCCATGCTCCTTTGCAATACTTTTGCCGCCGCAACGGAGGAATAAACGGTGTATACGTTTGATGATCGGTATCGTGAATATCTGTCCCGCTTTGAAGAATATGTCGGGGAATATTGCGAAAAGCTTTCGACGAAGCCGGAAGTGCTCGCCGAAAGCATGAAATACAGTCTGCTTGCGGGCGGGAAACGCATTCGCCCCGTATTGATGCTCGCGGTGGCGGACGTTCTGGAAGTGCCCGCCGGAGAGGTGTTGCCGTACGCTCTGGCGCTGGAAATGATCCATACCTATTCCCTGATCCATGACGACCTTCCGGCGATGGACAACGACGATTTCCGCCGCGGAAGGCCCTCCAATCATAAAGTGTTCGGGGAGGCCAACGCCATATTGGCGGGGGACGGCTTGCTCAACGCCGCCTATTCCCTCTGCTTCGACGAATGCATGAAGGGGGAACGGTTCGTCCTGGCGGCGAAGTTTCTTTCCGAATGCGCGGGTATCCAGGGCATGATAGCGGGACAGTCCGCGGACCTGTATTTTTCCGAAGAAGGAAGGGAGGTCTCCGAGGACGACCTGAACTATATTTACGAGCACAAGACGGGAAAGCTGCTGCTTGCGCCCGTGGCGATCGCCAGCATTCTGGCGGGAAACAAATACTATTTCGAGTTTGAGCAATTCGGCAAAAGTCTGGGTTCCCTTTTCCAGATAACCGACGACATTCTCGACGAAACGGGGGATTTCGAGAGCCTCGGAAAATCGGTCGGAAAAGATAAAAAGGAAAACAAACTGACCTGTATCCGGCTGTACGGATTGGACGGGGCGCGGGTGCACGCCGATATGTATGCGGATCATTGCTATGCGGTGCTGGACGGAATCGACGGAAATACCGCTTTCCTGTACGACCTGATTACTTACGTGCGCAATCGGCGCGGCTGAGGGGACAAGCCGCCCCGATTCGAGGAGAGAAGGAGAGAGTTATGCTGGAAAAGTGGAAGCCGGAGAAAATCAAGCGCTGTTCGAGGAGCGACCTGAACGTCCTCTGCGACGAGCTCAGGAGCGTGATTTACGAGACGGTCATGGAGTGC
Source organism: uncultured Clostridia bacterium (assembly GCA_944375795.1). GTDB lineage: Bacteria > Bacillota > Clostridia > Christensenellales > Borkfalkiaceae > Scatosoma. The sequence goes on along the minus strand of CALWAU010000114.1, from coordinate 39,473 downwards.
GGCGGGCATCTTGCTTCCAATCTGGGGGCGGTAGAGCCGACGGTGGCGCTCTTTTACGTGTTCGATTTTCCGCGGGACAAAATTGTCTTTGACGTGGGGCATCAGTGTTATGCCTATAAGCTTCTGAGCGGGCGCGCGGACAGGTTCGGCACCCTGCGCAAGGAGGGCGGACTCTCCGGTTTCCCCAAGCGGAAAGAGAGCGAATACGACTGCTACGATACCGGCCATGCGGGCACTTCCGTTTCCGCGGCGCTCGGCATCGCCAAGGCGCGGGATCTGCTGAATGAGGATTATAACGTCATCGCGTTCATCGGGGACGGTTCTTTCAATAACGGGCTCATCTACGAGGCTCTCAACAGCCTGCGCATTCTCAATACGCGCATCCTCATCGTACTCAACGACAACGGCATGTCCATTTCTCCGACCGTGGGGGGAATGCACGATATTCTCAATCGCATCAAAGCGGGCGGCGGGGAAGAAAATATCCGGCTGCTCGAAAAATTCGGGCTTACCTATCGGGGCGTGTACAACGGGAACGACGCGGAAGAGATGATCGACGCGCTGACCGAAGCGAAAGAGCTTCTGAAAACGCAGTCGGTGCTCTTGCATATCGTCACCAAAAAGGGGAAGGGGTACGAATTCAGCGAGGAGCATCCCACCAATACGCACGGCGTTTCTCCCGTCGGAGCGAGAAAGGACAAGGAATATTCGGAGGTGCTGGGGAGCACGCTCTGCGAGCTGGCGAGGGAGGACGGACGGATCACCGCGGTGACGGCCGCCATGACGGAGAGCCTGGGATTGGACAAGTTCTTTGCGCTGTATCCCGAACGGGCATTCGATGTGGGCATCTGCGAGGAAAACGCTTCGGTGCTCTGCGCCGCCATGGCGTCTGCGGGGCTCAAGCCCTATTATGCGATATATTCCACGTTCTTGCAGCGGGCGTTTGACGAAATTATCCACGACGTCTGCGCGCAGGATATGCCCGTGACCTTCTGCGTGGACCGGGCGGGAATTTCCGGTGCCGACGGAGAAACCCATCAGGGAGTTTTCGATCTGTCTTATCTTTCCCTCATTCCGGGGCTTACGATCGCCGTGCCCAAGGATACGGAGGAATTCAAGGAAATGCTCCGCTTCAGCGCAAACTTTGCCCATCCGCTCGCCATCCGGTATCCCCGGTCGGGCAGAATCGTGTTTCCCTCCGCGAAAGCGCCCGTAGAGCCGGGAAAATGGGAATATCTGCATCGGGCGGAAAATTCGGAGGTAACCGTTCTGGCAACGGGAGAGCGGTGCCTCGTCGTCGCGATGAAAATCTTGAAGAGGCTGCATGAAAAGGGAATGGATTTCGACGTCGTAAACGTCCGTTTCGTCAAGCCGTTGGACGAAGAAGTGCTGCAGAGGTGCGCGGGGCGCCGCGTCGTGACGATAGAGGACAACGTTTTGCTCGGCGGCGTCGGACAGATGATTTCGGCGGAACTCGCGCGGCGGCGGGAGAACGAAGATTTTTCCGTGAAAAATTTTGCCTATCGCGACGAATTCATTCCGCAGGGGAACGTCGGGGATTTGCAGCGGGAATACGGCGTGGATTGTTCGGAAATCGAGGAATACATCGCGGGTCTCTTTCGATGAGGGCGGACAAATTTTTTGCCGGGAGGTTCGGCTCCCGCACCAAGGCCGCCGAGGCGCTGGAAAAGGGGTTGATATCCAGAAACGGAAAGCTTCTGCGCCCCAAGGACGAAATCGATTCCGACGAGGGGATCGCCATCCGCGAAGCGGAGGAAAGGTACGTTTCCAACGGCGGATATAAGCTCGCGAGGGCGCTGCGGGAATTTTCTTTCGATTGCGGCGGAAAAATTTTTGCGGACATCGGGGCGAGTACGGGCGGTTTTACCGACTGCCTTTTGCAGCACGGCGCGCGCAAGGTCTATGCGATAGATGTGGGAGAAAGTCTGCTGCATCCCTCCCTGAAAGAAAATGTTAATGTAATTTCTTTAGAAAAAATTAACGCCAGATATTTGACAAATGAAAATTTTTCAGATACAATAGAGGGAGTGACAGCAGATGTCAGTTTCATATCTCTGCGATTGATTTTGCCCGTCGTCAAATCCTTGTTGGCTCCGGACGGTACCGCGTTCGTTTTGGTCAAGCCGCAATTCGAGTGCGAAAGAAGAAACATCGGCAAGAGCGGTATCGTCCGCACTGCCGAGCATCCGAAAATTGTCGGAAAGGTTCTTTCCTATTGTGCGGAAAGCGGGTTGTATCCGTTCGGTATCGTCAATGCGCCCGTCCGGAAGGGAAAAAATCTCGAATATGTGCTGTATTTGAAAAATACGTATACCGGCGCGGCTTCACAGGCGGAAATCCTGCGGACAACGCGGGAGCTTCTGGAGCGGTATGCCCGGGGGATTTTGGAATGACCGCCTCATTTTGCGGCGGACGAAGGACGGAAACGAGGAAAAGATGAAAGTCGGAATCATGGGAAATTGCGCCCGATTGAAGGACGCGAGCGTTATCGGTCGGTTGGCGGATTTTCTGAAAGCGCGGGGATACGAAACGGCCGTGTTTGAAAAAAACGAGGATATTGACGGGGCGGAGGTCCTCGTCGTGCTCGGCGGAGACGGGGCGATTCTGCACGTGGCTTCGGCCGCCGCGCGAAAAAATATCGCGGTTATCGGCATCAATTACGGGACGGTCGGCTTTTTGGCCGAATACGAAAAGGAAGAGACGGAACGGGTCGTCGAACTTTTGGAAGAATTCCGGACGGGACGCTGCGGCATACTCGAACGCAGTCTGCTCGGGCTTTCTTTCGGCGGAAAGACGTATTATGCGCTCAACGAGATTGCGTTTTTACGGGATTATACGGCGGCGCAGGTCGTCGGGCTGGAAGTGTTCCGCAACGGAAAGGAGAGCTGTAAAGTCATCGGAGACGGGGCGTTGCTCTGCACGCCGACGGGGTCTACCGCCTATTCGCTGAGTGCGGGAGGGGCGATTCTCGCGCCCGAAACGCCCGTTTTCATGCTTACGCCCGTATGCTCTTTTTCCTTCAATCCCCGCCCGATGATTTTTCCCGATGCGGATACCTTTCTCGTCAGAGTGACCAAGGGAAAAGTACTGCTTCTCGCGGACGGAAAACAGGCGGCCGCGCTGGAAGAAGGAATGACTGCCGAGGTGGCAAAGGCGCCGTTTGCGGCGAAATTTCCGATAAGGAAAGAATCTTCGTTTTTGAAAAAGATAAGAACCAAACTAAACCAATGAAGGAGAATCAAAATGTTAAGAACAGCAAGACACGCGAAAATTCTGGAGATCATTGCACAAAAAGAAATCGAGACGCAGGAGGAGCTCTGCTCGGAGCTGAATAAACTCAATTATGTGGTGACGCAGGCGACGATTTCGAGAGATATCAAGGATCTGCACCTGTTCAAGGTTTCCGGAATCGAAAAGAAATATCGTTACGCCTACATAAACGACAGCGAGAGCGAAATTTCGCCCAAGATGAAGGGGTTGTTCCGCGATTGCGTCGTGGCGGTGAAGAGCGCCCAGAATCTGGTGGTCATCAAGACGCTCACGGGCAACGGTCCCAATGCGGGAACGGTGGTGGACAAACTCAATTATCCCGAAGTGGTCGGGTCCGTGGCGGGCGACGATACCCTTTTGGTCGTGTGCGAGAGCAACGAGGCGGCCTTGACGGTCATCGATAAGATCAACGAGTTCATGAAATAAAACGCCCCAAGGGGAAATTATGTTATCCAGGCTTACCATCAAAAACGTGGCGCTGATAGACAGCGCGGAGATAGAGTTCGGGAAGGGGCTCAACGTGCTTTCGGGCGAGACGGGCGCGGGAAAGTCGGTCATTCTCGACTCCGTCAATTTCGTCCTGGGCGCCAAGGCGGACAGGACGATGATCCGCTACGGCGAAACGGAATGTATGGTAAAAGCCGAATTTGTCGTGCCCGAAAGCAGCCGGGCCGTCCGGGCGCTTCGGGAAATGGACATCGAAACGGAAGGAGACATCATCATTTCCCGCCGTTTCGGCGAATCGGGAAAAAACAGCATCAAAATCAACGGCTGTACCGCTACGGCGGCAATGCTGCGCACCGTGACCGACCATTTGGTGGACGTACACGGTCAGAGCGAGCATTTTTTTCTGTTGAAAGAAGCCAATCAGCTCCGCACGTTGGACGGAGTCGCGGGGGAAGAACTTGCGCCCGTCAAACGTACGCTGGGTACTCTGTTGGAAGAATTGCGCCGGACGGACGCGCAGATCGCCTTGATCGGCGGGGACGAAAAGGAGCGCGGAAGAAGGCTGGACGTCCTCAAATTTCAGATCGAGGAAATCGAGAGCGTCGGCTTGCGGGAAGGAGAGGAAGAAGAACTCCTCGTCCGCAGGAACAAAATCAACAACCTCGAAAAGATCATTTCCGCTTTCAGGGAGGCCTCCGAGGCCCTTGCGGGCGAACGCGGGGCGCTGGACGGGCTGAGGACGGCGCGGCGCGCAGTTTCCTCCGTGGCCGGCCTGGACGGGGCGTACGAGGCGATTGCCGAACGGCTGGAAAGTCTCTCTCTCGAGGCCGACGATGTCGCGGAGACGCTGGCGGGACTCGGGGAGGAATTGGAATTTGACGAGGACGAGGCGAAGGAAACGGAAAGCCGTCTGGACGCCATTCGCTCGCTCAAGCGAAAATACGGGGCCGACAAAAAGGAAATCGACGCGTTTTTGGCAAAATGTAAGGAAGAATTCGAGCTTTTGTCCGACAGCGAGGGCAGATATGCACGGCTGACGGAGGAAAAAGAGGCGCTCGGGAAAAAGATATATTCCGTCTGTCGGGAAATGACCGAAATCCGCAAGCGGACGGGAGAGAAATTCTGCCGGCGGGTGACGGAGGAATTAAAGACGCTCAACATCGCCCATGCCCGATTTGAAATATCTTTCGGGGAATACACGGAAGCCGATGTCGGCCGGGCAAACGCCAACGGCCTGGACGAAATCTGTTTTCTCTTTTCGGCCAACGCCGGGGAGCCGTTAAAGCCGCTCGGAAAAATCATCAGCGGCGGCGAAATGAGTCGGTTCATGCTTGCGGTAAAGACGCAGCTTTCGGACGTAAACGAAATTTCGACGTACATTTTCGACGAAATCGACGCGGGCATCAGCGGAAAGACGGCGAAAGTAGTGGGGGAAAAGTTTGCGCGGATCGCGAAAAATATTCAGATCATAGCCGTTTCTCACCTCGCGCAGATCGCGGCGATGAGCGACAGGGAGTTCCTCATCGAAAAAAAGGAAGAGGAGGGAAAGACATATACGCGCGTCCGCGCGCTCGACGACGCGCAAAAGACGGCGGAGATCGTGCGTTTGCTCGGCGGGGAGGAGAACGAAGTTTTTGCCCGCAGACACGCCGAAGAATTACTTCGTCAGGCAAAGGAATACAAACAAGCCATAAATTGACAGGAATCGAGTCCGCATAGGCGGATTTTCGGCGAATAGAAAGAGCTCTTTCTGCACAAATTACCTTTCAGACGGGGGTAATCATGCGCAGATTGAGTGCTTTTTTGTTGGGGATATTTCTGTCGTTCGGCATCGTCGCGGGGGGCGTCGGATATACGTTCGTGACCGTCGATGCGGCCGGCAGAGAGGTATATGTCGGAGGAATGCCCGCGGGCTTTACGCTCAGCGCGGGAGGAGCGCAGGTCATCGGGCTGAGTGAGGTAATGAACGATAAGGGCGCGACGTCTCCCGCCGCCGATGCGGGAATCAGGACGGGAGACGTCATTACCGAGGCCGCCGGGATCCGCGTGGAAACGGTCGGCGAGCTGAATGAAATTTTGGGAAAATGCAAGGGAAGGGCGATCGAACTGAAGGTTTTGCGCGGGGAGACGGAAATGACTTTTTCCGTCACGCCCGTGAAGGATAAGGTTACGGGGAAATACAAAATCGGCGTGCTCATCCGGGACAGCGTTTCGGGTATCGGTACCGTTACTTATATCGATAAGCAGACGAAAAGATTCGGTTCGCTGGGACATTCGGTTGTCGGCGAGGATCGCCGCGAAATGAAGATTGCGGGCGGAAAGGTGTATCAATGCAGCATCGTCAGCGTATCCAAGGGCATTCGGGGCAAGGCGGGAGAACTTCGCGGGATGTTTCTCAGCGAAGGCGGCATAGGCAACGCCGAAAAACTCTGTGAATGCGGCATTTACGGACAGGTCAGCGACAGCTATGAACTCTCGGGGCTGGAATGCGTCTATACCGCGGATATCGATGAAGTGCAGCCGGGCGACGCGTATATCCTTTCCACCGTCAGCGGCGTTTGTCCGAAAAAATATGCCATCGATATCGTCAAGGTGGATAAGACGAATAAAAACAATAAAAATTTCGTTATCAGAATTACCGATAAGGAGCTGATCTCCGAAACGGGCGGAATCGTGCAGGGAATGAGCGGAAGCCCGATTCTGCAGGACGGGAAGCTGGTGGGAGCCGTCACGCACGTATTTCTCAATGACCCGACGAGGGGATACGGAATCGATATCAATACGATGCTGAAAGAGTGAAAAAGAGAATAAAAAGAGGGGAAGGGTTCATATATTTGGATATGGACCTTTCTTCTTTTTTTCGGGAAATCGTGCGTATACTCGGCAGGCGGCTGTTTTGGACCGTCGCATTCGCGCTCTGTTTTTTCATAGGTATATTGTCTGGCATAGTAATCGATAAACCGTCGTCCGTCGAGTATTATTATCTCGATTACTGCGACGTCTATGTTTACCGGATATTTTCCGGGTCGGCGTGGGGAATTTTTCTGGACAGAACGATGAACGGCGCGCTGTTTCTGCTGCCGTCCGTTTTGTTGGCCGTCTCCGTATTTTTCGTTCCCTTGCAGGGGCTGCTCGTATTCTACAAGGGATTTGTTTTCGGTTCCGTCACCGTGATATTGTTTTCCGTCTATCGGTTCAGCGGCTTCGCGATTTGGCTGATCGTCCTTTTGCCGCAGGTTTTGCTGTTTGCGGCCGTGCATGTCGCACTTTCCGTGATCGCGTTCGATTGCGGCTGCGAAAATCGGGGAGGAAACGTCGTCCGGAAACTGAAGGAGTTTGCCGTATGGTTGCTGGCTGCCGCCGCGGCCGCGCTTCTTTGCGCCGTTTTGGAGTTTCTCTCCGTCTGCCTTGTTTTCCGTCCCGTGGCGCGGATTCTGTGAGAATGCCGGAGCGTTGCGCCGTTTTCCGGCGGCGCGCATAATCCCCGCGGAAAGAGAAAAACTAAAGGTATGAAAAGATTGTTGGGCATCATTCTCGGAATATCCTTTCTTGTTCCGTCTGTTTTCACAAATGCGATACCTTCCCGCGGGGAGTATGCCTCGGCCGAGGCGGCCGCGGATACGGTCCTTGCGGCTGCCGCCGGGGAGAGCTCCGTCGCGGAGGACGTCGATCTCGGTCTGACGGCCAAAGCGGCCTATATGATGGATTGGGCGAGCGGCACGGAGATCTATGCGCAGAACGCCGAGGCCCGGCTTCCGATTGCCAGCATGTGCAAAATCATGACGCTGATTTTGTGCTTTGACGCGATTTCGGAGGGAAATCTCTCCCTCGACGAGGAAATCGCGGTGAGCGCGAACGCGGCCTCCATGGGCGGTTCCCAGGTCTTTCTCGAAGCGAATGCGCAGTATCCCGTGCGCGAGCTCATCAAGAGTATCGTCGTCTGTTCGGCCAACGACAGCTGCGTGGCGCTGGCGGAACGCATCGCGGGGAGCGAAGCCCTTTTCACCGATCGCATGAATGCCCGCGCAAAGGAACTCGGCACGGAAAACACGCTGTTTGCCAACAGTACGGGGCTTCCCCGCGAACCGCAGTATTCGTGCGCGCGCGACGTCGCGAAAATGCTGGCGGAGCTCGTCTCGCACGAGGAATATTTTTCGTTCAGCCGAATCTGGACGGATAAGTTCGAGCATCCCGAGGGGCGTTATACGGAAATTTCCAACACCAACCGCCTGGTGCGCTTTTACGAGGGCTGCGACGGCGGAAAGACCGGATATACGAGCCAGGCGGGCTTTTGTCTGGCCGCGACGGCAAAGCGGGGAGGCATGCGCCTCGTCTCGGTCGTGATCGGCGAGGATTCCAGCGAGCATCGCTTCGGCGACGTCCGCACGATGTTCGATTACGCGTTTGCGACCTATACGCTGAAAACGGTCGTGGACGAAAACAATCCTTTGAACGAAACGGCGCAGGTGAGCGGAGGAAAGGCCCGGAGCGTATCGGTGCGCCCCGAACGCAGTTCGCATATTTTTTCCCGCCGCGGAGCTTCGGAGGACGTGACCCTGGACGTGCGCATGAACGGCCGCGTCAAAGCGCCCGTGAAAGCGGGTGACAAGGTGGGAGAAATCGTCGTCTACCGCGACCGCGTGGAAATCGACAGGGTAAACCTGGTCGCCAACGAATCGGTCGCCGCCGCGGGCTTTCTCGACCGTCTCCGCCGCGTCGCGCAAGGCTGGAATCTGTAAATTTCGCGCCCGCGTTTCCGCCCTTCCCGGAATTTTTCTCCGAAGGGCGGTTTTTTTTGCGAAAAAGCCTTTTGCGTCCTTGCAATTTTTGATATTTTTTGCTAAAATAAGAAATGAAAACACAAAACGGACGGAACGCCGCGGCGCTCCGGAAGGCGGAAGAAATGAATGCGAGAGATACATTGAAGGTAAACGAAAAAGGACATCTGGAAATCGGCGGGGCGGACTGCGTCGATTTGGCGAAAAAATTCGGGACGCCGCTCTACGTGTTCGACGAGGCGTACATTCGTCGGATGATGGGGGTCTATCGGGACACCCTCGAACGGGAATACGGAGGAAACGGCCTGGTGCTTTACGCCTCCAAGGCGTTTTCCTGCGAAGCGATGTATCGCATTGCGGACCAGGAGAACATCGGGGCGGACGTGGTTTCGGGCGGCGAGCTCTATACGGCGCTGAAAGCGGGTTTTCCCGCTTCAAAAATTTACATGCACGGAAACAACAAGCTGGATTACGAGCTGGAGGAAGCGATTTCCGCCGGCGTCGGCTGCATCGTCGCGGACGCCGTGACGGAGATCGACAAAATCGAACGCATCGCCGCCGAACACGGAAAAGTGCAAAATATTCTCCTGCGCATCAATCCGGGCGTGGAGGCGCATACGCACGCCTATATCCAGACGGCGAAAACGGACAGCAAATTCGGGTTCTCCGTCGCCGACGGAACGGCGGAGGAAGCGGCGGAGTATGCGCTTTCCCAAGCGCATGTCTGCCTGCGTGGCTTTCATTGCCATATCGGTTCCCAGATCTTTGAAAAGCAGTCCTTTGTGCTCGCGGCGGAAAAGTGCATGGCATTCGCCGCGGAAATGAAGGAAAGACACGGATTCGTCACCGAAGAACTCAATTTGGGGGGCGGTTTCGGAATCTGGTATACCGACGAGGACAGAAAAATTCCGCCGGAGGGATATGCGGAATATCTCGAGGCGCTCATCGGGGCCGTCGTTCGCTGCGCGGACGGAAAGGGGCTCAAGCGCCCGTTTCTGCTCATTGAGCCCGGCCGCTCGATCGTGGGCGAGGCGGGAATCACGCTCTATACGGTCGGCGCGGTGAAAAATATCCCGGGAGTCCGGAAATACGTGGCGGTGGATGGCGGTATGTTCGACAATCCCCGTTACGCGCTCTATCAGGCGAAATATACGCCCGTCCTCGCCGCCCGAGCGAATGAGACGCCCACCGAAATCGTTTCGATAGCCGGCAAGTGCTGCGAGAGCGGCGATCTGATATGCACGGGCGCCAATCTTCCCGCGGCGAAGCCGGGGGATCTGCTCGCGGTGCTTTCGACGGGCGCTTATAATTATTCGATGGCGATGAATTATAACCGCAATCTGATTCCGCCGTGCGTGCTCGTAAAGGACGGGCGCGCGGAGTATATCGTCAGGCCGCAGAGCTATGAGGATTTGACGCGGAACGACGTCATTCCCGCCCGCCTTTCGGAAAAGGGTGCGGACGGCGGAAAGGACTGAGCTCTTTTTGAGAAGATTTATCCGAAAAATCCTTTCACGCACTTGCTTTTTTCACGCAAAGGCGCTATAATATTTGCATGAGTTATCTTATACAGATCGTCGCGAGCTTTCTCGCCGCCGTAGTCGTCCTGACGCTGCATGAATTTGCCCATGCCTTTGTCGCCTGGAAATGCGGCGATCCGACGGCAAAATTCAACGGCCGCATGACGCTCAATCCGCTCCGTCATTTCGACCCGATCGGTTTGGTGCTGTTCGCGGTGGCGGGATTCGGCTGGGCGAAGCCCGTGCCCGTTAATCCGAACAATTTCAAACATTATCGGAGCGGGTGCTTCTGGACGAGCGCGGCGGGCGTGATCGTCAATTATCTTTCGGCGTTTTTGTTCTGTCCGCTGTTTTTGCTCGTATCCCGCTATCTGGCGGGGAATACGTACGGCCATCAGCTGATATATTATACCGCGTACTATCTCTATGCCTGCTCGCTCAGTTTCTGCGTGTTCAATCTGCTTCCCTTTTATCCGCTGGACGGATTCCGCATCGTCGATGCGCTCAACAAGAAGCGGGGAAAGGTGTATCGCTTTTTGCGCGATTACGGCTATTATGTCTTGCTCGGACTGATTTTGCTGAATATTCTGGCGCGGTATATACCGCTTCTCGGCTATATCGACGTTCTCGGCTACCTGATGGATTTTGCGGTCGGGATTCTCGGTTGGCCGATCGAGCGGCTCTGGCTTTTGATTTTCAGGTAAAAAGGGGTGTTTTGTGGAAAAGTTTACGGTTGAATCGGTAAAGAATTTCGATTCGGAAGTGGATTATACGACGGTTCTGGACAATTTTGAAGGGCCGCTCGACCTCCTTCTGTATCTCATCGAGAAGGAAGAAATCGAGATCAGGGACATTTTTGTCTCCCAGGTCACCGAGCAGTTTCTCGAATATATGAAGGGGCTTCCCTATATCGATATGGACAAGGCGAGCGATTATCTCAAAATCGCCGCGACGATCATCGACATCAAGGCGCGCAGCCTCGTGCCGCCTCCCGACGACGGCTTCGACGATTATTACGAGGAGGACGACGACCCGCAGGAGGAACTGTTCCGCGCGCTCGAAGAGTATAAGATGATCAAGGAAGAGGCGGAAAAGCTCAAGGAGATGGAAACGGTCGGTTACTATTTCAAGGAGCCGGACAGAAGCATCGGGGGCGTCCAGGTCAAATACAAGGATTTTACGCTCGACGGCCTTCTGAAAGCCTTTGCAAAGCTCATGCTCAAACGCGAGAGCATGAAAAACGAAACGGGGGCGCCGCGGGAGATTCCCAAGGATCGCTATACGGTGCCCGAAAAAATCGGTTACATACGGCAGATCGTCCGGGAGCGGGAAAGGGTCCGGTTTGAAGATCTGTTCGAGGACAGCGCGTCGCGCTCCGAGATCGTGACCACCTTTCAGGCGCTTCTGGAACTTTTGAAGCATCAGTTTTTGCTCGTGGAACAGGAAGGAATTTTTTCTTCCATCACAATCATGAAGAATCCGGACAGGAACGAGGACGAAGAAATTGGAGAAATTGACGAATATAATTGAGGCGATTTTGTTCGCTTCGGGCAATGCGGTGCCCATGGATATGCTGAGGGAAAAACTTTCGATTACGAAGGCGGAGCTGGACACCGCCGTGAAGCACCTCGAGAAAAAATACTCGGGGGATTGCGGAATCCGCCTCCTCACCTTCAACCATAAACTTCAGATGGCGACCAATCCCGACTATAAGGACCCCGTCGCATCCGTGCTCAATCCCATTCGGGAAAAGGAATTTACCAAAACCATCCTCGAATGCGCGGCGATTATCGCCTATAAACAGCCGATTACCCGCTCCGAGCTGGAAACGGTGCGCGGCGTCAACAGCGATTATGCGGTGACGACCCTCCTCAGCCTCGATATGATTGCGCCTGCCGGCAGGAAGGACGTGCCCGGCAAGCCCATTCTGTATGCTACGACGGACAATTTCCTCAAGCGATTCAAGTTGAAATCGCTCGCGGATTTGCCCGATTACGACGAGCTGATGCGCAAGATCGCCGAGCTGAATGCGGCGAGCGAATCGAGCAGCAGCTATCTCTATGAAAAGGACGTTTACGACCCCGAAAAGGACCCGGAGCTGCGGGAGGAAAACGAGGAGAGCGGAAGCGCGGATTCCGACGGCTTCGAGCTTCCCGATTTTCTGAAGGACATCGAGGACGGCATCATCAAGATTCAGTGATGTTCGGCCGGAGAAGCCTGCAAATTTCGACAAAAAATACATACTTTCGTGCGATCTGCCCATATTGTAGTTATGGGCAGATTCTTTTTGTATTTCGCTTCGGTTGCGGCGGGGGTGCTGGCGCTTTTGTTTTTTCCCATTATTCTGGAAGCGGACGTGCATTACGACATGAACCGGAGAAAATTCGGATTTGCTCTGTACGCATATAAGGCATTGAAGCTGGTCGGAGGATACGTCACGACCTATCGAGGAGGAATAGCTTTGCACATTTCTCCCGACAAGGCGATTCTGAAACCCTATTCCGGCATGGATTCGGACAGAAAGAAATTTTCTTTCGTGAAGGCGTTCCGCGTGGTCTCCTTTTCCCTGACGACGGAAACGGGGGCGGAATACCTTCTGCCCGTCTCCGTCGTGCACGCCGCGCTGCGGGCCTTCTTCTTTTCGGTCGGGGGAGAGCGGGGAAATGTCCGCAACAATCTCTGGCTGACGGACGGGGACGAACTGCGGGTCTCTCTGAATCTCGTCACGTCCTTTAACCTGTTTATCCTGCTCTGTGCCTTTTTGCAGTTTCTGAAGGAGAAGATTAAAAGTTTATGGCAGAGAAAAACAAAAAAATCGACAATCTGATCGATGCTTCGGTCGTGACGCTGAACGACCTTGCGGACGTGGATACCGTCATCGGCAAGCCGATCGTGACGGCGAGCGGATTTCAGGTCATTCCCTTTTCCAAGGTGACGATGGGATGCCTTTCCGGCGGAGGGGAATACGGAGACGTCAAAGTGGTGAAGGAGACAGATTCCATGCCCTTCGCGGGGGGAAGCGGTTCGGTGGTCAGCATGAAGCCGATGGGATTCATCATCGACGACGGAAAAACCTGCCGCCTTATCCGCGTGACCGATCAACCCATCGACAATCTGATCGAGAAGGCGAGCGAGATCGTCCAGAACATCACGGCGAAGAACTGACGATGAAGGGGAAATTTCCGGAGGCGGAAAGAAAGCCCCTCCGTTTTCGGTTTCTGACGGCGTTTTTGTCGGCCGCCTATTGCATTTGCGTGGCCGCTCCCGCGGGATATACAAGGGCGGGCACGAGGGCGGAGGCTTCCGCTCCGGCGGCGCGCGCGGAATGCGTCATGGAGGCGGACTCCCGCCGCATTCTTTACGAGCGCAACGGGGAGCAGGCGCTTCCCATGGCGAGCACGACGAAGATACTGACGGCGATTACCGTCCTCGAGAACTGCGAGGATCTCGCCGAAGAATTTCCCGTTCCCGCACAGGCGGCGGGCGTGGAGGGATCGAGCGTCTACCTCGAACGGGGAGCCGTGTACAGCGTGGAGGATCTGCTGTACGGATTGATGCTCCGCTCGGGGAACGACTGCGCCGAGGCGCTCGCTCTGCATTTCGGAGGGAGCATCGAGGGGTTTGCGGAGCAAATGAACCTGACGGCGCAGAAGGCGGGCGCTTTGCACAGCCGTTTTCTCAATCCGCACGGCCTGCCGCGGGAAGGGCACTATACCACGGCGCGCGACCTCAACCTTATCTCGTGTTATGCGATGCACAATCCCGAATTTTGCAAAATCGTCTCCGCGAAATACTATGCGCCGCGGGGCTGGGCAAACAAAAACAAGATGCTGAAAAGTTACGAGGGCGCGGTGGGCGTCAAGACGGGCTATACCAAAGCGGCGGGGCGCTGTCTGGTGACGGCCGCCGAACGGGAGGACATGACGCTCGTGTGCACCGTGCTCAATTGTTCCGCCATGTACGAGCGTTCGGCCGAACTTCTGGACGACGCTTTCGGGGCCTATCGGAGGGTGTGCGTGCTCGAAGGCGACGCCGCGCTTTCGGTCGGAAGGGAAAAGGGATGTACCCGCGAGGCTCTCTATTATCCTCTGCTGCCGGAAGAGGAGGAACACCTGCGGATAGAAACGGAGGAGAAACGGGTGTTCGGAAGGGAAAAAAATGATGAAATTATCGGAGAAGTAAAAATATATCTCATAAATCGGTTGCTTTTTTCGCGAAATTTATATAAACTATAAAGGATTGGAACGCGAGGAGAAAGCAACGAATGAGAATCAATAAATTTCTGGCGGACAACGGCGTGGCGAGCCGGCGGCATGCGGACGCCATGATCGCCGCGGGCAGAGTGAAGATAAACGGGAGAACGGCGGTGCTCGGAGAGGACGTGGGAGAGGACGACGAGGTCCTCGTCGACGACCGTCCGCTGGAAAAGACGGAGAAAAAGGCGGAATATTATCTCATGAACAAGCCCAAAGGGGTGATTTGCACCGTTTCCGACGATCGGGGACGAAAGACGGTGATGGGTCTTCTGCCGGAAGGGACGGGGAGGGTTTTCCCGGTGGGACGGCTCGATTATGCGACCGAAGGGCTGTTGATTCTGACCAACGACGGGGAATTGTCCTATCGCCTGACCAATCCCAAAAACGAAATCCCCAAGACCTATCTCGCAAAAATCGAAGGGACGATGACGGAAAAGGACCTGAACGCAATCCGTTCGGGCGTCGAGTTGGACGGGATTCTCACGAAAAAGTGCCGGGCGCATATCGTCGAGACGAACAAGGCCTATACGAAAGTGCATATCACGATAACCGAGGGAGGCAACAGGCAGGTGCGGAGAATGTTCGAGGCGATCGGCCGGAACGTGCTGTTTCTCAAGCGCATACGCATCGGGGACCTGACGATTTCGGGATTGGACAGGGGGCAGGTCCGCGCCTTGACGGAAGAAGAAATAGAATATCTGAAAAAACTGTAAAAGATAAGAGCCGTCGGGTTCATAGAAGCCCCGACGGCTCTCGTATTTTAATTTTGTTTTAAGTCCTGTAATTGCGGATGAGTCCGATGACTTTTCCGAGTATGGATATTTCCCCCGGAAGGAAGGTCATGTCCGCCAAAGCCTCGTTTTCGGGGTGCAGAATGATTTTGCCGTCGCGGAAGAAAATGCGCTTTACGGTTGCCGAATCCTCGACCAGCGCCACGACGATTTCGCCGTCGTCCGCCGTCTGCTGCCGCCGCACGATGATTTTATCGCCGTCGAGAATGTTGGCGTCGATCATGGAAGTTCCCCGTACGCGGAGCATAAAGAGTTCGTCTCCCTTGAATTCGCTGGCGGGAAAGGTATAATAATCCTCATAGTTCTCATAGGCAAAGATGGGCTGGCCCGCCGTGACGATACCGATGAGAGGAACGGTGACGGCCGCGTTTTTTCCGATGCTCACAGAGCGTTTTTTGTTGTCCGTCTTGCTGAGAAAGCCGCGTTCCTGGAGTTTTTCGATATAGCTGTGCACGGTCGCGGTGGACTTGATGCCGCACTGTTGGCAGATTTCCCGCACCGAAGGCGTATAGCCGTTTTCTTCGGAAAATTTCCGGATATAATCCATGACCCGGGTCAGCTTTTCTTCTCGAACCATAATTTTTTCCTCCGTTTGCTTCTTCTGCTACTATTATAGCACATATTTTTTATAAACGCAAACAAATGTTCCTGCTTTTTTGTTGATTTTTTGAAAATTTGTGGTATAATATATAGATACGAAGCGGAAGGAGGAGGATACTATGGACGGCGAAAGGCATACGCAGAAATGCGTATTGTACGACAGGGACTGTATCGGTTGTCTGGAATGCGAGACCTGCGATCTCGACCCGGGAAAAGTTTGCGACAATTGCGGGAAGTGTATCGATTTCAAGGACGTCGCATCGATAAAGATCGACAGGATCTATACCGACCCCGACGAATACCACGAAAAATGAAAGGCGTGCCTATGGAAAAATTGGAATATATATCGACGGCAAATGAAATAGACAGAGAAAAACCCTATACGGCCGAAACTTTTCGTCAGGCAGGGGTAAAAAAGTTGGAACGGCTGTATGCGATCGAGGCGCTTATGGAATCGGAGGGATATGAGCAAAAGCGCGCCGCCTTTGAAGAGGAGCGCGACCGCCTGGCGCAAAATTGGCAGCGCTATACTGCGCATATCGGGGAATGGGAAGCGGAGATGACGCAAAAGATCATGGACGATCCCGCGCTGTCCGACGAAGTGAAAGGGCAGAAAATGCAAAGCGAAGTTTATGCCAGGGTGCAGGAAATGTTCCGGCAGGCAGAACAAAGCGATGCGTATAAAAAAGCTTTGAAAGAATACCGCGCGTTTCTGCAAAATAACGAATTGATAGACGAATCTGCGGCATATCATCTCGAAAGGACTTCGCCCGAGAACGAGCCGTTTTTCAATCTTTCGCAGGCTTTGGCGGGCGAAGAACCGGAAATAACGGAATACGAAATGCCGTCTGATTGCATTTACGATCAGGTGGCGCTCTGGGAAGATTATGTGGAGAGCGGATTCATGGAGGACTTCAACAGGGCATTCGCCGAGGATGAAAGAAGCAAAAGACTCTCCGCAATGCAGCTTGACTATCTCTTCTCCGAGTGCGATACGGTGTGTTTTCATGCCGAAAACTTCATGAGATACGGCGGTGAGAAGGATTTGCGGTTTGCAGAAATTTTAAGAGAGGTGTATCGTACGGAAGAAACGGAAAACTACGGCATGAACGTTTTGAGGATTTACCTCAGACCCTCGAGGGAACTCAAAGAATATCTGCTGTCATTCAAAAGATTTGACCGCTATCATTATGACGCATACGAAAGATATGCTCCTTACATAAGTTTTGCCGACATATTGTTTTTGAAGGACGGAAAGCCTCTTTTGAGTTGCCTCACACACGAGGGCTTTTTCGACGTCGCAGATAGCGTAAAATCCGTTTTCGATGGCTTTGAAACGCAGTTAAAATAAAGCAGATAAGGCAGATCGACCGATCTGCCTTTATATTTTACAGGGGATGCCTCGCCGTGATATAGCCCGCAAATTTGTCCGCGTACACGGAAGGAATGACGGCGCGGATTTTCTGTCCTTCGTCCGTAAAATCGACGTGACGTTCGGTCAGCAGGGATTTGATTTTCCCGTATTCCGAAATCTTTTCATAGGGAACGAACAGATCGCAGGAGAGGAAATCGTCGGAGAAGCATTTGAGTATTTCCCGTTTGAGCGTTTCGAGGCCGAGATTTTCCCGGGCGGAGATCGCGATGCTCCCGTAAGGAAAAGCGGAGCGGTCGGCGATGTTTTCGCTCTTGTTCATGACTACGAGACAGGGGGAGGAAAATTTCATTTCCTCCAACGTCTGCAGAGTGGTTTTCAGCTGCATTTCATATTCGCCCGACGCGTCGCACACGATCAGGGCCAAATCGCAATGCAGGGCGCTTTCCAGCGTGGATTTGAAAGCGTCGATGAGGTGATGGGGCAGTTCCTGCAAAAATCCGACCGTATCGACGAGCAAAAATTCCACGCCTTCGACGGAAAAAGTTCTCGCCGTCGGATCCAGGGTGGCGAACAGTTCGTTCTTCACATAGACGTTTGCGCCCGTCAGCGCATTCATCAGCGTCGACTTTCCCGTATTGGTGTAGCCGACCAGAGCGATGGTGCGGACGGAATTTTTTTTGCGGCGGATCGTTTGGAGCGAACGGCGTTTTTCCGTTTCTTTCAGCCGCTGTTCGAGATATTTCAGGCGCCCGCGGATATACCGGCGGTCAGTTTCCAGTTGCGTCTCGCCGGGGCCGCGCGTGCCCACGCCGCCGCCCAATCGGGAAAGTGCCGCTCCCTTTCCTTTCAGTCGGGGATAGAGATAGCGCAGCTGTGCGAGTTCTACCTGAATTTTTCCTTCGCTGCTCTGCGCGTTTTTGGCAAAAATATCGAGAATCAGGGTCGTTCGGTCGATGACTTTCCGGTTTTCGAGCGCAGCGGAAATATTGAGCGTTTGGGAAGGGGAAAGCTCGCCGTTGAAGAGCACGGTGATCCCTTCCAGGCCCGCGAGGCGCTCTTTCAGTTCCCGGAGCTTGCCTTCGCCGATGAAGGTGGCGGGGTTGATTTCGCGGACATTCTGAAAAATCGTTCCCGCGTAGAGGGCGCCGGCGCTTTCTATCAGAGAGACCGCCTCCCGCTGTAAGATGCGATAATCGGAGGCGTTCTTTTCCGTGACGGGCTGAATGATATAAATTTTTTCCGCCTCCCGGCGAGATTGTTCGTTCATTTTGGTATCCCTTTTCCTTTATCGTCCGTTCTCGTCGTCGGAGCTTCGGAGTTTTACGGCGTCGGCTACCTTTTTCCGATTGTCCTCCGTAATGGCCGCATAGTGCTTTTTCGTCGTATTGACGTCTTTATGGCCGAGCACGTCCGCTACGATGTAAATATCGCCCGTTTCGTTATAGAGCCGGGTGCCGTATGTACTGCGGAGTTTGTGGGGGGTGATTTTTTTCAGCGGCGTCACCATGCGGCTGTACTTCTTGACGAGAATTTCCACGGAACGGACATTGATCCGCTTATACTGCATGGAGAGGAAAAAAGCGGTTTCGCTTTCGGGGATTTTCTCGTCGTTGGATTTTTCAGCGATGTATTCCTGCAAAGCATAGCGTACTTCGTCCGAAAAGTAAAGAATCGCCTTGTTTCCGCCTTTCCGGGTCACGATAAAGGAGTTGTTGGAAAAGTCAAAACTGTCGTTGTCGAGCCCGACCAACTCGCTGATACGGATCCCGGTGCCCAGAAAGAGGGTGAGGATGGCGGTGTCGCGGATTTTCGTCTTATTGTGATAGCCGCTGGCATGGCGGGAAAGCCCGTTTCCCGATTCCGCAACGTCGAGCAGCCTGGAAACTTCTTCCGCTTCCAGGCGGATGATTTCCTTTTCGTGCTGCTTGGGCGTCTGGACCTTTGCGGAGTTGTCCACTTCGATCAGGCCCTTGTTGAAAAAGTAT
Source organism: uncultured Clostridia bacterium (assembly GCA_944375795.1). GTDB lineage: Bacteria > Bacillota > Clostridia > Christensenellales > Borkfalkiaceae > Scatosoma. Next base: position 20,430 of record CALWAU010000114.1, on the reverse strand, counting down.
TTGAACATGGCGCGAACGGCCGAAAGCTTTCTCGCCTTTGCCCGTTCGTCGCAGGAAAGCTCCTTGTCGTTGAAACGGTAGTGGGAAAGATAGCTCAAAAACAACTCTATATCGTTGTTGGTGACGCCTTCGAGGTCCTCGAGCGTGAGGTCGGTCACTTCCTTTTTGCGATACTTCTTTTTGCAGAGAAAATCGAAAAAGATACGCAGGTCATAGGCATATTTCAAGCGCGTCTGACAACTCGTCCTCGTCTCTATTCCCAAAAAATAGTCCTGACAGAAGGGGGGGAGGAAATCCAGAAGCTCGTTGGTCTTGTCGATATCCTGAATATTACGTTTGGTATAGTAATTTTCCTTTTTCATGCTTATATTGTACCGCGAATTTGGATTTCTGTCAACAGAAAGTATGTGTTTTTCCGAAAAGTTTTATCAAAAGGAAAGGGGGAAACGGACGCGGAAAGGATTATTTTTTGTTTTTCGACGCATCGATTTCGGCGTTTTACAGCGGCTTATTCACCGAAAAACGGCCGAGAGGGTAAAGAAACAACATTTCGTAAAATGCAGGTTTTACGAAATGTTGTGGCTAAAAACGCCTCAAAAAGCGGGAAAAACCATAAAATCCGCAGCTTTTCGAAAATCACGAAGCCGGCGAACGCAAGAAAATTCCGTAGGAATACGGCTTGATTTCTATAAGCTTCGTATACGTTTTTCCCTGAAAATAGTTCAGATAAATTCCGTCGTCCGGATACAGCAAATAGCTCTCCGCGGAATTGTTGGCGAAAATGTATGCGACGGAATCCCGTACGGATCTCTTGAACAGATAACAGCCGTTTTTCACGAAGATTTCTTTATAGACGCCTTCCTTGAAAACGGACGCGAATCGGATACGGAGTTCGCCGAGTTTCCGATAATGGGCGATCAGCTCATCGTTGAGGTTATCCCAGTCAAAGCATCTGCGGCAAAACGGGTCGATATAACCTTCCGCCGCGTTTTCGTCTCCGTAATAGACGCACGGAACTCCGGGCAGCGTATATTGAAGAAATGCGGCCATTTTCAATTTTTCCGTCGCATTGCGGCGCTCGGAATCGTTCAATCGCATGGCCGGCGAGGCCATTTCCTCTTTTGTATAACAGGTTTTCCCGCCCAAAACGGTCAGGATGCGCGCGGTATCGTGCGTGCCGAGGATATTCATCAGACAATCCAATGTCTGTTTGGGATAATGGTCCTGCAGCGTACGGACGGTATCTGCCAACGCTTCGGCGTTTTCCGTCAGCATGAATCGGATGATCGCGTCCTTCAAGGGATAATTCATAACGCTGTCGAGCTCTTTTCCCTGCAAGTATTCCCGTCTTTTGGAATAGGCGATTTTGTTGGAGGCGTCCTCCCAGACCTCTCCGATGATGACGGCGTCCGGCGTTTTTTCTTTGACCGTCGCCCGCAGTTCTTTGAGGAAAAAATCGGGCAGTTCGTCGGCCACGTCCAGCCGATATCCGCCGATTCCGCAGTCGAGCCAATGCCTGAGAACCCCGTTTTCTCCGAAAATAAACGTCTGATAGCTTTGCGAATTTTCGTTCAGCTCCGGCAGGATGTCGATGCCCCACCAACTGCTGTATTTATCCGGAAATTCCTGAAACGTGTACCAGGAGTAATACGGGGAATCCTTGGATTGATAGGCGCCGAGAGACGGATAATGCCCGTATTTGTTGAAGTATACGCTGTCGTCGCCCGTATGGTTGAACACGCCGTCGAGAATGACGCGGATCCCGTATTTTTCCGCTTCGTCCGTCAGAGCCCGAAGATCCTTTTCCGTCCCGAGATACGGATCGACGTGCAGATAATCGGAAGTATCGTAGCGATGATTGGAAGCGGCCTCAAAAATCGGATTGAGGTAAACCGCCGTTACGTGCAGACTGCTCAGATACGGCAATTTTTCCTGTATTCCCCGCAGCGTTCCCCCGAAAAAATCGTTGTTCAGGATCTTTCCCTGTTCGTTCGGCCGATAAGAAGGCGTTCCGCCCCAATCGGAACGGATCACCCTTCCTTTTATGTCAGACATAGTTCCTGTCTTATAAAACCGATCGGGAAAAATCTGATAGAGAATCCCCCCCTTGAACCATGCCGGCGTGCGATAGGATTCATCGTAAACGGTCAGCTGAAACCAGGCCCCTTGGTCCGGGAACGCGGTTTCGGTGCCGAGCAATCCGTTTCCGCAGGAAAGGAAAGTGTTTCCGAGAGCGAAACGATAAAAGTACAGCCCCGTTTCCCGGACTTTCATGCGGATATTCCAGCCGTATTCCGTCCGGGACATGGAAAAAAATTGTTCGGCCTCGCCGTCTTTTTTCAAAAGCAAAATCGCGTCCGAATCGGGTCGGACGCACTTTTCGGGAGAAAGCGGCGGACAGGGACGGTATCCGTCCCCTCCTTTCGGACGCTCTTCCATGTAAAACAGATTGAGTTGCAGCGCCTCGCCCCGGGCGACGGCCCCCGTCACGCTCTTGCAGGCGGGGTTGAGAGGATCGAAAAAAATGTGCATAAAAAATGTCACCGTTCAGTCGGATCCGAATAAAAAAAGCTGTAGAACGTTACAGCTTTTTTATTCGGGAAGTTTTGAAGTTCAATGCAAAGGCTTGAGGTCCCAGATGTTTTCCGCGTATTCTTTGATGCACCGATCGGCGGAAAAATATCCCGCGGCGGCGATATTGCGGAGAGATTTTTGGTTCCAGCTCCGCTTATCCGTCCGATAGAGTTCGGAAATTTGTTTCTGGGTGCGGATATACGATTCGTAATCCGCCATGCACATATACGGGTCGGCGACGGGCGAGCCGGTCAAAAGATAATTGGCGATATCCGAGAAGGATTCCCCGTGGAAGCCGACGATCAGAGATTCGATGACTTTCCGGAGCGCGGGGTCCTGATTGTAGTAGACGCTCGAGGAATATCCGTTTCTCCAAATCTGCGTCACCTCGTCCGATTTCAGTCCGAAGATGAAAATGTTATCTTCTCCCACGCGCTCGGCCATTTCGACGTTGGCGCCGTCCAGCGTTCCGACGGTGAGCGCACCGTTGATCATGAATTTCATGTTGCCCGTGCCGCTCGCCTCTTTTCCGGCCAGGGAAATTTGTTCGGAGATTTCGGAAGCGGGCATGAGCGATTCCGACATGGTGACGTTGTAGTCCTCCATGTACACGACGTTCAGCTTTTCGCGAATCTTCGGGCTCTGCCGTATTTCCTCGGAGAGGAAACAAATGAGCTTGATGATCTTCTTCGCCATGTAGTAGCCGGCCGCGGCCTTAGCGGCGAAGATATACGTTTTGGGAAGCATGGGCAGCTCGGGATTTTCCCGGAGCGCGAGGTAATCGGTGATGATGTTGAGGACGTTGAGAAGCTGCCGTTTGTATTCGTGCATGCGCTTTGCCTGCACGTCGAAAACGGTGTTCGGATCGATGACGATGCCCTGTTTTTTATAGGCAAAATCGGAAAACTGCTGCTTTTTCAAAGCTTTGATTTCATCGAGCCGCTTCAAAACGCCGTCGTCGTTTTCAAACTTTTTGAAGTCTGCCAGCTTGGACGCGTCCCGCGTATATCCGTCGCCGATGCACTCGTTCAGAAGCGCACAGAGCTCGGGATTGGACTGGTTCAGCCAGCGGCGATGAGCTATCCCGTTGGTGACGTTGGTAAACTTTTCGGGCGTATAGTCATAAAAATCGCGAAAGACGCTCTTTTTGATGATTTCGCTGTGCAGCGCGGAAACGCCGTTGACCTTATGGGAACCGTAGACGGACAGATTCGCCATCTTGACCGTATTGTAGGAAATGATCGCCATGCGGGAAATTTTGTCCCAATTTCCCGGGAAACGATTCCACAAATCCTCGCAAAACCGGCGGTTGATTTCCTTCAGAATCGAATAAATCCTGGGCAGCAGGCGGGCTATCAGCCCCTCCGACCAAGTTTCCAACGCCTCGGAAAGAACGGTGTGATTGGTATAGGCGCATACGGAAGTCGTAATGGCCCATGCCTCCTCCCAGCCCATGCCGTTTTCGTCTATCAGAAGCCGCATCAGTTCGGGGATCGCCAGCGCGGGATGCGTATCGTTCAGGTGGATCGCCGCGAGTTTGGGCAACAGGGAAAGAGACCCGTATCTGCGTTTGTGGTCGCTGAGAATATTCTGCAGGGAAGCGGAAACGAGGAAATATTGCTGTTTGAGGCGCAGGGATTTCCCTTCCGCATGGTTGTCGGCGGGATACAGGACCTTGGAGATGAGCTCCGCTTCGTTGTCCTCCTGCATCGCCGCGTTGTAATCGCCCTGGGAGAAAAGCTTCATGTCGAAGTTCTGTACGCTCTTCGAGCGCCAGAGCCGAAGCACGGAAACCGCTTTGCTGTCGTAACCCGACACCATCATATCATAGGCGATCGCCTGCACTTCTTTGGCGTTCCGATAAATGGTTTCCAGGCCGTGCTCCGTCCACTTTTCTTCGACGTATCCCTCGAATTTTACGGTGTAAATATTGTCGCTGCGCTGCGTGAGCCAGACTTCTCCTCCGGGCAGCCAGATATCGGGCAGCTCCGTCTGCCAGCCGTCGATGATCTTCTGTTTGAAAAGCCCGTATTCGTAGCGGATGGAAAAGCCCATGGCCGGATAATCTCCCGTCGCCAGGGCGTCGAGAAAACACGCCGCCAGCCGCCCGAGACCGCCGTTGCCGAGTCCCGCATCCGGTTCCAGCTCGTACAGTTCGGAGAGCGCCGTTCCGTATTTTTTAAGAGCGCTTTCAAAAGCGTCGCCGACGCCGAGATTGAAAACGCTGTTTTTCAGCGAACGCCCCATCAGAAATTCCATGCAGAGATAGTACACTCGCTTGGCTTTGGCCGCCTTCATTTTGACGTGAAAACGCTGCCTTTTTTCCAGCATGATGTCCCGCACGCTCATGACGACCGCTTTATAGAGCTGCTCTTTGGTCGCCTCGGAGGGAAGCACGCCGAAATAGCGGGAGAGTTTCCCTTCGATCAATTTCTTTGCGTCGGCTTCGGTGATTTCTGTATTATTCATAAGATGTCAAACTCCTCTCGTATTCCGCACCGCCATATTATACCATACGGAATCGCGCTTGTCAAGTCGTATGAATCGCTCTTTGACAGAACCGCGAAAACGGTTTTCCGTCATTTTTTCAGAGCGAGCGTATCGGAATACAGTTTTTTGTACTGTTCCGCGGAGTATTGCCAGGAAAAATCGGTGGTTGCCGCCCTCTTCATCAGAGCCTTCCAGGCATCCGGATTCTTATAGACGTTCAACGCCTCGCGGATGACGTACAGCATGTCGTGGGGATTGTAGCTCGCAAACGTAAAGCCGTTTCCGCCCGCGCCGTAAGGCTTGATGCTGTCGTATAATCCGCCCGTCTCGCGGACGACGGGCACGGTCGCGTACCGGGAGGCGATCATCTGAGACAGGCCGCAGGGCTCGCTCTTGGAGGGCATCAGGAAGATGTCTGCGCCCGAATAGATTTTCCGGGCGAGATCGTTGTTGAAAGAGATGACGGCGACGGCTTTGCCCGTATATCTCCTGCCGAGATCTCGGAAATAATTTTCATAAACCGAATCTCCCGTGCCGAGCAGAACGAACTGCACGTCCTCTTGCAGCACATCCTCGATGACCGCCTTGACGAGGTCGAGCCCTTTATGAGCGACGAGCCTGGAAATCATCGCGATGACGGGAACGTCCCGCACGGGCAGCCCGAGCATTTTCTGAAGCTCCGACTTGCAGATTGCCTTGTTGCCGAGATTCTCGGCGTCGTAATTGACAAACAGCGCCTTATCCGTCGCGGGATCGTAAGAGACGGTATCGATTCCGTTGAGGATGCCGCAGAGCTTGAAAGCGTTTTTGCGGATGATGTCCTGCAATCCGTGTGCGAATTGCGGGGATTTGATTTCTTCCGCATAAGTCGGACTGACAGTAGAAAACTTTTCCGAACATTCGATGGCGCCCTTCATCAGATTGATACAGCCCTGATATTCGAGCAGATAACGGTAGCTGTCGGAAATTCCGAAAAGGTCCTCCAGAATGTCCAGGGAATATTTTCCCTGATATTCGATGTTGTGAATGGTAAAGAGCGCGCGGATAAACTGGTATTCCGGGCGATAGCAGTAAATGGTTTTGAGATAGAGCGCCGCGAGCGCCGCCTGCCAGTCATGGCAATGCAATACGTCCGGATAAAACCGTATGAACGGCAAAATCTCCATGACGCTGCGGGAGAAGAAAGCAAAGCGCTCCCCGTCGTCATAATATCCGTAGCAGCCCGGGCGTTTGAAATAATATTCGTTGTCGAGAAAGTAGAAGGTCACACCGTCCTCCGCATAGGAGAAGATGCCGCAATACTGATTCCGCCAGGACAGCGGTACGAAAATGTTTCCGAGAAAGGACATCTTGCGGCGGTATTCGGGCGATATGTCCGAATACAGCGGCAGCACCACCCGCACGTCGTAAAAGGGATCCTTTGCGAGGGCCTTGGACAGGGAACCGACGACTTCCGCCAGTCCTCCCGTCGCAATAAACGGGGCGGCCTCGGAAGCCGCAAACAAGATTTTCCGCTTGGGAACCACGGCGGGTTCGCTCTGCGGAATTTCGGGGAAAGCCGCCTCTTTTTCGGCGGCCAGAACTTCTATCGGCGATTTTTTCGTCCTTTTTTTTGCCGGAGCTTTCGTTGTCGTTGCATAGGTTTCAGCCATGAAATTTATCCTCCCGTTAAATTTTTTTACTATGTCAGACATTTTATTTATGTCTGACATAGTAAAGGTGATAAGTATCCGTCAAAGCAGGGTGCCCTTCTGAATGAAGTACGGAAGAACTTCGCATCCGCTCAGGTTCCGCCGATCGGAAATGACGACGTTTTTATCCGTAATCACACAATCGAGGGAGGCATAGGCGCCGATAATGTTGTCCTGCATGATAATCGAATTTCTGACGACCGCCCCTCTCGCGACCTTGACGCCGCGGAACAGAATGGAATTTTCTACGACTCCTTCGATTTCGCAGCCGTCCGAAATCAAAGAATTGCGCACGACGGTCTCCTCGCCGTATTTGGAGGGAGCACTGTCACGGACCTTGGTATAGATGTCTCTGGCGCCGAACAGCTCGTCCCGGACCTCTTTGTTCAGAAGCTCCATATTGTGCTTATAATACGCCGCCATAGAATGGATGCCCGCGTAATAGCCGCGGAAATCATAGCGATAGATTTTCAGGCTGTTGAGCTGTTTTGCAATTACGTCGCTTTCAAAGCTGGTGTCCCCGTGCGCGATGGAATCCTCTACGAGATTGAGCAGAAACTGCCGATTGAACACCATGACGTTGATGTATACGTCGGCCTTTGCCTTTCCGCGGATGCGGGGATTGAGTTTTACTTCGTTTACTCTGCCCTCTTTATCCGCCCCTATCAGCATATAATTGGCTGTTTTTTCCACTTCTTCATAATGAGTGACCATCGTGATATCGGCATTCTTTTCTTCGTGGTAGTCGAGGATATCCGAGATATCGATTCGGGCGACGCCGTCGCAATCGGAGAGCACCACGTAATTTTCTTGCCGCCTCGCGAGGAAGCCGGTGACGCTTTTGAGTGCTTCCAGCCTGGTTTTGTAGAGATTTTCGTTTTCGTCCGAAAAGGGAGGCAGAAGGATGATTCCGCCGTCCTTGCGGGCGAGATCCCAATCCTTGCCGCTTCCCAGATGGTCGATCAGGGAACGGTAATTGTTGTTGGTCATGATTCCCACCGTCGTGATGCCCGCGTTGACCATGTTGGAAAGCGGGAAATCGATGAGGCGGTACCTTCCGCCGAAAGGCACGGAAGCGATCGTCCTCCTGCGGACGAGCTCGGGAACGTTTTCTTCATGTAAATTGGAAAAAATGACGCCGACTGCAGATGCTGCCATGATATGTTTTCCTCCCTGTCAAGCCAATATGTTTTTTTCGTTTTTCTGTCCGCTGAGGACTTTTACGCCGTCCCCGACAGTAATATCCCGTCCGAGCACGACGATTTCCGCCTTCGGATTTCTTTCCACGCCGATGACGGCGTTTTTCCCGACGGTGACGTTTTCGTCGATGATCGAATAGGATACGGATGCTCCCGCACGGATGACGCTGTTTGCCAGCACGACCGCGTCCTTGACCACCGCGCCCTTTTCCACGATGACGTTACTGCCCAGCACGGAATGTTCCACCGTCCCCTCTATCTCGCAGCCGAGCGCCACCATGGAGTTTTTCACGATGGCGCTGTCGCCGATGTATTCGGGCGGCGCGAGCGGATTGCGGGAATGGATTTTCCAGGACTTGTCATTGACGTCGAAGGCGGGCGGATCGCCGAGGAGGTCCATGTTTGCCTGCCAGAGGGAGGCGATGGTTCCGACGTCCTTCCAATACCCCTCGAAGAGATAGGAAAACATCTTTTCTCCCGCGTTCAGCATGGCGGGCAGCACGTCCTTTCCGAAATCTTTGGACGAATTGGGGTCGGCCTCGTCCTCTTCGAGATATTTGAAGAGTTTTTCCGCCGTAAAAATATAAATGCCCATGGACGCCAGCGTGCTTTTGGGCACCTTGGGCTTTTCCTCGAACTGATAGATGGAGCCGTCCGGATTGGTGTTGAGGATGCCGAAGCGGGACGCTTCGCTCAGCGGAACCTCTATGGCCGCGATCGTGCAGTCCGCCCCCTTGTCGATGTGCGCCTGCAGCATGGCGGCATAGTCCATCTTGTAGATGTGGTCGCCGGAGAGAATGAGAACGTAATCGGGATTATACATTTTCATGAAATGCATGTTCTGATAGATCGCGTTCGCGGTGCCCTCGTACCAGGTGGAACGGGCCTTCGCCTGATAGGGCGAAAGGATATGCACGCCGCCGAAAGCCCTGTCGAGATCCCACGGCTGGCCGTTGCCGATGTATTCGTTGAGAATCAGCGGCTGATACTGCGTAAGGACGCCGACCGTATCGATTCCCGAATTGATACAGTTGGACAGCGGGAAATCGATGATACGATACTTGGCGCCGAAGGCGACTGCCGGCTTTGCGATGTTGTTGGTGAGCGCAAAGAGCCGGCTGCCCTGGCCGCCCGCGAGAAGCATGGCGACACATTCTTTTTTTCTTCGCATAGGTTAAACCCCCGAAATAAAATTTTCAATCGATTTTTGTCAGATATACGCAGGTCAGTTTGGGAAGATCGAAGCGAATGGAGTACTCCTTCCCGTGACTCGGCGTTTTCGTCGTGGCGAAAATGCGCTTTTTCAAGGCGCCGCTGCCGCCGTAACGGACGGAATCGGTATTGAACACGACCTGGTATTTCCCCTTTTCCACCCCGAGCGTATATCTGTGCAGATCGACGCCCGAAAAATTGAGGAGCACGACGATCTGATTCCCCTCTCTGTCCTTGCGGGCATACGCGAGGAAATTTCTGTCCGCGTCGTTGGGGGCGAGCCATTCAAACCCGTCCCAGGAATCCTCTATCTGATAGAGCGCGGGCGTATTTTTATAAAAGATATTCAGCGCCCGAATCATTTCGGACAGCTTTTCGTGCAGGGGATATTTTTTGAGGAAAAATTCGATCCCCTCGCTGTAATTCCATTCCTTGAACTGCCCGAACTCGGAGCCCATGAAACTGAGTTTTTTCCCGGGATGGGACATCATATAGCCCATGAAGCTGCGGACCCCCGCAAACTTGTCCTCGTAATTTCCCGGCATTTTGCTGATGAGGGAGGCCTTCCCGTGTACCACCTCGTCGTGCGATACGGGCAGGATATAGTTTTCGGAAAAGGCATACATCATGGAAAAGGTCAGCTTGTTGTGGTTGTATTGCCGATAAATGGGGTCGGTGGAAATGTACGACAGTACGTCGTTCATCCACCCCATATTCCATTTGAAATTGAAGCCGAGCCCTCCCACGTCCGTCGGGCGGGTGATGAGCGGCCAGGCGGTAGATTCCTCCGCGATCATCAGCGCGTCGGGGAATGCCCCGAACACGGCCTCGTTCAGGCGTTTCAGAAAGGCGACCGCCTCCAGATTTTTGTTGTCTCCGTAAATATTGGGGACCCACTCTCCCGGCCGCTTGTCGTAATCGAGGTAGAGCATAGACGCGACTGCATCCACCCGAAGCCCGTCCACGTGATATTTGTCGAAGAAGAAAACCGCGTCCGAAATCAGGAAAGACATCACTTCTTCCCGGCCGTAATCGAATTTTCTCGTCCCCCAGCCCCTGTTTTCCTTTCTGTCCCATTGAGACGGTTCGTACAGCGGCTCGCCGTCGAACTCGTACAGGCCGAAATCGTCTTTGGGGAAATGCGCGGGAACCCAATCGAGAATGACGCCGATCCCCGCGGCATGGAAGGCGTCGACGAGATACATGAAATCGTGCGGCGTCCCCAGCCGGGAAGTGATGGCGTAATAGCCCGTCACCTGATATCCCCAGGAGCCGTCGTAAGGATGTTCCTGCACGGGCATGAATTCCACGTGGGTATAGCCCATGTGCGCCACATATTCCACGAGCTCCTTCGCCAATTCGCGATAGGTATAGGGATTGCCGTCGTCGTGATGTTTCCAGGACAGGAGATTGACCTCGTAAATGTTCAAAGGACAAGCATAGATATTTTTATGAGCCTTCTCCCTGGAATATTCCTGGTCCGTCCAGCGGAAACCGGAAATATCGTAAAGCTTGGAGGCGTTGGACGAACCGGGGCCCGGCGTTTCGGCATGATAAGCGTGCGGGTCCGCCTTATAGAGAAATCTGCCGTCCCGCGTCTCTATACAATATTTATATACGTCGTATTGCTTCAGCCCCGGGATGAACAGCTCGAAGGTCTCTCCGTCTATCAGCCTGTCCATCGGATTGGCATCTTTATTCCATTTGTTGAAATCCCCGACCACGGAAACGCTTTTGGCATGCGGAGCCCATACGCGGAATATATAACCGCGCTTGCGGTTTTTTACCGCGGGATGTGCGCCCATCGTTTCATACAGTCTGAAATTGGTTCCGTGATGGAAGAGGTGCAAAGGAAAATTGATTGAAGGTTCGCTCATCGGTTTTTACTCCTGAAAAAATATAAAGCAGGTTTCTGAAAACTTGCATGCCGCCCCTGCCGGCTTGTCAATCGAATGGACAAATTCATGCACAGGCCGAAGACCGCGGGCCCCTCGAAAATTCCGCATTTTTGAAAAAACGGAAATTTCAGGTAAGTCCTGTATTTATTATACTACACTTTCGTCCGTTTTTCAAGACCCCTACGCAAAATTTTTCAATAATTTTGCAAGTTTTTTTCGGGAATCTCGTAAAAGGCGGGCGATTTTTGCCGTTTCCTTAAAAGACAAGAACGCGCCTTGAAGGATAAAACGACTTTCCGTTATTTTTCCGAATGGCCGCCTATACAGTATGCGCAGTTTTTAAGCGGCTTACGCGCAGACGAAAGGCATCCATATACTATGTCACACATAATAATTATGCATAGCATAGTAATATTACTATATAAGACATACTTCGCTGTAAAATAAAAATAAATGCCCCTATGCAATACCGCAAAGGGACATCTGCGTCAAATAATAAGAGTAGTATGTTTGAAATAGTTTTGTTTCACGAAAAAAGTTTCATGAATTTGCAAGCGTATCCAACAAAAAGAGGACGGATGCTTTGAGGGAAGACAGCGTCCCCTCGTTTTTCAAAATAAAAAGATTTTGTCCTTCGGATAATTTGTTGTAATCGTATTGATTTTGTATCCGAGCCCAAGCAGCTTTTTCCGAAATTCCGTCCCGGTTGACGACGGAAGAAATTCGTTCTTTTTCTTCCCGAAAGACGACGATGACTTTGTCAAATTGTGTTTCATACCCCTCTTCAAAGAGAAGCGGGACTTCCGCGAAAACAAGGGAAGCCTCAGCCTGCTCTATTTCTCGGAACAATTCTTTCATGATACGCGGATGAGAAAAGGCATTCAGGCGGGCGAGGGCCTCTTTATCCGAAAAAACTGTCTCCGCAAGCTTTTTTTTATCGAAGGTCCCTTCGGTTACCGCTTCGGGAAAAAGTCTCTGTAATTTCTCCAAATAATCATGTTTTGAGAGCAGGGAACGGTTAATTTCGTCGCAGGAAAAGACGGGATATCCCTCTTGTCGTATAAACTCCGCCACGCTGGATTTTCCGCTTCCGATTCCGCCCGTAATCGCAATTTTTTGTTTTTTCAAGGTCAAGCCTCCGATGATGTTTCACGAAAATTGATTCACGAAGAAACTTTGTGAAACTGTTTTTGTGAAACATGTATTCTATTTTGCGGAGAACCAGCTTTTTCCGCAGCCGACTTCCACGATCAGCGGCACTTTGAGAGAAATGGCGTTTTCCATTTCCGTCTGCAGGATATCGGCCGCGATCTCCTTTTCTTCTTCGGGACAGTCGATGACGAGTTCGTCGTGGACCTGAAGGACGAGTTTGGCGCGGAGCTTTTTCTCCTCCAGCTTCTTCCAGACGTTTATCATGGCAATTTTGATGATATCCGCGCTGGAGCCCTGGAGCGGCATATTCATGGCGGCGCGTTCCCCGAAAGAACGGAGATTGTAATTGGAAGAACGGAGTTCGTTTATCACCCTCCTTCTTCCGAACAGCGTGGTGATGTAACCGTCGCGCTTTGCGCGTTCCACGTTTTCGTCCATATATTTTTTGACGTCCGAATAGGTGGCAAAATATTTGTCGATGTAGTCCTTCGCCCGTTTTGCGCTGATGCCCAGATCCTTGGCAAGTCCGAAGGAGCTGATTCCGTAAATGATTCCGAAATTGACGGCTTTCGCGCTTCTTCTCATCTGCGGGGTGACTTTATCGATGGGAACGCCGAATACCTGGGAGGCCGTAATCGCATGAATGTCCTTATGTTGTCTGTATGCCTCGATGAGCTCCTTGCATCCGGAAAAGTGCGCGAGAAGGCGGAGCTCTATCTGGGAATAGTCGGCGTCGATGAGTACGTTTCCGGGCGAGGCGATAAAGAGCTTTCTGAGTTCCTTTCCCTCGTCATTGCGGACGGGAATGTTCTGCAAATTCGGATTTGCGCTGGAAAGCCGTCCCGTGGAAGTGTTCATCTGATTGTAGGTAGTATGAACTTTTCCGCGGGAAGTAATTAAAGGTTTGAAGCCCTCCACATAAGTGGAATTCAATTTTTGTATCTGCCGATATCGGAGGAGCAGCCGCACGATTTCGTGGTCGGGCGCATATTTTTCGAGGACTTCCGCCGTCGTGGAATAATTTCTTTTCCCTTTGCTTTTCTGTTCCCCGCCCTTTCCGATCCTCAGCTTTTCAAAGAGGATTTTTCCGAGCTGAACCGGAGAATTGAGGTTAAAGGGCTCTCCCGCCAGCGCCTGAATTTTTTCCGTGAGCTGTTTCAGCTCGGCACCGTATTTGCGGGAAAATTCGTCGAGGGCCGTCCGATCGACGCAGACGCCCGTTATTTCCATGTCGAAAAGGACTGCGGATAACGGCTTTTCGATGTCGAGATAGAGCTTTTTTTCCGCCTCGTCGTCCAATTTTTCGAGATAGATGTTCCAGAGGCGGAACACCCCGTACGCCTTATTTTGCAGGGGCAGAGAATAATAGTTGAGGCAAAAATCCAGGCTGTCGGAATTTCCCATTCCCTCGGCGATACACTTTATCAGAGAGACATCTTCAAAGGGCGCCGTCAGGAGTTGATTGAGCTCCCTGAGCCGATGGCGCACTTCCTTGGAATTGTACAGGATAACCTTTTTGTCGCCGGCAAACAGCATATGGAATACGGCGGTAATGGAATGCAGAAAATAACCGATATCCAGAAGATTTTCTTTAAGCGGAAAGACATATTCCGTGTCGCTTCCGTCGTCGAAATAATATCGGAGCTCTCTGTCGTTCCAAAAACAGGCGACGCGTTCGCCCTTCGAGCGTTTATAGGCTTCCGCTGCTTCTTCCACGGACTGCGGATAAATTTCGGAGATGATCGTTTCCGACGGTTCGTCGGGAGTGCTTTCCGGCTCGTCGTCGAAGATGGGCATGGAGACCATGCTGCGAAAATCGAGTTCCGCAAATTTTTCCCGTACGGTGTGGGGAAAGGGAGTTTTGAGCGTGCACTCGGCGAGACTGACGTCTATGGGGACGTTCGTGTCGATGGTGGCGAGCCGGCGGGAAAAATAGGCGGACTCCCTGTTTTCCGTAAGCTTTTTGTTGAGCGAACCTTTGATTTCGTCGAGGTGGGCATAAATGCCGTCCAGGTTTTCGTATTGTTCGAGCAGCTGCATCGCGGATTTTTCGCCGATGCCCGGAACGCCCGGAATATTGTCCGATTTGTCCCCCATCAGTGCTTTCAGGTCGATAATCTGCGCCGGCTCCAATCCCACTTCGCTCCGAAAGTTGTCGGCGGAGAGTTCGAGCAGGTCGCTGACCCCCTTTCTGGTATAGCAGACGCTCGTGGTATCGTCCACGAGTTGGTAGGAATCGCGGTCCCCCGTATAGATATAGGTCTGCACGTCGAAGCGTTTGGACAAGGTCCCGATGATGTCGTCCGCCTCGTACCCCTGCATTTCGCAGATCTTTATCCGCATCAGGGAAAGTACTTCCTTCAAAACGGGGACCTGTACGACGAGATCCTCGGGCATCGGCTTGCGGCCGGCTTTATAGTCGGCGTAGAGCTCGTGCCGGAACGTGGGCGCGTGCAGGTCGAACGCCACTGCGAGATAAGAAGGTTTTTTGTCCGAGATGAGCTTCAACAGAAGCTTGACAAATCCGAAAATACCATTGGTGGGGAGGCCGTTTTTTGCGGTAAAAACGGGAGTGGCATAATATGCCCTGTTGAGCAGGCTGTTTCCGTCGATCAATACGAATTTATCCATAAAAGTCCCTTAAAAAACGCTGGCTTCCCGCTTGTAGCGGGAAAAAATGAGAAAAAACAAAAAAGCTTTGAAAAAACACTTGCTTTTTTCTTCGGCATTTTATATAATATTAATGTTATACAAGCCGCCGCCGTTTTATGCCGTTCAAAGGGGAAGTGCGGCGATCGGTTTCATACTTTGCCGGTGTGTTGGAATTGGCAGACGAGGAGGACTCAAAATCCTTTGCCAGCGATGGCGTGTGGGTTCAAATCCCACCACCGGCACCATCGGAGGCTACCCGAATACGGGTAGCCTTTTTTTCCGAAAAAACTTACCTGAACCATTGTACCATATTCTGGCAGAAACATCAAGCCATTGGGATTGAAATAAACTAAAATTATCTTGATTTCCTGCGTTTGAGGCGGGAGACCGTAAAAAACGGAACCGAAACACGGTTCCGTTTTTCGCAAAATTTCCGGTGCGCCGAAATCTTCGGGCGCGACAAATCAATTCTTTTTCGCAAAATTTTTGATGAGCTCGAAAAGTTCGGGCGTGATGACGTGTTCGATGCGGCAGGCATTGTCCTCGGCGGAAGCCCTGTCCGCGCCGATGCGCATCAGCACGTCCGTGAGGACGCGGTGACGCTCGTAAACGTCGTTGGCCTTTGCGCTGCCCGACGACGTGAGCGTTATTTCTCCGCTGTGATCGATGGAAATGTATCCCTTTTTCTGAAGCAGGTTGACGGCGCGGGAAACGCTGGATTTTGCATAATTCCGCTCCTCCACGATATCCACGGAGCGAACGCTCCCCTTTCTGTTTTTCAGAATGAGAATGGTTTCGAGGTACATTTCTTCCGATTCCCTGTTTTTCATGAGTGCCTCCCCCGGTCATTTTCTATTATTATACACGTTTTCGACCGAAAAGTAAAGGCAGTTTCGTCCTCCGCCGCCGATTTTTTGCGGCAAATTCATCTTTACTGCGCCTCGGCGGAAAAATCGGCGATTATCCGTGTATCGACCAGTCGGCGCTTTGTTGCTGCAAGGCGAGCATTTTGGCGTACATTCCGCCCCGCTCTTTGAGCTGCGCGGGCGAACCCTGCTCGGCGACCGTGCCGCCGTTGAGCAGGACGAGTTTATCCGCGCCTTCGACGGTACGCATGCGATGGGCGATGATGAGGACGGTTTTGTTTTTTACGAGGCGGGATATCGCCCGCTGAATGAGCGTTTCATTTTCCGCGTCCAGGGAGGCCGTGGCCTCGTCGAGAAGAATGACGGGCGCGTCTTTGAGCAGTGCGCGGGCGATGGAAATGCGCTGGCGTTCCCCGCCCGAGAGCGCCGAGCCGTTTTCTCCGATCATGGTGCCGTATCCCTCGGGAAGCTTGGAGACAAATTCGTCGCATTGTGCCTCCCGCGCCGCGCGGAGCACTTCTTCGTCCGTCGCGCCCTGTCTGCCGATGCGGATATTTTCCATTACGGTGTTGTTGAACAGCGTGACGTCCTGGAATACGATGGAATAAACGGAGAGCAGCTTTTCGGGGTCCACCGTCTTTACGTCCGTTCCCCCACCGTGATTTTGCCCTTGTCCGCGTCCCAGAAGCGGGCCGCCAGTTTTGCCGTCGTCGATTTTCCGCCGCCGGAGGGTCCGATCAGAGCGGTTACCTCCCCCTGTTTTGCGACAAAGGAGACGTCTTTCAGGACGGTTTCCCCGTCGTCGTAGGAGAATCCGACGTTTTCAAATGCAACGTCGTAGCCGTTCGAGGAAAAATCCGCCGTTCCCGGCTGAACGGGATACTCCTCTATTTCTTTCATGCGGTCTATGTTGATTTGCACGGAATTGATCGCGGCGAGGTTTTGCAGACTGCCGTTCATCGGGTCGTAGAGCCTGGATACGACGAGCAGATACAGAAAAAATACGGAAAGGGATATTTCTCCCCCGGCGAGCAGAACGCTTCCCGCAAGCGCGACGGTGGCGATGCCGAATTTGAGGAGCAGGCCCGCCGTCACGACGAACATCGCCGTGCCGAGTTCGCTCTTGACGGCGCGTTTCTCCACGGCGTCCGCTTTTCCGTTCAGTCCGCGAAGATACTTTTGCTCGGCGTTGCAGGATTTTAGATCGCGCGCCGTTTCGATACACTCCTGAATCCCGTCGGCAAGCGCCATCTTTGCTTCCGTTTGTTTTGCGGAGAAATAATTCTGCACCTTTTTGGAACAGCCCACGAGCGCGAGGGAGACGGGCAGGACCCAGAGCGCCGCCAGCGCCATCCGCCAATCGGAGAAAAACAGGCCGATCGCGATGAGGACGGTGGAGAGCACGGAACCGAAAAACTCGGGGATCCAGTGAGAAAAGGCCGTTTCCAGCGTGGCGCAATCCGCCATGATCGTGCTCGTGAGGTCGGAAAGGTCCTTTTTCCCGAAAAAGGCGAGCGGAAGTTTGCGGAGCTTTTCCGCCAGCGTCACCCGCCTTACCGCGCTCTCCTTATACGTCGCAAAATAGGTCGCGCGGTACTGTATTCCTGCCGAGACGAAAATCAGAGCGAGCGCGGCGATGACGCCGACGATATAGAAAGGATAGCGCGCCGCCGGTATCCGCCCGCCCGACAGGTCCTGCACGAGCAGATACAGCAGACCTGCGGGCAGCATCAGCACCAGGTTGGATAAAGCGCACGCGAGGGTGCCTTTGATCAAATCTTTTGCGCCCTGTCGTGACAGGGCATATTTTTTCATGAGATATTCCGTCATGATTCACCTCCGACTTTCCAGGATACCGAAGTCTGATAATCCCTCCACATCTTCTCGTAAAGCCCCTTTTGTTCGAGCAGTTCTTCGTGCGTGCCGCTTTCGGCGATTTGCCCTTCCTGCCAGACGAAGATGCGGTCGGCATGTCTGACCGTCGTCAGGCGGTGGGCGATCATGATGACCGTTCTTCCTTCCGAAAGCCGCTCGAAGGCCCTTTGGACCGCCGCCTCGTTTTCGGGATCGGCAAAGGCGGTGGCTTCGTCCAGCACGACGATCGGGGCATTTTTCAGAAGCGCCCGCGCAATGGCGATGCGTTGCCGTTCCCCGCCCGAAAGATAGACGCCCTTCGCGCCGATGACTGTATCGATTCCGCGGGGCAGTTTTGCCACGATATCGTCGCACTGCGCGTCGTGCAGCGCGGCGAGGACCTCTCGCTCGGTCGCTTCCGGCCTGGCAAGTTTCACGTTTTCGCGAACGGAGGCCTTCAGGAGTTTGCTGTCCTGAAAGACATAGGAGACCGTCCGCATGAGCGTTTCTTTGGGAATATCCCGGACATTTTCGCCGCCCACCTTCACGGCGCCGCCGCTCGCGTCCCAGAAGCGGGAAATGAGTCCCGCGGCCGTGGTTTTGCCTCCGCCCGACGGCCCGACGAAAGCGACGGTCTGTCCGGGCTCCGCCCGAAAGGAAACCCCCTTGACGGCATCTTCCGAGGCGTTGCGGTAACGGAAACGCACTTCGTCAAATTCCACGGAATTGTCTTTCGGAAGCCGAGGAGATGCAGGCTCCGGCAAAGGCCGTATTTCCAGGAGAGAACGGATGCGGCGCATGGCGTCGTCGACGATCAGGCCGTTTTCGCTCATGTACATGACCTTGTTGAGCGTGACGGAGATGACGGGCGTAAAGATGATGTAAAAGATCAGATCGAGCAGAAATTCCGGAGTGACGTCGCCGCGCGCGACGACGAGTCCCGCCGCGACGAGCAGGGCAAACGCGCCGTTGATCGCCGTCGTGAACCACAGCATCGGCTTCATCAGCTGTTTGGTATAAGCGACCACCCACGTGTTGTAGCGGTCGATGGAACCCTTGAACCGCTTGAAGGAAAATACCGTTTGCCCGAAAGTTTTGACGACGGGAATGCCGCGCACGTATTCCACGGCTTCGTTGTTCATGTCCTCGAGCGCGCCTTGATACTGCCGCATTTTCTCCGCCATGCTCTTTCCCGTCATTTTCGCCATGATGCAAAAGGCCGCGACGGACGGGAGCAGGCAGAGCAGCCCCAGCCGCCAATCGAAAGCGAACAGGAGCGCGAGCATGCCGATCGGCGTCGCGATTGCTCCCGCCAAGTCGGGGAGCTGATGCGCGAGATATGTTTCCGTGGCCGTGCTCGATTCGTTGACGATGCGGCGGACCCTGCCGCTGCCCATTTCTTCGGTAAATCCGAGCGGGAGCGCCGCGACGTGGGCCATGGCTCTCTTGCGGATATTTCCCGCAATGCGGAAGGCGGAGAGATGAGAACACATCAATGCCGCAAAATAGACCAGCATGGACAGCAGCGCGAACAATACGGCCATCCAGCCGTTTTTTACGATTCCCGACGCCTGCGAAAAATCGGGATTGACCCGGATGACCTCCCTGACGATGAGCCAGATATACACGAACGGCACCAGCGCCAGAAGCGCGCTGAGCGCTGAGAGCACCCAGGAAGCATAGGTAAGAAACCGATGCTTTCCCGCATATCCCATCAGTTCGGAAAAATTGTCCTTCCTTTTCATGAAGCGCCTCCTCTACGAGATACGGATTGCATAAAGACCTCCTAAAAAAATTTATCGTCCATTAGTTCGCATATGCGAACTGAAAGGCGGAAGAAAAGGGAGCGCCAAGGGCTCCCGAAAATTGGTCAAAGGCCGAGCAGGACGTCCCAGCCCGCGTTGAAAAAACGTTGGAGCTGGCCGATGTAATGCAGGGCGTCCTCTTTGGACAGGTCGTGCGCCACGACTTCAAACATACCGTTAAAGAGCGCGCTGGAAAGCATATGCGCGAAATCTTTACGGATTTCGTTGACGCGGATCCCCTGGCTGCGGAGCAGTTCGATAAAACGGAAAGTATTTTTTGTCTCTATGTCCACCATTCTGTCGATATAAAACTCGTAGCTGGAGCCGTTACTTTTGCAGACGATGAGCTTGAAGGCATCGAAATTGTCGTAGATGATGTCCGCCATGCGTCCGATTTTCGCGTCTACATAGGCGTGCATCTGCGTGCGCTGAAATTCGGGGTCGCGGGCGGCAAAATCGTCCTGTACGGCGACGAAATAATTGTACAGTTCTTCCGCGGGCGATTCCACCAATTCGCGGAAAATTTCGTCTTTATCCGCGAAACGGCTGTACAGCATCCCCGTCGTACAGCCCGAACGTTCCGCGATCGCGCGCATGGAAGCGTCCGCATACCCCCGCTCCATAAATTCCGCCTTCGCGCATTCGAGAATCTTTTCCTTTGCGGCGTCGTCCTTTTCCCGCATATCGTCCTCCCGCATTTGATAACATAGTTATTATAACACTGTTATTTCGTATTGTCAAGGGAATGGAAGGAAAAAATTTTTATTTTTTTCCGAGAAGGGAAACCGCGCCCGTTGAGTGGCGCGGTTTCCGTTCAATTATCTTTTTCGCGTTTCTGCGGGTCCTGGCTGACGTAGCGGTATTCGCGCGCAATTTGTTTTCTGCGGCGGAACAGACCCCGGAACAGGCGGGCGATCCAACAGAAAGGAAGCAGAAACGGCAGTTTTGCGAGAACGGGGTACCCAGTTTTCATCACCGCATAGGAAGGAAACAGCCGGCCGAAAAGATATTTCGCGCGGCCCTTTTTTTGGAGTTCG
>CALWAU010000113.1 GCA_944375795.1 uncultured Clostridia bacterium | reverse complement strand
TTGGACGTGTCCGCCGACTATCTTCTGGGGCTCAGCGACTGAAACGCGGGGGGCAGGGGAGCGATTACAGGCTTTCGGGACGAATACATTCGCCCGAGGCGCAGCTTTGGAAGATGACGAAGAAGCCCTCTTTGTCGGAAAACACGGAGGAGGGGACGAAGGTGCATACCTCCCGGATCTCCTCGGGCGGGTCGTCGCGGTTTTCCGCGGGCAGGGCATAGCAGATGTATTTTGCCTTCATGTCGTCGTAGATGACGCCGATGAGGTATTCCGGCCTGCCTTCTTCGCCGCGGATGCGCACCCATTCGGAATAGGCGAATATCCCCTTCAGACTGTCGTCGGAGGGGTATTTTTCAAACAGCGCGTCTATCTCGCCCTTTACCGCGAGATAATATCCGTCCGGGTCCGTTGCAAACGGACGGCATACGTTTTCAGCATCTCCATCCGTTTCAGCGTCCGGCCGCTCTTTCTTTGGCGGCTGCGTATCTCCGCCCGCAGCGTGTGCATATGTATCAGCTTTTTCATACTCGAAGCGTTCATCGTTTTGTTCCTCCCGTTCGTAGTAGTTTTCGGCGGCGACCGTTTCGTCGTCGTATTTTGCTTCCGCCTGAGGGGCCGCGGGCCCTGCGGGGGCGTCCGGAGCCCCGGGCGGCGGGGAAAGGGGGACTTCGGCGGGCGTCGGGGGCGTTTCGTGCGCGGGGCGGGGCGGTTCGGCGCGCTCCGGCTTTTCCTTTTCGCCGAAGCGGAGGGAGCCGGGCATCTCGTCGAAATTTTCTCCCGCCGCGGCGAAGGCGGTTTCCTTCGGGCGGGGCGGCACGGTGCTCTGCACCAGCGTGCGCCAATCGTACGAGCATCTGCCGTTTATGCCGTAGGCGATGGGCACGATGCCGTTTTTCACGAAGCAGATGACCCCGCAGAAGCCCTCGGAGGCGTCCAGTTCGGAGACGATGTTGAACAGGCTTTTGCCGCGCAGCGGAAGCATTTCCGTCCGCCCGCGCGGGTCGGCGATGAGGCAGTAGTATTCCCCCGAGGCCAGGGGCGCGAAATTGATGACGGAGACCTCCACCGACAGGTTTTTTCCGTACTGCTCGATTTTGATGAGCCCCGAAAGCGTCCTTCCGTCGCCCGAAAAGCCCTGTTTGACCTGCCTTAAAATGCACATTTTTTTGACGAAATTCACGATGTCCTTTCCTCCCGTTCCGTTTCGGGTTTTCCCCTTAATTGTATATGCCGGCGAGGGAAAAATTTTGCACGGTTTTGCCGAATTTTCGCCCCTTTTGCGGAAAATATTTTTTCATCCGCCCCGCCCCCCGTCCGGGGGCGGATTTCCCGGGCGAACGGGGACAAAAAATGCGCATAAATTCAAAAATATCCGATTTTCGCCGGGCATAAGGTTGACCTGTTCCCCG
Source organism: uncultured Clostridia bacterium (assembly GCA_944375795.1). Classification (GTDB taxonomy): domain Bacteria; phylum Bacillota; class Clostridia; order Christensenellales; family Borkfalkiaceae; genus Scatosoma. Next base: position 14,928 of record CALWAU010000113.1, on the reverse strand, counting down.
CTTTTGCGTATAATATTGGATATGAAGACGAAAACGGGAAAGCGTATCGTACATATTTTCGGGTGCCTGCTTCTGACGGCCCTGTGCGCGGCGGCGGTGTGGTTCATTTTTTCCAACTCCCTCAAAGTCGCGGCCGCTTCCTCCTCTCAGAGCCAGGCGGTGACGGAGGGGGTGCAGGGCGCCATCGGCAGCATCGCCCCCTCCTCTCCCGCGGCAAACGCGACGGGCGAGGACTTTGCGCGGCTGCACGCCTTCGTGCGCAAGTGCGCGCATTTTCTCGAATTTGCCCTCCTCGGCGCGCTGCTGATGTGGACCTGCCGCGCGTACACGCCGCTCAAACGCTTCTGGTTTGCGCCGCTCGGCATCGCCTTCCTCGTGGGGGTGTTCGACGAATACATACAGAATTTTTCGCCCGGGCGGGGCACGGCGTTTTCGGACGTGCTCATCGACACCGCGGGGGCCGCGGCGGGGATGCTGTTCGCGCTGCTCTGTCTTCTCGTTGCCCGCCTCATCGCGGCAAAACGCCGGAAAAAGCGCGGCGCACCTTCCGGCGCTTGACAGCCGGCCCGAAAGGGGATATAATGGAAGGGAGCCGGGAGGGTTCGGAGCGGCGCCGCCGCGGAGTATAAAGGATAAAACGGGAGTATTTATGGAAAAAGAAAGCCTCGAAATCGCACTTATCCGCTATAATAAAAAGACCTGGTGCAAGAGCGCGCTGCTCGGCTTTTTCATCGGCCTGGCGGTCATCGTGCCCGGCATCAGCGGTTCCACGGTGGCGATCATCTTCAAGCTGTACGACCAATTTCTGTACGCCGTCGGAAATCTTTTCCGGCAGTTCAAAAGATGCTTTTTCTTTCTGCTGCCCATCGGCATCGGTATCGTCATCGGGCTCCTGCTCGGTTTCATTGCGGTGGAAAAGCTGCTCGCCATCCTTCCCTTCGCGGTGGTGGGGCTGTTTGCGGGGCTCATGTGCGGCGCGTTTCCCGCCGTCAAGGACGAACTGAAAGGGGCGCAGATGACCGGAAAAAGAATTGCCTTGCTCGTACTCGGCGTCCTGATCCCCGTCGCGATCGGCATCGTTTCCGTCGCGGCGGGCGCATCCTCGGCGGAGAGCGGAAACGTCTTTTCTTCCGTCCGCTGGTGGCAGGTCCTCGTCTGTATCCCCGTCGGCTACGTCGTCGGCGTCACGCAGATCGTGCCCGGGCTCAGCGCCTCCGCCATTTTGCTGGCGCTCGGCTGGTTCCGTTCCCTCGTGGACAGCGTTAGCCTCACTTTCTGGCGGGAAAATCCGGCAATTTTTCTCGTCTATGCGGCGCTCGCCGTCGGGTTCCTGCTCGGGTTGTTCACCTTTTCCCGCCTTCTCACCTGGCTGTTCGGCAAGGCCCGACATTCCGCCTATTCGATGATCGTCGGCCTGTCCCTCGGCTCCGTCGTGGCGATGTTCTACAACCCGGACATCTTTGCCGTGTATGCCTCCTGGGCCTCGGACGGGGTGAACTTTGCCGATCTCGCGCTGGGGGCGGTCCTGTTTGCCGTCGGCGTCGTCGGCTCGTACCTGCTCGTCCGCTATCAGCGCAAAAAGGATGCGGAGGCCGCCGCGCGGGCCGCTTCGTCGCCTTCGCCCGAATCGGGGGAGCAAAAGCAGTCTTAAACGGTTCGTCCGCCGCGTTTTCGCGGCGGATATTTTTTAAGGAAAAAACCAAACGGGAGGGGCAGGTATGGGAACATGGAGAAAGCGGCTGGAAAAATGGGCGGGGGAACTCCGCTACCGCGCCTCCCTCCGCGGCTATACCTGCGACGGCTGCGGGAAGGAAGTGTTCGACTATCCCGCCGTCCGGCTCTGTCCCGATTGTGCCCGCCGGGCCGTGCAAAAGGAGCGCGTCTGTCCCAAATGCGGCCGCCGCACGGTGTCGGACGGGATCTGTCAGGACTGCAAGGGCCTTCCGCCCAAATTTGCGCGCGGCTTTTCCCCGTTTGCGTACGAGGGCCTCATCGCCGGAATGCTCAACCGCTTCAAGAACGGCGAGCGGCACCTCGCCTTTTTCTTTGCGGAGGCGATGTTTGCGCTGCTGTCTGCGCAGAGCGAAAAAGGGGAGGTACCCGTCTCCTGCGCGTCCCTTTGCGTTTGTTCGGTTCCCGGCTCGGCGGAGCGCAGGCGGGCGCGGGGATATGACCAGGCCGCCGAGCTCGCCAAGGCCTTTTGCCGCCTGTCCGGCGCGGAATATTTTCCGGACGCCCTCGCGTTGGTCCGCGAGCCCCTTCCGCAAAAAAGCTTGTCGGCGGCGGAGCGCCGCAAAAATACGGAGGGCGTCTATCGCGCGTCGGGCAGGCAGGCGGGCGGTACGGTTTTGCTGATAGACGACCTGATGACGACGGGGGCAACGGCGGACGCATGTACGGCGGCATTGCTCAAATCGGGCGCCGAACGGGTGTACGTACTCACCGCCGCGGCGGTTCCGGAGCGTCCTTCACCTGTTTACGGCGCGGAGTAACCCTCGCTCTTTGTCGCTTTGTTTGGGGAAACGCGGATATACTTTGCAATACATTGTCGGACTTGCGTTTTGCCTTGGTCACGTACTTCTGTGTACGCTCCCTGCGGCAAATCCGCGCCCTTCGCGTCTTGCTTGTATCTCCGCGTTTTAACGGTTGACTTTGTTGGTTTACCGAGCGAAACGCGTATAAGGGGGAATCTTGCCCAAGGGTGTCCTGAAAGCCGAAAAAGGGTCAGGGGACAATGTCCCTTGCGGGTGCAGGGCGGAGCCCGCAAAAGCCCCCCACCAAAGCAAACCAACGGTTTGCGCCCTTACCGTTTTGCGGTCGGTGCGGCAATGGCCGCAGGACAATCCCTCAGTCATGCTGCGCATGACAGCTCCCTTTACACAAAGGAGCCTTGGAAAGAAAGCCATTTTGACCTTCTCTTTACACAAAGGAGCCTCGGGAAAAGCGGCGTTCCGATTCAAAGGAGCCTTTTCTAAGCCTCCCCTTTTTGACAAAGGGGAGGTGGCACGAAGTGCCGGAAGGGATAAGCCAGGGGTTTATCGGTTTAAGCCGGGCGAAACGCGGACATACTTTGCAATACATTGTCGCCCTTACGTTTTTGCTTGCTCATTTACGTCTGAGTAAACTCGCTGCGCAAAATCCGCGGGCTTGTTTGCGCTTGCGCCTTTATCGCATTCGGAAAAAGGCGTTCATCGCAGCCCTGTGGCGCCGAAAACAGAAAAAACCGCGTTTCGCAGACGGGCGCGGCATTTTTTTGTCGGAAGGGGGAAGGGGAAAAAAGGGCGGGAGCCCGAACACATCGGGCTCCCGCTCTGAGGGAAAATAGGGGGTATTTTCTTCGACCGAATCAATCGATCGCGATACGCTTCAGCGTCTTTTCTTCTTCCTTGTACTTGGGCACGACCACCGTCAGGATACCGTTTTCGTATTTCGCTTTGATGGAATCCTCGGTGATGCCGTCGCCGACATAGAAACTTCTGGACATTCTGCCGTACGTTTTTTCGCGGAACACGTAATTGGCTTTTTCTTCCTTGTCCGTTTCTTCGGAATGGCGGGTGGCCTCTATGGTCAGATAGCCGTCCTGCAAAGAAATTTCGATGTTGTTCTTGTCCACGCCGGGCAAATCGACGCTCAGCGTGTATTCCTTATCGTTGGACTTGACGTCCGTCCGCATAATGGAAGAAGTGTAATTGTTGTCAAACCAGCCGCTGAACGGCCTTAAAAGCGCATTCAAATCAGAACCTAAATATTTCATAATTGTCATCTCCTTGTTTTGAGGTTGTTTTTCAATGGATTTCTCGGGAAGAAATTTTTTCTTCCGGCGCCCCTTTTCCGAGGTCGCCGTCCGTTTTTCTTTCTTCCTTTGAACACTTTATATATAATCCGTTTTTCCCCGTTTCAAACATCTTTTCGTAAAAAAATTGTTTTGCGAAAAGTTTTTTTGCCGGAGTGCGGGATATCGAAAGAGAGAAAAGCCGTCTCCCTCTTTTCCTGTCGATTGCCGCAACTTTGCGGCCGGTCGCCGCGTCGGCTGCCGTTTTCACGGGCGCATAACTGCCCGTCTGCGCGGGGTATGCCCGATATCCGATTAATATCCGGCATAAAAAAATGCGCGCCCGAATCGGGCGCGCGAGCAATTCAATTCAGTCGGAAAGCCTGGGCGCATCGCCATGCTCATCATTCTCATAAGAATAATAGGAATAATAAGCACTTTGATTTTTTTTGCGCTTCTTGGAGGGGACGTAATAATCGTTGACGATCAAGCCCAGGATATTGCCCTTGGAAAAGCGGATGGTGTCCAGGGAGGACTTGATGTCGCTTTCGTAGGAGCGCATATAGCGCGCGATGAGCACCATGCCGTCCGTCACGGGCAGCACCGCCAACGCGTCCGAAACCAGGCGGATGGGCGGCGTGTCGTAAATGATATAGTCAAATTCGCCTTTCAGCTTTTCGGACAGCTCCTTCATGGCGTCGCTTTCGAGAAGCTCGTAAGGGCGGGGGGACTGCGTGCCCGAATAGATCACGTAAAGGTTTTCGTTCTGCGGGGAACGGTGCAGAATATCCTCGTATTTCGCCTGCCCGGAGAGATAATCGCTCAGCCCCGGCTCCGCCTTCTGCTTGAAATATTTGCAGATGCGGCCCCTGCGGATATCCGCGTCCACGAGCGCCACTTTGACGTTGGACATCGCAAACATCAGCGCGAGGTTGACGGTGACCGTCGTTTTTCCTTCTTCGGGGAAAGTGGAGGTGGCGAGGATGCTGATGCCCCGGCCGTCCTCCTTGCGGGGGATGGATACCGAAAGGGTGGCTTTCAGATTGCGGAAGGCCTCCGTAATGGCGAAGGGGGTGTCCGCATCGAGCAGGTACGCTTTGCGGGAGGAGCCGCCGTGCGATTCGTATTGCCGCAATTGTCTGCGCCGGCGTCTGTTTGCGAAAAATTTACCGATGAAGCTCATTTGCGCACCTCCGTTCCGTCCTTCTGTGCGGCCGCTTCGTGCGACTCGGAAATCCTCGGAATGACGCCGAGGACGGGCAGGTTGAATTTCTGCGCCACCTTATGATAGTCGCGCAGGCGGGTGTCCGTTCTGTCTACGACCACCACCGCGACGCAGGCGATGACCAGCGCCGCCAGGCCCAGAAGGGCGCCGTATTTGATGCCTTCCGTCACCCATTGATGGGGATTGAGCAGCCGGCAGTTGATGTCGTAGAGCAGCCGGAATTCCACTTCTATCGAAGGGTCGGTCTGCAGCCAGTCGGTGATATATGCCGGAAGGGTGCTGTTGATACTGTCCAGGAGATGGGCGGCGAGCTGTTCGTCGTTGAGGACGGAGACGGCCGCCGTGATCTGGCTGGTGTTTTCGAGGAAGCTGTACGAGACGGATTCGTCGAGAAGCCGGAAAAATTCCCGTTCTTCCTCGCTGCCCTGTTCGATGTCCGCCGCTTCGGGGAGATTTTTCATCAGTTCCCTCTGAAAGTCGTTGGAGGGGAGGATGTTGATGATTCGCTGTATCGTGGTGTCGCTGATAAATTGGGTGGTAGTCGTCTGGGTTTCGCCGTCGTCTATCGTCTCCGTCTTAATCCCCCAGACAAAATAGATTACGTCCGCGCCGTAATAGTGCACATTGTAGTATCGGAGGAACCCGAACCCTCCGCCTATCGCGATCCCGAGGATCAGCGCGGCGACGAGGATCCAGACCTTCGCCCACAACGCCCGGAAAATGTCGGACAGGCTGATCTCGTCCTCGGTCTGAACTTCTTCCTGCATAGTAGTCTCCTTCAGTAGTTTTTCGGACGGGCCGTCTCTCACTTTGTTTTCGCGGATTTTACCGCTTTTCGGCATTCGTCCTCTTCGCAATTATAGCATTTTCCTTTGTGCTTGTAAAGTATTTTTTCCCAAATTCTTGCAAATATGCATTTTTTCGCCTTTTTTCGGGCTTTTTTGCATATTTCCCCGCGCGTCTTCCTCACAGCACCTGCAAGACGGAAAATTTGAGGTATCTCGTCTCGTCCTCGTTCAGGAGAACGGGGTGATCGGGCGCCTGCCCGCGCGATTCCAGGCACCGCACCCGCCGCCCGCTCTCCTTTGCGGCTTCGGCGAGCATCTTGTCGAACAGGGGCGGGGTCATGTGCTGGGAACAGGAGCAGGTGGCGAGAAATCCGCCCCGCTCCGTCAGCTTCATCGCCTGGATATTGATGTCCTTGTAGCCCCTGTATGCGTCCTTCACCTCCGCGGCGCTCTTGCAGAAGGCGGGCGGGTCGAGCACGACGAGGGAAAATTTCTCTCCCTTCGCGCGGTATTCCCGAAGCAGCCGGAACACGTCGTCGCACACCGTTTCCACGTTGGAAATGCCGTTGAGCGCGGCGTTCCTCTCCACGTTTTTCAGCGCGAGAGGGGAGATGTCCGCGGCGATGACCCGTTCCGCCGTCAGCGCGGCGTTTAGTGCGAAGCCGCCGCTGTTGCAGAAGCAATCCAGCACCTTTCCGCCCGCGGCATAGCGGCGGATGGCGAAGCGGTTTTCCTTTTGGTCGAGGAAATAGCCCGTCTTTTGGCCGTTTTTGACGTCCACGGACATTCTGATGCCGTTTTCTTCGATGATGACTTCGTCGGGTACCTCGCCCCAGAGCACTCCCTTTTCGGGCGGAAGCCCCTCTTTGGCGCGGACGGCGGAATCCGAACGCTCGTAAATGCCGCGCGGGGAAAAGATTTCCCGCAGTGCGCCGACGATGATTTCCTTGCGCTGATGCACGCCGAGGGAGAGGCACTGGACGACGAGCACGTCGGCATACTTGTCCACGATGAGGGCGGGCAGGTCGTCCGCTTCGCCGAACACGACGCGGCAGCAGTTTTCATAGCCCAGCCGCCTGCGCGTCTCCCAGGCCTCCGCGATGCGCTTTTTCCAAAGCTCCGGCCCGTCCTCCTCGCCGCCGCGGAGAAAGACGCGGACGAGAATTTTCGAGGCGTGGTTTATATAGCCTTTGCCGATGAATTTCCCGTCGAAGGAGCGCACGGCGGCGAGCGAGCCGTTCTTGTCCTTTCCCTCGATGCGTGCCACTTCGTTGGCGTATATCCAGCTGTGTCCCGCCAGGGGCCGCTTTTCCTCGTTCCGCTTCAGATAGATTTCGTATCCCATGTTTTCTGCTTCTCCGAAATGATATATATTTTGTCTCATATCGCGATGAGCGGCAATATATAATAGATAATGACGGAAAAAGTATAGCATAATTCGCTTGACAAGTAAAGCGGATTGTGTTATAGTAATGAAAATAAGGGAGTAGTCCGGTTCCGTTTTCGGGCGGAGCGGTCAGATCTACACAATGGAAGCGCCGGGACGAGCCCGGACCTTTCAGGTTTGACATCAAACGGCGAGACTTATGCAAAGGACGGCATAGGTTTCGGCGTTTTTTTGTGCGGCCGGAGCTTTGGATACCCTTAGTTTGTCCCACGGAGGGGATTTTTATGGGCATTTTCGATATACTTCTTCTCGCGGCGGCGCTGTCGATGGACGCGGCGGCGGTGAGCATGACGGACGGAATGGCGGAGCCGAAGATGCCGCTGAAAAAGGCGCTGGCGATCGGGGGCTTTTTCGGCGGATTCCAGGCGCTGATGCCGCTTATCGGGTATTTTCTGACGGGGCTTGTCGCCTCCGCCTTTCTAGGCGCGTTCGAGCGGGCGTCCGCCTGGGTCTCCTTTATCCTGCTCGCCTTTCTCGGGGGGAAGATGATCTTCGACTGCGTGCGGGAGATGCGCGCGGCGGGGAAAGAGGGGGCGGAACGGGAGGCGAAGGTGCTTTCGGCGGGGAGGCTGGCGATGCAGGCGGTGGCCACTTCGGTAGACGCGCTGGCGATAGGCGTGACGCTGCAGATGGCGGCCATTTCTCCCGCGGGGCTGTTTCCGCCCGTGGGCTGGTCGGTGCTGAGCATCGGCGCCGTCACCTTTTCCCTCAGCGTGTTGGCGGTGTACATAGGCAAGCTGATCGGCGACAGGCTGGCGGACAAGGCGCAGCTGATCGGGGGGATCGTGCTTGTCGGTATCGGGATAAAGCTGCTGCTGGAAGGAATTTTGTGAGAGAATCGCCGGGGCGGGAAAAAGGCGCGGAAAAGGGATGCGCGGCCGTGAAAATGCGGAAACCAAAGTCTTGCGGGCGCAAAAAAAGGGAAAATCGAAAATTTCCTGAAAAAATTGAAAAACACGGCGCAAAACAGCTTGACAGAATTTCCGAATCATAATACAATTAGAGGGCAAGTTAAAAGAAGGGCGCTTTTTTCACCTCCTCAAACCCGTTATATTTCAAGGTGCAAAGGGGCGCAGGGCTTCTTTTAGGGTCTTTTTCGGAGAAAAAGAAAATACACACGAATAAGGAGTAATTTGGATATGAAGACCTATATGGCAAAACCTCTGACGGTGGAGAGAAAGTGGTATGTCATAGATGCCGCGGGCGTTCCTCTCGGCAGGCTCGCTTCCCGCGTGGCTTCCGTGCTCCGCGGAAAGAATAAGCCTACTTTCACCCCCAACGTCGATACGGGAGATTTCGTGATAGTCATCAACACCGACAAGGTGGTTCTGACCGGAAAGAAAGCGGAGGAGAAGTTCTACAGGTATCACACCGGGTATATCGGAGGGCTGAAGGAGATTTCCTACAAAAAGATGCTCGCCGAAAAGAGCGACCTCGCCGTATACGAAGCGGTTCGCGGAATGCTTCCCAAGAACAGCCTCGGCAGGGCGACGCTGAAAAAGCTCAGGGTGTACAAGGGCGCGGAACACAACCACGCGGCGCAGAAACCCGAAGTGCTTACGGTAGAATAAGGAGAGGATAGAAAATGGCTAAGATCAATTTGAAAAAGAAGATTCAGTTCTGGGGAACGGGCCGGAGAAAGAAGGCGATCGCCCGCGTTCGCCTGATTCCCGCTGGCAGCGGCGCCATCGTCATCAACGACCGCGCCTTTGAGGACTACTTCCCGCAGGGCACCCTTCAATACATCGTCAAACAGCCCCTCGTTCTGCTGGAGGCGGAAAGCAAGTACGACGTATTCGTCAACGTCGTGGGCGGCGGCTATACCGGTCAGGCGGGGGCGATTCGCCTCGGCGTGGCGCGCGCTCTGCTGGAAGCGGAGCCCGATTCTCGTCCCGCGCTGAAAAAGGCGGGCTTCCTCACCCGCGACCCCCGCGCGAAGGAAAGAAAGAAATACGGCCTCAAAAAGGCCCGTCGCGCGCCTCAGTTCTCCAAGAGATGAACATTTGCCGCGATTTGGCGGCGCAGGCAAATCCCCCGATGCAAAAGCGTCGGGGGATTCGGTTTTGGCGGGGTTTTCCGGTTTGTATCCGGGCGCCTCGGGCTTGTCCGGACGGGGCGAACGCCCCCGAAAGGGCATACGGCGGTCTATTTTTTCGGGCGGGACGAGGCGTCGATGCTTTTGGACAGGCGGTCGTGGCGCTCCAGCAGATCCAGACAGGGATTGCGTGCGGGAGGCGTCTCCCGGGGCGGCGGTGCGGAGCGGAGAGGCTCTTCCTGCTCCTTTTCCGCAGGGGCGGGGCCGGGGGCGCCTTCGGGGGCGGAAAAGAGCGCCGATTTGAGAAAATTAAACAAACCAAAGCTTTCCATGGCGAAAAAAATCCTCCATTTTCACAATTTTCACTGAAAATAGCTCGAAATGGGCGGCGTTTTTATTTGCTTTAATTGACAAATTGATATATAATAGAATATGCGTTGATATTATCGGAAAATGCGCGTCATTTTTTCCGTCAGGCGTAATTTTTAAGGAGTCCTTTACAATGCGGGATAAGATCAAAAAATCGATATGCGTCGCCGCGGCGGCGGCCCTTGCCTTCACGGCGTTCGCGGGGTGCTCGGGCAATTATTCCACCGAGGTGCCCGGAGACGATATTTTTCAGGGAGAGGTGAGCTCCAACGGCGGCTTTGTCGTGGAGAAGGGCAATTATATCTATTTCATCAACGGCTCGGAGGAGTATACGGCTTCCAACGAGTACGGGGAAGTGGTGAAGGGGGCCCTGATGCGCATTTCCCGCAGCGATTTGCTCGCCGGCAATTACGGAAATACCGTGACCGTGGTGCCCATGCTCTTCGTTGCGCAGAATTTTGACGCCGGCGTCTATATTTACGGGGATTACGTCTATTTCGCTTCCCCCACCACCGAGCGCGACCAGGACGGCAACGTCCAGAACGACTGGATAAGCTTCAAGCGGGCCAAGCTGGACGGCACCGAGGCGATGAGCGACTATTATTTCCGCTCGGACGACAACGCGCTCAGCTATCGGTTCGTGGAAGTGGACGGCGTCGTGTACTGCCTGTATGCGGACGACACCACCCTCCATTCCTATAATACGCAGACGCGCACGGATACCGTGCTCGTTTCCGGCGCGGGCTCCGATTTTTATTTCGACAGTTCCGATCCCGAGAATCCCGCCGTCTATTACACGATGGCGGTGACGCAGGACCTCGATACGCAGAATTCCTCGTCCGTGAGCTATACGCAGGTTTACAGCGTGCGCGCGGACGCGACGGTGGAATCGGCGGGCATTTCGGACGGACAGGCCTCCTATACGGTCAGGGGCGGAAAAACCTATTCCTTCAACGCTGATTACGTGCAGGACGAGGATAACGTGCCCGGCTTCGACGCGGCCGATTACACCACCTATCCCTACGTCAATCTCGGCGACCTCGTGCTGGACGGCAGGGGTTCGAGCGCGGCGTATACGGATACGAAATTCACGGACGACGACGCGACGCAGGCGGCTACTCCCAACGGCTATACCTACACCATTCAGAGCTACCAGAACGGCGGCCTGTACTATACCCGCGCGGACGTGAGCGACACTTCCTCCTCCGACGGCGAAAGCAGCGTGCTCTATTATCTCGCGGACAGCGTTTCGGGCGCGGCGGATTGGAAGAGCATTCAGGACCAGGCGGCGGGTTCGGGCAAGATCGACACGGTTGCCCGCAACACCACCAACGCTTCGTCCTCGGCGATCTTCCTCATCGACGAAACGGGCGGCACCCGGACGCATTCGTATATCTATACGGCGGATTCGCGCATTTACCGCGTCACCTCCGACGCGAGCGGCCGCGCCGCGGAAAGCCTGCTCATCGTGCCTTCGGCCAGCAGCGTCACCCTTTGGAAGGTGGAAGGGGAATACCTCTATTACTATGCGGCGGGCACCAACGGCAACAATGTCACCCGCGTCAACTACACGGGGGACAGCGACGATTACAGCCCCATCTTCGGGCTGATCGACGACGAGGAATATAAGCCGGCCACCATTTTGGACGTCGATTGGAACAGCTCCTGGTACGAGCCGGAGTTTATCGAAAACTGCCTGTTCTTCTCCAATGCCCAATCCTTCGGCTCCACGGCGTACAATTATATCTATGTCGTGGATCTGAACGGCGAGAACGGCATGATGACGGGGGACGAGCTCAAGGCCTTCAACGACAAATACGACGAAATCACCGAGTATATCGACGAGTTCGGCAACAACGACAATACCGACCTCATGAACGCGCTCGACTACTATTTCCGCACGGGCGAGACGGAGTATTTCTACGACGTTTTGGACGAGGCGCGCGCGGCGGGCTATAATGACTATTATCTCTATTCCGCCTACGCCCTCGAGGAGTTTGCCGCCTTTACCGGGCATCGGCTGAGCACCAACGCTTCGGCGAACGATTATACGGATATGTTCCGCGACGACGCCGGGAATTATTACGACGTCGAAAGCTACTTCATGAACATGATCGGACAGGTCAAGGAAGCGGATGCGGAAGCCATCGAGGAGGCGTGGAGGACGGGGTCCATTCTCACCCTTCCCGAGGAGACGGAAGAAGGCTGGGCCACCTGGCAGAAGGTACTGCTCGGCGTGGGCATCGCGCTGGGGGTCGTCATAATCGCGGGCGGCGTGACCATCTTCCTGGTGCTCCGCGCCAAGAAGAAGGCGAAGGCGGCGGAACAGGCGGCCATCGTCGAGGCGGGACGCAGAAAGCCCGTCATCGATACCACGGACGACAAATCCATCGACGTCTATGCGGACGATACGGATGAGACGCCCGCCGGGGAAGGGACGGAAAACGCGGAAGCGGAATCCGCCGGAGAACCGGAGGACGGAGCGGAGGACGAAGCGCCCGCGCAGACCGGAGAGGAGACCGAAGAAGCGGCGGAAGCCGTCGGGGAGAGCGAGGAAAAAGTTTCTCCGGAAGAGGATAAAAAGGACGAATAATCGCAATAATAAGGGAGTCGTTTCCGGGTGAAACGGCTCCCTTTTTGTGAGAAACAAAAAAAATTTCATCAAATCTCGAAAAAGGGCCGAAAAACAGTTTACAAACTCGGAAAATCCTAATATAATATAGCAAAATCACGGCGCGGCCCGCGCCGAAAAAATGACGCAAAGAGGGATTTGTATGGCAAGATACGTGTTATGTCCGCGCTGCGAGCTCAACTATATCGACGCGGATACGCAGGAGTATTGCGACGTCTGCATCAAGGAGATGCAGGGCGCAAAAACCTTCTCGGACGACCTCGAGGAGGTAGAGGAGGCGGAAGAAACCGAACTTTGCCCCATCTGCGGGGAAAACTATATGCGCCCCGGCGAAAAGATGTGCGACGAGTGCAAGAAAAAGACGGAGTACGAGGAGGAAGAGGAGGACGATCCCGACAAGGACGACGCCTGGAGAAGCTATCTCGACGACGATACCGACGATTTGGGCATTCCTCTGCCCGAGGGCGAATTTGACGACGAGGAAGAGGAAGAAGAGGAGGAAGAAGAGGAAGAAAGGCCGGAGGAGGACGATTTCGAGTACGTCTCCGCGGACGATTATTATCCCGACGATGACGAGGACGACGAGGACGATGACGAGGACGACCCGTTTGACGACGATGACGCCCCCACGCCGAAGTCGGGGAAGAAGAAACGCCGCCGCGATGACGATTTCTGATTTTTCGGAGAGACAGATTTTTATCGATAACGACAAAGCGCAGAGGCGCCCGCAAAAGGGCGCCTCTGTCGTTGTGTACAGACGTTTCCGTTTACAGGCGGGGATTCGGATATTTTTTACAGCGCATTTTTGTGTAAATTCACTTTTGACAAAAGGCGGATTTTTTGTTAAAATACAGAAAAAGCGCCGCGGGGCGCAGAGAAAGGAGGCTGTATATGAAACGAATCAAGGCGGCATGCGTCTGTCAGACGCTGCATTTTATGCTCAAAGAGGACCTGGGGCACGATTACGCGGTGAGCCAGGTGCGCGAGGAGGTGGCGCGCTATAAGTCGGGTTTGGAACATAATCGCACGAAATATAAAATCACGGAGGAGACGACGCAGCCGGACGGGTCCATCGTCATACGCATCATAAAACAGTACAATTCCAATCCGGTGGGGGACTATCTGGATTGAAGCGTGCGGGCCGCGTGCCCGCCGGTTTCTCGATATGCGAAAAAGAGTTCTGTCTTTTCGGCGCGCCGCCGGGGACAGGGAACAAAGAGAAAGAACGCCCGAAGGCGTTCTTTTTGCGTTTACAGGTCGTCCGCGTCCTGTACGGGAAGATCCCGCGCATTCCTGGGCTGCCCCGTATAGCTGCCGTTTACGTCCGTCATAGAGCGCATGTCGGTCAAAGCCGTCGCTTTTTCGGTGGGCGAAAGGCGCTTTTTCTTATTTGCAGTCCTGCGTGTCATTGTTGTACTTGTTCTTGCCGCAATTTTTGTTGTAGCCCTTGTTCTGATTGTTGTTGTTCTGGTTGTTGTTCTGGTTCTGATAATTTTTGTTGTTGTTCTGGTTCTGGTTTTTCATGATTTTTTTTCTCCTTTTTATTTTTTTGAAACCGAAGGCGGGAAGGGATTCAGACCCTTACGCCCTCATAGGGGAGATGCAGTTCGACGTGTCCCTGATCCGCTTTGCAGAGGGGACACACCTTCCACGCCTCCGTGCCGACGTGCATATATCCGCACTCGCTGCACACCCATACGATGGGTGAATCGTTCTTGTAGAGGGTTCCGTCCTTTACCGCGTTGTAGAGATAGTCGAAAATGACGTTGTGGCGTTTTTCGACGTCCGCTACCATTCGGTAAAGCGCCGCGATGTCCTTGAAGCCTTCCTTTTCCGCCGTGTCGGCGAATGCCGGATAAATCTCCGTAAACTCGCTTTTTTCGTCCATCGCCGCAAAACGCAGCCCGTCCAAGAGGGTACCCCCGTGATAGGGATATCCCGCGTCCAGATCGATATTGTCTTTGCCGCCGCCCTTTTCCTGCAGCATTTCAAAGAATCTTTTCGCGTGATAGGTTTCGTTTTTCGCGATCGTCTTAATGGCATCGGAAAGCGTTTTCAGGTTTTCCTTCATCGCCGCCTTTGCCACCAGCTGATAGCGCATCCCCGCCTGACTTTCGCCCGCGAAGCTGCGCGCCAGATTTCTGCATGTTTCCGTTTGATCAAATTGCATTTTTGTTTTCTCCTGAGGCTCCCGCCTTACGCATTCAGTATGCCCCCTCCCTTTGCCTTTCATGCGCGAAGGTATCTGCCAATGCTTGCCAAAATCTCTCGCGCGTGCTATAATATATAAAAGGATAAAAGGGGCAGGGCTGCGTTTACCGCGCCCCGCTTCGGGCTGCCTTTGGCAAAAGCGGTCGCGATATGAGCAGGACAATCCCTCAGTCATGTTGACGCAGGACAGCTCCCTTTGCACAAAGGAGCCTTGGAAAAGAGGCGTTCCGATTTTGCTCTTTGTGCAAAAGCGCCCTTTTTAAGCCTCCCCTTTTTGAAAAAGGGGAGGTGGCACAAAGTGCCGGAAGGGATAAGCCATGGAGTTTCAGTCGGGAAACGCGTCGGCGTGTCGGTGATTTCTGTTTTCTTCGCCCCGTGGGCGAAAGTCGGGAGGTAAAAATGTTTCATATCGTATTGGTGGAGCCGGAGATCCCGCAGAATGCGGGGAA
>CALWAU010000112.1 GCA_944375795.1 uncultured Clostridia bacterium | reverse complement strand
ATGACGGCATACAGGGCAGCGATCACCGCCGCACGGCAGAGCCGCCGGGTAGTGAAAAATCCTTTCATATGAAATTGTACCTCGGTTTTTTTATTCGGAAGTGTTCTCCGAAAACCTTCCGTGAGGCTTATTATAGCACATTGCGGCGGACGTGTCAATTTGTTTTAGGCCGCTTGAGCGGCAGAGTGCGCTCTTTTTTCGATGAGGACGATGGAAAAAATTGTGAACAAATTTACGATGCCCTATTGACAACCGTCGGGATTCGTACTATAATGAAAGAGGAGAACAAAAATTGAACGTAAGAAAAGGAGGGGAATACCGATGCAGAAGGGAATTTGAAAGAAAAAAAAGAAAAGGAGACTGTTTATAAAAAACAAAATTTTGGCATGCGCACTTTCGGCGGGGCTGCTCTTTGCCGGGTGCGGAAAAACGGGCTTTTCGGTGGGATACGAGCATCAGGGAATACTGCCGGGAAACACGCTTTGTGCGATGAGGAGCGATAAAACGGATTTCGATATCGACGACGTGACAATAGAAGTTTCGTTCAGTTTCGAACGGCAACAACGCAGTTATTATGAAAATTCCGAATTGAGCTATTATGAGTACGCCTGTAATGAAAAACCGTGTGTTTTGCATGTGGAGGATTGTTTGCAGACTCGCACGATTCTCCATATAATTCGCAGAAAAAACCATTATCAAGGGGGCAAATTTCTGTTATAATGATAACAAAGGAGGAGACAGAATGGTTTTTGGGACGACTTTCGGGGGCGGCAGACCCGTCCGGCTGAGCGAGGAAACGAGGCGGTTTGCGGCGGAGTCCCTGAGCGGGAAATACGGGGACGAGGCGATGCGGACGCCTTGGGTGTCTTTGGACGATATCGCGGGCTTCGAGGACATGGAGGAGTACGACAAGTACGACGCGATGATCCGGCGAATCGCGGAGCGGGCGCCGCTGCGGGTGACGGCGTGTGAATATGTCTGCGGCGCGGCCACCCTGGGCGCGGCGATGGAGCACGTCGTGCCCGCGTTCCGCGGCGGGAAGCCCGTTTTTACGAGCGTCAGCCATCTGACCTGCGGTTTTGACCGGGCGGTGCGCGAAGGGCTGGACGAATACGGGAGAAGGATAGGCGAGCGGATGCGGGCGGGCGCGGGACGGGACGGCGCGCGGCAGGCGAGGTTTCTCAAAAGCCTGAAAAATACGCTGGACAGCATGCGGATATGGCACGGCAGGTATGCGGAGGCCGTCGCGGAGAAAAAGCCGGAGGCGGGAGAAATTCTGGCGCGGGTGCCGTTCGGGAGCGCGCGGACTTTCCGCGAAGCGTTGCAGTCCCTGTGGTTTTGCTTTGCCTTTACGCGGCTGACGGGAAATTGGTCGGGACTGGGAAGAATAGACGAGTATCTGGGGGGATATCTCGAAGCGGATCTCGCCGCGGGACGGACGACGACGGCGGAGGCAAGGGAGCAGCTCGCTTCTTTTTTCATCAAGGGCTGCGAATGGATTCGTTCCGCTCCGCCGAAGGGCTCCGGCGATGCGCAGCATTACCAGAATATTGTACTCGGCGGCTTAAATGAGCAGGGCAGGGAAGTGACGAACGAAGTTACATACCTCGTCCTCGACGTCGTGGAGGAGCTGGGGATCGGGGATTTCCCGATAGCCGTGCGGATATCCGCCCGTTCGCCCGAGCGGCTTCTTTTGCGGATTGCGGAAGTGTGGCGGCAGGGCGGCGGGATCGTCGCCGTATACAACGAGGACCTGGTGCTCCGCGCGCTGACGGAATACGGCTATCCGCGGACGGAGGCGCTGAAATTTGCCAACGACGGCTGCTGGGAGGTACAGATCCCCGGCAAGACGTATTTTTCCTATATTCCCTTTGACGCGTTGGCGCTCTTTCAGCGGGAAGTTCTGGGCCTGGGCGGGGGCGGAGCGCATTTCGACGATTTTGAATCCCTGTATGCCGCCTTTCGTACGCGGTTGGCCGAGCGCGTGGAGGCGCTGTGCGCGCAGACGGCGGCGGCGCGGACGGAGAACGGGGAGGGAAAGGTGTGGAAGCGGGGCGGGCCGATGTCGGCGGTGGCGCTGTTTGAAGAAGGATGTATCGAAAAGGCGCTCGATTACGACGAGGGCGGGCCCGTTTACAATATGATTTCCCCGCACATCGGCGGCGCTCCCGACGTCGGAAACAGCCTGTATGCCGTCGACCGATTGTGTTTCCGGGATAAAATCATTTCTTTCGACGGACTGATAAAGGCTTTGGAAGCGGATTGGGAAGGGTATGAAGCCGTGCGGCTGTATGCGAGAAATCGTTTGTCCTATTACGGGAACGACGGCGAGGCGGACGGATATACCGCGCGCGTCCTCGACGATTTTGCGGACATTCTGCTTTCCCGACCCCGCGCGGGGGTGACGGACGGGTTGATGTTTCCGCCGGGGGCGAGCACTTTCGGGCGGCAGGCGGAATGGAGAAGCGGGCGATTTGCGACGCCGTCCGGGTTCCGCAAAGGGGAGATTCTGGCGGGGAACAATTCCCCGACGCCGGGCACGGATTTCGCGGGGGCGACCGCGGCGATAAAGTCCTACGGCAAAGCGGCGCTCGAAAAGCAGGTGACGGGCGCGGCGCTGGACTTAAAAATTCTCCCCTCGTCGGTATCGGGAGAGAACGGCCTTTCGGCGCTCGTCGCCCTGATGAAGGGCTTTGTGCGCGCGGGCGGTTTTTTCTTGCAGGCGGATATGGCGGACGCGGAAACTTTATACGCCGCGCAGAAAAATCCCGACGCTTATCGGACCCTTTCCGTCCGCGTTTCGGGCTGGAATGCGCGCTTCGTCACCCTCGACGAGGATTGGCAGCAAATGATCATCGAGCGCACGGAGAAATGACATGGACGGAGAGAGGGAAAGGAAAATAACAGTGACGGCGATCGAGCGGTTTTCCGCCAAAGACGGCCCGGGGATCCGGACGGTGATTTTTTTCAAGGGGTGTCCCCTGCGCTGTGCGTGGTGCCACAATCCCGAAACGCAGGCGGCGGAGCCGGAACTGCTGTTCGACGCCGCAGCGTGCATCGGCTGCGGAGCCTGTGTCTCCGTCTGTCCCGTCGGGGCGCGGACGGAGAAATTTCCCTTTCCCGACCGCGGGAAATGCACGGGGTGCGGGCGCTGCACGGAGGTGTGTCCGTCGGGGGCCTCCGCCCTTTCCGGGCGACCGATGACGGCGGAGGAAATCGTGGAGGAGGCCTGCCGGGACGAAATTTTTTATGCGGGCGGCGGCGGACTGACCCTTTCGGGCGGAGAGCCGTTTTTTTGGGAGGCGACGGAGGAGGTACTTGCAAAAGCGGCGTCCAAGGGACTTTCCGTGGTCGCGGAGACGTCGGGATATGCCCCGTCGGCGCGCCTGGAACGGGCGGCGGCATACGTCGGACTGTTTTTGTGGGACATCAAGGATACGGACGGGGCGCGGCACTGGCTGTATACGGGAGGAGAGCTCGGCATCGTGCTCGAAAATCTGCGGCGGGTGGACGCGCGCGGGGGCGCGACGCTTATTCGCTGTCCGATGGCGGAGGGGATAAACGCGGACGAAAAAAATCTCTGCGGACTTGCGGAGCTGAGTTTGTCTTTGAAACACTGTTTCGGGGTGCAGCTTTTGGCCTGTCACGACGGGGGCAGGACAAAAAACCGTTTGCTCGGCCGCACGGACGGCGCCCGGCGGGAGTGGACGCCCTCCGCGCAAAATTTTGAAAGTTACGGCCGCATTTTACGGGGATTCGGCGCAAGGGTCTGGGAGGAAGGCTCTTTCCCGCCCGCTTTGCCGGCGGAGAGGAGATAATCGGAGCGGTATTGCCGCGGGGACATTCCGTATTTTTCCCGGAATACGCGGCTGAAATAGAGGGGGTCGGAAAACCCGGAGCGCCGCGCCGCTTCGCTCACGGTGCAATCGGTGTGCAGAAGCTCGCCGAGCGCGCGCGAAAGCCGGTATTCGTTGAGATAGGCCAGCGGCGGCATGCCGACCGTCTGCCGGAAGGAAGCGTGGAAGGAAGAGAGGGACATTTTCGCTTCCGCGGCGAGCTCGGGAACGGACAGCGGCTCCCCGAACCGGGTGCGGATAAGGGCGAGCGCCGCCGCGATTCCCCTCGGTTGGCGGCGTTTTTCCTGCGCCTCGTCCAGCAGATATCTGAGGAGCATATAAGCGGACGCAAGCCTGAAAAATAAATCCCGGGAGGAAAAAATCCCGTCCAGAAAGGGGGAAATTTCCTGGGCGGCCGCGGGGGAGCACCGAAGCGGAAAATCGAAGCGGGAATCTACGGGGATTCCGTCCGTCTCCGCGTTGAAAAAAATCCAGCGCGCCTCCATTTTCCCCGTCTCGTCCATGTGGTGGACGATCGTCTGCATCAGCCGCGGCGGCGCGACGAAAATATCCCCCGCGTTCATTTTTTCGCTCTCACCTCCGTCGAGGGAAACGTCGTATCTGCCGCGCAGCGATTGCACGACGGACATGCAGGGGAGGGCTTTGACGTGCGTCAACCCTTCCGCGGCGGACAGGGAAAGCGTCCCCGTCGAAACATCGGTGATGATTGCCGATCGTATGTCCATAATTTCACCCGGCCCGCCTCGTGCGGGCCAAAATTCAGCCGACGACGTCGTAGGGCGCGCCCGCGAGGAAGGCCGCCAGATGTTCTTCCACCCGTTTGTGCAGGCGGCGCCGGGTTTCCAGAGGCTGCCAGGCGACGTGCGGGGTGAGATGACAGTTTTTTGCGCGCAGAAGCGGGTTGTCCGGCCGTACGGGCTCCTCGGATACGACGTCGAGGTACGCGCCCGCCAGCCGGCCTTCGTTCAGGGCGGCAGCCAGAGCCCCTTCGTCTATCAGTCCGCCCCGCGCCGTGTTGATGAGGATCGCCGACCGCTTCATGAGCGAGAGAGTATCTTCGTTGACGAGTTTTGCGGTCTCCGCCGTCTGCGGACAGTGCAGGGACAGAAAATCCGAACGGGCGAAAAGCGCCTCTTTCGTCACGGTTTCGTAAGGGAGCCCGGGGCGGGGCGTGCGGGTGCAGACGAGCACGCGCATGCCGAGCGCCGTCGCGATTTCCGCCACTCTGCCCCCGATGTGTCCGAAGCCGAAAATGCCGAGTGTTTTTCCGCTCACTTCAACCATGGGGTAGTCGTAATAGGAAAATGCGGGGCATTTTTCCCAATCTCCGCGCGCGACGGAGTTGACGTAATCGACGAGGCTCCCCGCCCCCGCGAGCAAAAGGGCGACGGCGTGCTGCGCGACGGCGTCCGTGGAGTAGTCGGGCGTATTGCAGACGACGATCCCCCGTTTTTTGCAGGCGGAAAGATCGACGTTATTGTAGCCCGTGGAGTACAGCCCGATATATTTCAGGCGGGGCAGGGCTGCGATGACACGCTCGGAGAGGTCCGTCTTGTTGGACAGGAGGATGTCGGCGTCGCGGCAGCGGGCGATGGTTTCGTCCGCGGTGAGACAGGGATACAGGCGCAGGGCGCCGTATTTTTCGAGGGAGGAAAAATCGACGTCTCCGGAAAAGGAAACGGTATTCGTCCCGATGAGACAGATGACCATAAAATACCTCTTTTTGTCGATTCGGCAGGAAAAACGAAGCGCGGCCGGAGGGCGGCTTTGTTTTTCTTTCAGTATATCATACGGCAGGGGAAAAAGTCAACCGATAAAAACGGCGGCGAACCGATAAAAAATACATACCCTTGACAAATGTCTTGACACCTGTCAATAAATGGTGTATACTATACCGGAAAGCGTGTCCCGGGAAAGGAACATCGCGGCGGGCGGCGGCTCCGTCGCCGACGAAAGGCGGAAAGAGCGGGAGCGACGGACGGGAGAGACGGTTTATGGAGCTTCGGAACAAGTACGACATCATCGTTGCGGGGGCGGGCGCGGCCGGACTGAATGCCGCGCTTTTTCTGCCGCGGGACAAAAGGATTTTGCTCGTCTGCAAGGAGGGGCCGCGGCAGGCGGATTCCTATCTGGCGCAGGGCGGAATCTGCGTGCTGCGCTGGGACGGCGACCATGACGCGTATTTTGAGGATACCATGCGCGCGGGGCATTATGAAAACGACCCCGAGACGGTGGAGTGCATGCTCCGTTGTTCGCGGGAGATCATTTCCGATCTGCTGTACGCGGGCGTGCGCTTTTCGCGGGACGGGGCGGGGAATCTGCTCTATACCCGCGAGGGCGGGCATTCCGTCAATCGCATTCTGTATCGGGAGGACCGCACGGGGCGGGAGATTGCCTCCCGGCTGTACGCGCGGGTGCGGAAGCTCCCGAACGTGGACTTTCGCTCCGGAACGGCGCTGGCGGACATTCTGACGGACGGGGAGCAATGCGCGGGCGCGGTGCTCCGGGACGTGCGGACGGGGGAGACGAAGGCGGTGTTTGCCGATTACGTGATTCTGGCGACGGGCGGCATAGGCGGCCTGTTCCGGTTTTCCACCAATTTCCGCGGCCTGACGGGGGACGGGGTGGCGATTTGCCTGAAACACGGCGTCGCCGTGAGCGACCTCGACTATGTGCAGATCCATCCCACCACGCTGTATACCAAAAAGCGCGGGCGGCGGTTTCTCATTTCCGAATCGGTGCGCGGCGAGGGAGCGGTGCTTCTGAACGGCGCGGGCAGGCGGTTCACGGACGAACTGATGCCGAGGGACGTCGTCACGGCGGCGATTTATGCCGAGATGGAAAAGGAGGGCGGCGACCATGTCTGGCTCGATTTGCGGAAAATCCCGTCCGAGGCGGTGCGCGCGCACTTTCCCTCCATCGTCCGCCGCTGTGCGGAAGAGGGGTTCGACGTGTTTTCCGAACCCGTGCCCGTCGTGCCCGCCCAGCACTATTTCATGGGCGGAATCCGGAGCGATACGGACGGCAGGACGAGCATGCCGCGCCTGTTCGCCGTAGGGGAGGCCTGCTGCAACGGCGTGCACGGGAAAAACCGACTCGCTTCCAATTCCCTGCTCGAAAGCCTGATTTTCGCCAAGCGCGCGGCGCTGCGGATAGCGAATACATACGAACCCGCAGAGGAACAAACGGTAAAGCGGGCAGGGCAGGGATTTGACGAAGGCAAATACAGGGACGGAAAATCGCTCTCGCGGGAATATGCGGCGCTGGTCCGTCGGGGCATGGAGGCCGCCGCGTCGGCGCGGAAAGCGGAAGGCCCGGGCGAGGGCGGCAAAGCCGATAAAACGCAAAGGAAAACATCGGAAAAGTAAAAAAACGAAAAGGAGAAAAAATCATGAATCCGATTACGATGAAATTGCAGGCGGACAGGCTGATAGAGGAGGCGTTGCGGGAGGATATCACGAGCGAGGACGTTTCGACCAACGCCGTAATGCCGGAATACCGCAAGGGAAAGGTGCAGCTTCTGTGCAAGCAGGACGGAGTCATCTGCGGGCTGGACGTGTTTCTCCGTACCTTTCGGTTGCTCGACCCGGAAACGGAGGCGGAATTTTTCGTGCGGGACGGGGACGAGGTGAAAAAGGGGCAGCTTTTGGCCGAGATGACGGGGGATATCCGCGTTCTGCTTTCGGGCGAGCGGGTCGCCCTCAACTTTTTGCAGCGCATGAGCGGCGTCGCCACCTATGCGCGGGCGACGGCCAAATTGCTCGAGGGGACGAAAACCAGGCTGCTCGATACGCGCAAGACCACCCCGAACATGCGGGTATTCGAGAAATATGCCGTCCGCGTTGGCGGGGGATACAATCACCGTTACAACCTCTCGGACGGGGTGTTGCTCAAGGATAATCACATCGGCGCGGCGGGCGGCATCGCGGCGGCGGTGAAGGCGGCGAAGGCGTATGCGCCCTTCGTGCGCAAGATCGAAATCGAGGTGGAAACGCTCGATCAGCTGAAAGAGGCGCTGGACGCGGGCGCGGATATCGTGATGCTGGACAATATGCCGCCCGAGGACATGGCGGAGGCGGTGAAGCTCGCGGCGGGCAGGGCGGAAACGGAATGTTCGGGCAACGTCACGAAAGAGAACATCGCCCGGCTGGTTTCGCTCGGCGTCGATTACATTTCCAGCGGGGCGCTCACCCATTCCGCGCCCATCCTGGACGTGTCTCTCAAAAATCTGCATCCTCTCGATTGAACGGGGCAGGGTTGCGGCGAATAAAAAATCGCAGGGAAGGAGACTTTGAAATCATGGAGGACAACATCGGAAAGGCGGAGCGGGAAAAGCGGCGGGAGCGCATTCTTTCCGCGCTCGGCGCGGGGGACGAACCGCAAAGCGCGGGCGCGCTCGGGGACAGATTCGGGGTTTCGCGGCAGGTGATCGTGCAGGATATCGCGCTTCTGCGGGCGGAGGGCGTGCCCGTCGTCTCCACCAATCGCGGGTATATCCTCGCGTCGCGCAGGCAGGCGGCGAGGGTGTTCAAGGTCCGGCATACGGAGGCCGAAGTCGGGGAGGAACTGGACCTCATCGTGAGCTTGGGCGGGACGGTGAAAAACGTGGCGGTCAATCACCGTGTATACGGGCACATCGAAGCGGAGCTCAACGTGCAGACGCGCGTGCATGCGGCGGAGTTCGTGCGCAGCATCGCAAGCGGCACGAGCCGGCCGCTTATGCTGGTGACGGACGGATATCATTATCATACCGTGACGGCGCCCGACGAGGAGACGCTGAACGTTATCGAGCGCGCACTTCGGGAACGCGGCTTTTTGGTGGAACAGTGAGGAAAAACAAAAACCGGGACGTTCGTCAAAACGTTCCGGTTTTTTGTATACCCCCCCCCGCGATAGTCGCAGGGTAGGAAAAAGGTTTACCGATGAGACTTGAAAAAAGACTCCGATTGTGTAAAATGAGAATTGACCTGCCAGTCAGAAAAAGAAAACACAATCGGAGGATATTAAAATGAAAGACTCATCTAATACCATAAACAGTTTAGCACATACGAAATGGAATTGCAAGTATCATATCGTGTTTGCGCCAAAATATCGTAGGAAAGTATTCTATGAAGAACACGGGCTGGAAGTGCGGGAGATATTGCGAAAACTCTGTGAATGGAAAGGCGTGGAAATCATAAAAAGAGAGGTGTGCCCGGATCATGTACATATACTAGTATCAATCCCGCCCAAAATGAGCGTTTCGGTATTCATAGGATATTTGAAAGGGAAGAGCGTGACGATCATATTTCAAAAATGGGGAAATATGAAATTCGCATACCGAAACCGCGAATTTTAGAGCAAGAGATCATGTGGATATAGCAGGAAAAAACATGAAGGCGATATAAGAATTTGCTGCAAATCGGTTAAAGACGGATAAAGCAGACCGGTTGGATATTTTTGACCCGAGACCCGTTCACGGGTAGCAAGTAACCAATGCATGGTTTGCGGGCCAACAAAAGAGCGTACTTGCGTTACGTCAGTGAATAGAGCTATGTCCGAAAAATAGAAATTGCGAGCTTTGTACGGGGAAGACTATTATAAACGAAAAGAAAGGGGCAGGGTTGCGGCGAATGCGGCTATATGGCGCGGCGGGAGGCGTGGCCGTGCAATTCCCAGAGCAGCGCGGAGAGGCCGTCCGAGATGATTTCCGCCATCGAATAGACGAGATTGAGGCGGGTGGTGTTGAGAAGGCCGTAGTTCATGAGGGATTTTTCGGCGACGATGCCCATAATCGACACGTCGCCGATACTGCCCAGTTTTTTGTTGGCGCCCGCACCCGGGCGCAGGGGCTCGTCGAGGATTTTGATGAGCCCGATATCCCCTTCGCTGCCCACGGCCGCGTCCACCGCCACGACCTTTCTGTCGCGGTGGGTCTCGCGGAGGAAAGAGCGGAGGTATTTCACTTCCTTGGCGGTGACGGGCGCTTTCAGCGTGCCGTACAGAAAGACGTCCAGGCCCTGGGTCTTGTACCGGAGCATCGAGCCCACGATGGGCCCCAGGCTGTCGCCGATGGCCAGATCGCTGCCCACGCATACGACGACGGGGAGGGCGGGCTCGTTGCCGCCCGTCGCGGCGGCGCGCTTTTTCGCGGGGGGCGCGGCGCGCAGAAATTTGTCCACCGCCATCGACGTGCCGTCGGCGGCGAGTTTGTTGAAGATGTTGAAGCAGTATTCCATAGCGGGCTCCTTGTGTTGTTCCCAGAGGAGAATCGGGAAGATTATTCCCCTCTTTGCGGCGGGGTATACGCGCGGGAGGGAAATTTTCGGCCGAACCCGTCCAAAGACTTGAATTTTGTGAGAAAATATGTTACAATAAAATGCGGCCGCGGGGGTTAAAAGTTTCCGCCGCGGGCAAAAAATTTTTCGGAGGATATGGAAATGACGTGTCTCATGGCTTCCTTTCAGGCAGCTTACGTCGCGGATATAGTCTGTGCTCTGCTCCTTCTCGTCAGCGCGTTCATCGGCGCGAAAAAGGGCTTCGTCAAGTGCTTTTTCGGCCTCATCTCTACCCTGGTTGCCCTGATTCTCGCTTTTGCGCTCGCTTCGACGGTGGCGGGCTGGCTTTCGTCCGTGTTCGGCGCGGAGGGGTCTCTCGCGGGGAAGCTGGAAGAAGTGTTCCTGAAATGGAATGGCTTCGATACCGACGTGTCTGCGGGCGGGATCGCGGCGGCGCTGGAAAACGTCAGCCTGCCCGGCTTTATCAAGGACGTCATCGTCGAGAATGTCGGGGAGGTCAACGACCTTGCGCCCGGTACCACGCTGGCGGCCGTGGCGGCGCCCGTGGCTTCGCAGTTTATCGGGCTGCTGGTGTCCGGAATCGCGGTGTTTATCGTCGCCAAACTGCTGCTGTTTATCGTGGAAAAGATTTTGACGAAAGTGGTCAACTCCTGGTCGGTGGCGTCCGCCGTCAACGGGCTGCTCGGGTTCGCGGTGGGATTTCTCAAAACCGCGATTGCCGTGTGCGCCGTGCTTGCGGTGCTCTCCCTGATTCCCGCAGAGGGGATCGGCAATTTCTTTGAAAATACGCTGTTCCTCAAATATCTTTACAACGATAACCCGCTCACCAAGCTTTTGGGATTGTTTATCAAATTCTGACGGCGGCTGAAAAGGAAAAAGCTCTCCTTCGGGAGAGCTTTTTTGAATGCGATTGTACGGCCTGCGGAAAAAAGCGGAAAGCAAAACGGCGAAGAAAAGCTCCTTCGCCGTTTTCCGTGAGATATAGTACGGTGCAGTATTTATATCCGTACATAAAAAGTATATCACACCGTTTGGTGTAATGTCAATCAAAATACACCGAATGGCGTAAAATATCCGTATGGAAAACAAATATGTCGTCGCTTTTGCGGAAAATCTCAGACAGCTTCTGGGAGAGATGACGGTATCGGAGTTTGCGAGAAGGGTAAATATTCCCCAGCAAACCATTTCGCGATACCTTCTCTGCCAGAGGGAAATTACTTTGGGCAATCTAATTAGGATAGCCGACTATTTCGATGAGGACATCGATTTTCTGATCGGCAGGAAGAATTGACGGTGTTTTGCGCAGGCGGGAATTTGCGGTCGGCGGAGCGCCAAAAATGCCCGGCGGGATTCGGCCCGTCGGGTGTTTTTTACGGAAAATTTACAATTATTCCCGGGTGGGGAAATTGTGGATAACTTTCTTTTTTCCGCTTTCCGAACGAGTGTTTACGGGAAGAATCGGGAAAAAGTTCGGGGTTCGCGCAAAAAATAAGATTCTTCTCCCGCTGTCCGGGCGTTATCCACAGCCAAAAGAGGCTGTTTTTTGACAAAATTTTTACATTTGCAGTTGGGTTATCCACAATTTTACGAAGTTTTATCCGCAAAAAGGGGAAAAACCGGACTTTTTACGGGATAGTATGTGCAAAATCGTAAAAAGTTATCCACAGAATCAAAAAATTTCCTGTGGACAACCTGTTTTTATCCACATTTCCTGTGGAAAGCTTTGGCGCATAAAGGGAAGTTTGTGCGCATAGACGGATAAAATTTCGGTTTTGTGTCCGAAAAAAAGAAGCCCCTTTTGCAGGGGCGTAATTTCGGACGGCGAAAGAGAAGCCCCGCGGCCCGCATTTGCGTTTTGCGGGGAAACCGCCGCGGAGCCGCCGTGTCCGGGCGAGAGGCGGGGAAGGACTATTCCGCGCAGGGCGCGGCGAGGCGGATGCGGTTTTTGTCGACGGAGCCGAATACGCTTGTGTACAGGGAATGGTATTCCTCAAACGAGACCTCGGCCCCCGCGGAGAGAACTTCCATGCGCACGCCGAACAGCTCTGCTTTGAAGGACAGCGGGCGCATGCCGTGGCGGAGATAGAACGCGCGGCGGCGGAGGCGCTGTTCCGCGTTGTCCGAAGGCACGGAAACGTCCTCGATTTCCAGAAAAAAGCGTCTGTTTGCATGGCGGGCTTTGAGCAGCTCGAAGGCGGCCCCGCCCGTGCCCTTTCCCCGGCTTTCGGGGGAAACGGCGAAATAGTCGAGAAGGGAGAGATCACCCGCATGAGCGAGGATCGCCAGGCCGAGAAAGCGCCCGTCGTCCTCTTCTATGGAGAGAATGTCCACGCTGCCCTCGGCTTGTTTTTTCAAAATCATCGAAAAGGGTTTGCGTTCGGCGGCGGGGAATGCCGCCAGATAAAGCGCCTGTATGTTTTTCAGCCGCGCGGCGTCGCGCGCGTCGATGAGTTGCATAAAAACGGCCTCCTGTAAAGTGCGGCGCGGGGAAGGCGCGCCTGTTGTATGCTTTGTACTTCCCGTACACTATACCATATCGCGGGGCGGCTTGTCAAGCGGGAATGCCGCCCTCCGGCGCGGGAATGCGAGGTTGTGAAAGTATCCGGGGCGCTCGTTTTGCGGGGCAGGGTTGCGGCTATCGCCGTCTGACCGCTTGTGCGGCGGGGCGCGAAACAGTCGTTTCGCTTATGGGGAGGTGCGGGCTTGCGCCCGTGTGACCGCTGACGCGATAAAACTCTGCGGGCTCCGCCCTGCACCCGCAAGGGACATCGTCCCTTGACCCTTTCCCGGGGGCCCTATTCAAGGCTCCCTTGTGCAAAGGGATTGTCTTGCCTTTACCGCGTTTCGCTCGACTTAAATGGATAAACCGGTGGCTTATCCCTTCCGGCACTTTGTGCCACCTCCCCTTTAACAAAAAGGGGAGGCTTTAAGGTGGCTCCTTTGTGCAAAGGGAGCTGTCATGCGCAGCATGACTGAGGGATTGTCTGCGGGCTTGCGGCCCTTCCGCGCGCGTCGGCGGCAAAAAACGGCGCCGACCGCATGAAAACGGCCGGCGTGCGTCGGTTTATATGGAGTGTATCCGCTATTTTTGCGCGGTTCAGGGCTGCCAGAGCTCATTGAAAACGGTGATTTCGATGGTGACGCCCGTGCGTTCAAAGGTGAGGATATCTTCCTGATATGCGCCGCCGTTTACTACGTTTTCGCCGAGTACCAGACTGTTGCCCGTACCGTCGTTGAAGCCGACGGAAATGCTGTATTCGTGTCCCTGCACATATTCTATTGTGAGGGTGACCGTATTGTCCTCGACGGTATAATCCCCGGCGTAAAAGTATTGGTCCTGCTCGGAATCCAGGCTTGCGGCATAGTCGTTGTCGCGGAAATGGAAGTACAGCGTTTCGGTGTCGATGCCGGGATTCAGCGTAAACACCACCGTTTCCGTCCATTTTTCCGTCTCGACGACGGAGCCTTGGGCGCTGACGGTGATTTTCACACAGATTTTGCCGTTATCGGAGCTTGAATTGTCGCTTTGGAAATACATTTCCAGCCAGGTGGAGCCGGGATTGATTTTGTTTGTATCGATGCGGACTTCTATCCCGTGAAACATATTGCCGTTGCCGTAATTTGCCGGCACGTAGCTGATCGCTTCGTCGGGGATGACGCTCTGATCGGAGGAGATGATTTCGCAGTTTCTGCTGAGAGAGGTCGTGTAATTGCCCCAATCGAGCCCGATATCGAACGTGTGGCAGTATACCATATTGTTGTCGTCGTCCCAATACCAATCGTCGTCGGCGCCTTTGGCGATGGTGGTGACGTTGCCGCCGTCAAAGGTCACGCCGCCGTCGGAAAGGACTTCGGAAAAGGCGCGGGCGTCCACGCTGATTGTCACCGCGTCCGCGGGCATCGTGAAGGTATAGGAACCGTTTGCGCCGGCGGTGAGCTCGTCATCGTCTGCCGAGACGCCGAGCAGGGCGCTGT
This sequence comes from uncultured Clostridia bacterium, assembly GCA_944375795.1. Classification (GTDB taxonomy): domain Bacteria; phylum Bacillota; class Clostridia; order Christensenellales; family Borkfalkiaceae; genus Scatosoma. The sequence continues at coordinate 7,998 of CALWAU010000112.1, read as the reverse complement.
TTTCGGGGTCCGTCAGGGTGACGGTAAAGGTGACGGTATCGCCTTCGTATGCGCCTCCGGGCAGGCCGGTTATCGTATAGATATCGGACCCTGCCGGGGCCTGAATGGAGTAGAGCGTGCCCTTATCGTCGCTGCTGTCGTCCGCGCCGCCGCAGGCGGCGATGCCGAGGGAAAGGGCGAACAGCGATACCGCCGCGGCCGCGCTTATAAAAATTTTTTTCATCAAAAACCTCCTTGTTGCGGTTGTCGGGGACGGAATTTTTTCATCCTCCCGATTACTATTATAATTGCCCGGCGTTTTTTTGTCAATAGTTTGAGAAGAAAAAACTTTTTACGGTGCGGCGGTGCGAGGTCAGACGTTTTCTCGAACAAAAAAAGGGGGTGGTCGTTTTGTATTCGGAAGGGGCAGGGTTTCGGCGAACGCTCCATGGACGACCGTCGCGACAGGGGTGCGAGGCGAGCGGAGAGAGCTGTTTGCGGAATCCGCTTTGCACCCGCAAAGGATATCGTTCCCCGATCCTTTGGGGATCGGCTTGCGCTTCACTTGAAAATTATTTTACGGGGAATTGATATCGTTCCCCGATCCTTTGGGGATCGGCTTGCGAAAGCCTGCGAAAGCGGCGCAAAAGAGATTGACTTTTTCCGGGAATGCGTATATAATGTTTGGGAAAGAGGCAAAAGCCACGATAAATTTTGTTCAGGTGGACGATTATGAAAGAGTATACCAGCGAAAATTTGCGGGAAATGTATCTCAATTTCTTTAAGGAACGCGGGCACAAGGTGATCCCTTCCGCGTCGCTCATTCCCGAAAACGACCCTACCGTGCTGTTTACGACGGCGGGCATGCACCCGCTTGTGCCCTATCTTTTGGGCGAAAAGCACCCCGCCGGAAAACGGCTGACCGACGTGCAGAAGTGCGTGCGCACCGGGGATATCGACGACGTGGGCGACGAGAGGCACTGCACCTTTTTCGAGATGCTGGGGAACTGGTCGCTCGGGGACTATTTCAAAAAGGAGATGATCCCCTGGAGCTACGAGTTTCTGACGGGCAAGGAATACCTCGATATCCCTTCCGATAAAATCGCCGTGACGGTGTTCGGCGGGGACGAGAGCCTCCCGCGCGACGACGAGGCTGCCGAGCTTTGGGAAAAGGCGGGCATCAAAAAGGAAAACATCTATTTCATGCCGCGCGAAAACAATTGGTGGGGGCCGGCGGGCCTCACCGGGCCCTGCGGCACCGATACCGAAATGTTCGTCATCCGCAAGCCCAAGTGCGGGCCGAACTGCAATCCCGATTGCAGCTGCGGCGCCTTCCTCGAAATCTGGAACGACGTGTTCATGCGCTTCAACAAACAGGCGGACGGCAGCTATACCGAGCTGAAACAGAAAAACGTCGATACCGGCATGGGGCTGGAACGCGCCCTGTGCGTGCTCAACGGCAAAGGCAGCGTGTACGAAACGGATATTTTCCGCGAAGCGATCGCGAAAATTTCCGAGCTTACGGGCAGAAAGTACGGCGAGGACGAGGAGACGACGAGGGCGTTCCGCGTCGTGCTCGACCACGTCCGCACCGCCACGTTCATGATCGGCGACGAAAAGGGAATCGTCCCCTCCAACACCGACCAGGGGTATATCCTGCGCCGCATCATCCGCCGCGCCGTGCGCTACGGGCGCAAGATAGGGCTGCCCGAGGGGAGCCTCGCCGAGGTCGCCGCCGAGTTTGTGAAAAAATATAAGGACGTCTATCCCGAGTTGGAGGCCAACCGCGCGCGCATCGCCGACGAGCTCGGCAAGGAAGAGGCGAAATTTTCCAAGACCCTGCAGCAGGGGTTGAAGGAATTTGAAAAATGCCTGAACGGCATCGAGCGCAAAAATGCGTTCATGTCCCAGAAGGACCCCGCCTACGTGCCCGAGAAGGTCATCGGCGGAAAGCAGGCTTTCCACCTGTACGACACTTACGGGTTCCCCGTCGAAATCACGCAGGAGATGGCCAAAGAACGGGGTTACGGCGTCGATATCGCGGGGTACAACGCGGCTTTCGAGGAACATCAGAGCAAGAGCAAAGCGGGCAGCGAGCAGAAGTTTGCCTGCGGGCTTGCCGACCATAAAGAGGAGACCACCCGGCTGCATACCGCCACCCACCTCCTGCACGCGGCGCTCAAAAAAGTTTTGGGCGAACAGGTCAACCAGCGCGGCTCCAACATCACCGAGGAGCGGCTGCGGTTCGATTTCAATTTCGACCGCCCCATGACCAAAGAGGAGATCGCCGAGGTGGAAGCCCTCGTCAACGAGAAAATCAAGGAAAATATCCCCGTCGTCATGAAGGAGCTCTCCCTCGAAGAAGCGAAGACGGAGGGATTTACGGGGCTGTTTGAGAGCAAGTACGGCGAGCGGGTAAAGACCTATTCCGTCGGCGATTTCTCCAAGGAGATCTGCGGCGGCCCTCATGCCGCGTCCACGGGAGAGCTGGGCACTTTCAAAATCGTCAAGGAGCAGAGCTCATCGGCGGGCGTGCGCCGCATCAAGGCCGTGCTCGTGCACGAATAAATCCGGGCCTTTGTCGGCCGGACGGTTAAAACGGTTAAAACGGGCGGGATTCCGCCCGTTTTTTTGCGGGCGGTGAAACTTTGCCGCGTTCCGTTTTCCGATTTTACGATTTCGGAAAGCGCGCGCGAAATGTTTCGGAAAAATTGTGCCGCCGATGCAGATTTTTTCGGAATTTTGTATTTATGCAAATGTATGCGTAATATTTCTCGGGCCCGATGCGGAAAAGTTTGTTCTTTTCGTTTGCCTGCCGAAGGGGAAGTGTGTTGTTTCATCGCAGCCCTGCTCCCCCGTCGCTTCTTTTTTTCTCATAAATCGACAGGAATTGACAAAAAAAATAAAAATTTTCCGAAATCGGCGGAGAAAAAAATTTTGTCGACTTTTACGGACAAAAAGAAAAGACGGTTTTTCCGCCGGTTGCCGCCGTTTTTTCTCGGGAAAGGGAGAATGCAAAAATGTATAAATATGTGGGGGGGGGGGCGCTTTTATGGCAAAAAAAGGAAAAAATATTAGAAAATCGCGAAAAAATAGGCAAAAACAGTTTACAAATGAATAGAGATGAGATATAATGATAATATCAAATCTCATTAGCAGGGGGACATCGTGGAGCTGTTGGATTTTTTAGACGATATCTCAGAGTTTGTATATGTGGTGGATCCGCATACCTGCAAAATATCTTATCTCAGCAGAGGCGGAGAACGGCTTTTCGGCCTGCAGCCGGGCGGTGCGTTGGGGCAGGAGTGCGACAGTCTGCTTTGGGGGGAGACATGTACGTTTTGCCAGGGGGAGTTTTTGGGACGGGAACGGTATAATCCCGTTTTGGGAAAGACCTATTTGTTGAAAGGCGGTAGGATCGGATGGAAAGACGGAAGCGAAAAATTGCTGGTTATCGGCTTTGATGCCGCGAAGAAAAGGAAAAGGGCGGGAGAAATATATTCGGATTCCGGCGCGGATACGGAAAAGGAGATTTTGCTCTGCGCCCGCGAGCTTAGCTCGTCGCCCCGCTTTTCGCTGTCGATGCAAAGATCTCTGATGCAGCTCGGCGGCTGTATCGGCTGCGATCGGGTATATGTATTTGAATTTGACGGAGACAGGGCAAGCAATACGCACGAGTGGTGCGCGCCCGGCGTCGAATCGCTGAAAAATCGTTATCAGGGGCTTCCCCGCCAGGCGGCCAAGCGGTGGGAAAGGCTTTTTTCGGAAAGCCGGGGCGTGGTAATTGCCGATGCGGAAGATTTGCTGGCAGTGGACCCGGAGGAATATGCGGCGCTCAAAAAGCGGGGCGCGCGGTCGCTTGTGGCGGCGCCGCTCATTTCGGAAAACGAAGTGATAGGCTTTCTGGCGGCGGACAATCCGCCCGCCGGGCGCACGGATAAGACCCGCATTCTGTTTGCGGCGCTTTCCTATCTGTATGCGAACGCCATCGCGCGGGAGCGCCTGTATGAAAAGATGCGGCGGATGAGTTATTTCGATTCCCTCACCGGTCTGCACAACCGAAACTCGTATATCAACGATTTGAAGAAGCTGAAAAAGGGGGCTCCGCCGCGTTCGCTCGGGGTGGTGTTCCTGGACGTGAACGGGCTGAAAAGCGTCAACGATTCCCTCGGGCACGAGAAGGGGGACGAGGTTCTGCGATTTGTCAGCGGCAAATTTTCGGAGATATTCGGGGAATACAAATGCTACCGCCTGGGCGGCGACGAATTTATCACCCTTTGTCCGGATATCGGCGAGGAAGAATTTTCACGGCGGACGTCGGCTCTGCGCGAAAAAATACTTTCGGGCGGGCATCTGGCGGCGGCGGTCGGTGCAAAATGGAGCGATGCGGTCTCCGACATTGAGGAGATCATCGCTGCGGCGGACAAGGATATGTACGAGGACAAGCGCCTGCACGGCGGGGAAAACAATCTTGTGCATATTTTCGGCAGGCGGGAGGAATGAAAACGCATTCATAAAGCGGCAAAACGGGATACGCAAACTTGCGTATCCCGTTTTAAGATTCAATCTAAAATTGAAAAAATTTTTTTTGTTTTTTCATGTAGATATTGACAAAATAACAAGAATGTGATATAATAACCAAAAGAGGATAGTGTATCTAAAAAACTATAAGAAACTTTTGGTTGGGGTCAGGGAGGTGATGAGTCGAAATTTTTTGGAAAAAGTATCGTTGCAGAAACGATAAAACACAATTTTTGAAAATTGATAAGGAGTAAAAAATGAAAAGAAAAACGTTTATGTCGGTGTTACTGGCTTTTGTAATGTTGTTTTCGGGGTTTATTTCTTTAAGCGGATCATTCGGAAAAAGAGCGGAGGCATCCGAGATGTCAGGCTATCTTGCGGATGGGGGCATATACTATTTCAGCGATTCTCCTCCGATTCTGACCGAAAGAGACCTGGAAAAGTACGGGACGGAAATTACATATGATTTGCATTATGGTATTACTACGGGGCAATTTCATAAATTGTGCGGCGGGTATTTTATGAATTTTCCGGATGACGGCTCGGTGACGATCATTATCGAGTTCAAAATGTCCGTATTTCCGAACAGAGCCATAGTGGAGAACATGCTCAGTCAGTTGAGTTCCAAAGGGCAGGTCGTCTGCGTCAATCCATATGGTATAGGAGAATCGGGGGTGTCGGATTACGTGGAATGCGAAAGACTTCCGTTGGAAGAATTTATAGAAGCTGTCGTACAGGATATCGGGGAGTTTAGCAACTATACAATGTTTATTGACCCGCAATTTGTCGATGGGGATATTACGGATATGAGAGTTTTCGCTGAGTATATGCAAGACGATACTTTCTTCGATTTCTTGTTGAGGAGCATTACATCGAATGATACCGCTTCGTTGGCGACTTTGATGCAGACTGCAGATAGGGATAACATAATATTCTGGATGCATTATACGAATTTGCGCTTTTTTGATTTTCGAATGATGTCGACTTTTGAATACGAGGGTTATGACGAATTTGTCGAAGAAAGAAAAACAGACAAAATGTTTGCAATCGGTATATGGACTTTAGATCCGGCATTTTACAGTGCAATGAAAATAATTCAGGACGAGGCAAAAGATGCCTCCAACGAATTGACAATCTATGTGTTTTTGTTGGAGCCGATTACTTATGCTCCGGGCCAATTGGAGGTTATCACCAGTGAAGAGCTGGGGGTTATGACTCCCACTAACGCAGATGCAGCCGGCGATTTGGACGAGTGGTTATATAATATTTTCGGCTGAAAAAATTTGCGGAACGGAAGTATGGGGGATGGAAAATCATAAAATATAATATGCGTTTTATCTGCGTCTATTGGGAGGGAAACATATGGACATACGGAAATGGGAAGTGCGGTTGGCGGTTTTTGCGGCGTGTGTGGGATTTTTGTTGTTCGGCATATCGTGCGCACGGGAGAAAACTCGGTTGCCGACGCCGATCAACTTGGTCGTCAACGGGTCCGTCCTTACCTGGGACGAGGTGGAAAACGCTTCGGGATATGTTGTAAGCGCGGGCGGGAAGGAATACGAGACGGAAGAGTGTCGATATGACCTGTCCGCGCTGGAGGAGGGGGTGTATACGATTCGCGTTCTGGCCGCGGGGGATTGGAAGAAATACCGCGATTCCGGATGGGCATCAATTCGGTATAAAGTGGAGAAAGAGAGAGAAGAGCCGGAAGAGCCCGAGGAAGAAGAAAAGGCGACGGAAGGTCTGGCGTACCGATTTATCGGCACGGGTTACGAGGTTTCCAAAGGCAGTGCGGATTTGCGAGGAAGAGTGGTGATTCCGGATTTGTATCGGAATGTCCCGGTAATCCGGATAGCTGACAGAGGGTTCGGAGTGGATGCGCTGCAATCATTGACGGGCGGGGTGCAGGACAAGACGACGAGCGTGCGGCTTCCGTCCAGGCTGAAGGAGATCGGACAATATGCCTTTGAAGACTGTATTGCTTTGGAGGAAATCGAGATTCCGGAGGGCGTGGAAGAAATCGGAAGCAGGGCATTTTCCTATTGTGAAAACTTGACGAGGATTGAATTGCCGGCGGGGGTGAAAATTATCGGAGCGGGCGCATTTGCCGGGTGTGCAATAACGGATTTCAAATTTCCCGAGGGAATGACGGAGATTCCCGAAAGTTTGTTGGCAAGGACAAAGCTGACGCAGATCGAGATACCGGATACTGTGAAAACAATTGGATACAGTGCTTTTATAAATTGCGATTTTTTGACGGAAATACGGATTCCGGAGGGGGTGGAGAGTATAGAGCAATCGGCGTTTGGCGGCTGCGACAGATTGGCGAAAATATCTCTGCCGAAGAGCCTGATTTTTTTGGGGGAAGCGTTCGATAATACGGAGTGGCTTCAGAAACAGGGAGAATTTGCCGTGTTGCGCGGTGACATACTGTACAAATACAAGGGGACGGAAAAGGAACTGAATGGATTGCCGCCGGAAATAAAATATGTTGCGTGCGGCGCGTTTTCGGGGCTTGAAAAATTGGAGAAGGTATCCATTCAGGATGGTGTGGAACTTTGGTCGGATTCTTTGTTTTCGGGGTGTGAGGCGTTGAAAGAGGTGCGGTTGCCGGAAGGGATGACGGAAATCGGAAGGAGTATGTTTTCCCGGTGTAAAGAGCTGGAGCGGATAGAGCTGCCGGAAGGGATAACGGAGATCGGGAACAGTGCGTTTTTCCGTTGCGAAAAGCTGAAAGGAATTCTTTTTCCCGATACGCTTCGGAAAATCGGAAACACAGTATTTACGGAGTGTTATGCTTTGGAAAGGCTCGAAATCCCGGAGGGAGTGGAAGAAATCGGCTTGGGCGCGTTTCAGGTGTGTCAGGGATTGAAAGAAATACGGTTTCCGAAAAGCTTAAAAACAATCGGCGAACTGGCTTTTTCCAACTGCATCCGTCTGGAAACGGCGATCTTTGCCGGGGCGACGGAATTTTTCGGAAAAGGGACATTCAATTACTGTTTAAGCCTGAAACAGATTTATTACGGCGGAACGGAGTCGGCTTTTGCAAGCGCCACATCGGAAGGGATTAGGAGCGACGCAGAGGTTTATTACTATTCGGAAGAAGAACCGAAAGAAGAGGGGAAATATTGGCATTGGCAGGACGGCGAAGTGGTCGTCTGGGAGGCGTATTTACCGAAAGAAGAGGAGACGGAAAAGTTGGCGGCGTAAACGTCAAGCTTTCAAATCGGAAATCGGGCGGCGGAATACTTCCGCCGCCCGATTATTCGGAATACTATTATAACGATAGCCCCCCCGATACCTTGCGGCATCGGGGGGACTACCTATATGATAAGGGGGAAAATGATGAGCGATTTTCTTGCGTAAATCTTTTTGAGGAGTGCCCTCATTTGATTTACAAGTATATTCTACTATATTCCGACAAAAAAGTAAACGGTTTTCGGAAAAATTTTTGAATTTTTTCAAAACCATAAAAAACGGGCAAAAAATGATAATAAA
>CALWAU010000111.1 GCA_944375795.1 uncultured Clostridia bacterium | reverse complement strand
TTTATGGATATCCGAACAAAAAAATACGATTATCTCATCTTTGACGCCGATCATACGCTCATCGACTTCGAGGTGGACGAGCGGGAGGCGTTCAGGAAAATTTTTGCCGCCTGCGGCAGGGAAACGGACGGGGAAATGCTCGCCCGCTGTCGGGCACTTTCCGTAAAGACCTGGGAGGAGGCGGGGCTGTCCGACGTGGGAAACGAAACCGTCCAGCGCACGTATCACGAGCTGTATCGCAGCCATCTCACTTTGCTCTTTACCCGCATTTTCCGCGAATATCCGACGGACATGTCCCCGACGGAGGCGGGGGAGAGATTTCTCGTTCTGCTGGAGGAGGGCGGAGCGCCCGAAAAGGACGCCGAGCGGGTGTTGTCCGTCCTCAGCGAGGCGACGGGGGGAAAATACCGCATCTGCGTCGCCACCAACGGCCTGCACGCGATACAGACGGGTCGGCTGAAAGGCATGGAAAAATATTTTTATCGGGTATATATTTCCGAAGATATCGGCGTCATCAAACCCCTGTCCGCTTTCTTTTCCCGCATTTTGGACGATCTCGGCGCGCGGCCGGGGCAATGTCTCATGATAGGGGACTCGCTCGAATCGGACGTGGCGGGTGCGAAGGGGGCAGGCATAGACAGCTGCTGGCTGAATGCGGACGGCCGTCACTGCGGAAATGTCCGCCCCGATTATATCGTCCGCGGCCTGGGGGAGCTTTTGCCCCTGCTCGGCGAATGAAGTCCGTTTCACGTGAAAATGCCGCGCGGCTGGCCGCACGGCATTCTCTTGGGGATATAACTATGAGCTCCGGTTTCCGGCCGGAGCCGGGATATAAGTACGTGTAAGCCGTTTTGTGGACGTTTAGGCGTTTTTGCGTGCCTCTTTCAGCGCGGCGAGATATTCCTTCGCCTGAGTTTCCGCTTCTTCGAGGGCGGCCTTGCAGCGCTGCTCGGCGGCGGAGAGGCTGTCGCTCACCTTTGCGATGGCGTCCTCCACCCCCTTGACGTCCTCGTCGGTGAGGTCGGCGCGCATCGCGTTCATCACTTCTTCCGCCCTTTGGTCGACGGCGTTTTTCACCGCGTAAGCGGCGGCCTTGGGTTCCTTGCCTTCCGCGGCTTCGCCGATATCCTCCACGAGTGCGGAAAATTCGGTCAGATAGGTGCTTGCGGTGTTTTTGATGCTGTCGGGAATGAGCGCCGTCAGATCGGAACAGAGTTTGGCGAACGCGTCTTTGTATTCCTGGGCGACGGAGGCGTCGATCTTGTCCGCTTCCGCCTGCACCGCGGCGGTCACTTCCGCGATTTTATCGGCGATCTGCGCGCGGGCTTCGGCGGTCATGTTCTTGAAATAGACGTCCAGATACGCATCGAGCGCCGCCACCGTCTTTCCGCCCTCCGTCACCTGCGCGACGAAGGCGGCTTTTTCATCTTCCGACATACCCAGGGCAACGGCTATCGCGTCCAACGTGCCGTCCGATACGGAGATTTCCCGCGCGGCCGCCTCGGCTTTTTCCGCCGCGGACAGCCCTGCGCCGAGCGTTCGGGACGCGCCCGTGTACAGATTGTAGATCGCGCCGTAATTGACTTTTTGTCCCGTGAGGACGTCGGGGAGATAGGTGGTGGAGTAGGGGAGGAGCCACAGCGAATCCACCAGCTGTCCCTTTGCCGTTTCGTAGGCATACAGGGCGGCTTCTTTGGCGGCGGTGTATGTCGCGGTGGCGTAGGGTTCGACGGTTTCCGCCGCCAGGGCGGCGAGCTCCAACAGACGGGAGGTATCCATTTGCGCCGCGGCTTCCCAGGTGAGGGAGCCGTCCGCTTTCTGCGCCTCCGCGATCAGACGGAACTGTCCGACGGTGAGGTCGAGGTTGTATTCCGCATTGACGGCGGCGAGCTTTCGGTTTACGGAGAAGGTCCCTTCCGAGGAGAAGTTGAGACCGAGGCCGTCCGCCGACGCCTCGAACGCCGCCCGGATATCTCCTTCGATATCCCCGGCTTTGCCCTCTACGGTGATGTTTACGCCCGTGTTGTTTTCGTTGAGATAACCGAGCTCGACGGAGAGCTCCGCGATTTTTTCCGCGGCTTCGCCGGCGGTGAGGCCCGTGAGGTCCTCCCCGTACAGGAGCACCTGTGCGTCCTCGTTTTCCGCGGCGACGGAAAGCACTTTTCCGTCCCCGTCGAGAATGAGGGAAACGGAGGGGTTGACGTCTATGCCGACGTAGGTTGCGGCCTCGTCCCCGGTTTTGCCGCAGGCGGAGGCCAGAGAGAGCGCGAGCGCCGCCGAAAGGGCGATGGCGCAGGTTTTTGCGTATCTTTTCATCTTTTTTACCTCTTTTTTCTTTTTTGCAGGATCCCGTTTTTCGCTGCGGGTCACTCATTAAACGAAACCGCCGCCCGTTTTTGTTGGCGGCGGCGGAAAATTTTTCGGAAAAAATTTTTTTTTCGGCGGTCACGCTTTTCCGATACGGCGGAGAAATTCGAGATAATCCTCCCGGCCTATCGGCTCCCGCGGGAGGGAAAGCAGCCCGGAGAGACGTTCGGACAGCGCCTCGGCGCGGTCGGAAATAAGTTTTCCGAGGTCGGAGAGCAGGTTTTCGACGGCAGACGTCGTACCGCTCCAGATCTCCGTCGCCAGCTCGCTTAAAATATCGTTGGAGACGAAATAGAAATAGTTGGCGCGCACGCCGATGTTTTCGATCCCGCCGAAACTCTCGTCGTTTATCCCCCGCGCGGCCAGATCGCGCAGGGCGTCCACGTCCGCCAGCGCCACGGAGGCGGAATAGGCCAGCCTCGCCGTCGTGTAGGCGAGGGCGGAAGTGCGGCCGTCCGTTCCGTACAGAAGATAGAGGATTTCCAGCTTGCGTTCCGCCTCCGCCGCAAGCGAGCGGATATTGTCGTTGAGATTGCGGTCTACCGTCCAATAGTTCAGCCCCAAGAGATTGTCGGGGTCGGAGCGGATACTTTCGTCGAGCGCGTCGATCTCCGCGAACAGGTCGTATTTGTACAGCGCGTCGCGGAGAAGCTCGGCGGCATAGTCGTACGCCGTCTCCTCCGTGAGCTGAGTGAGCGCCTCGGCCGATTGCGCCCCGACCCATTCCGCGTACGAGGCGGAGCGGTTTTCCAGGGCGTCCCGTTCCCCGCGCGCGCTTTCGTCCGTCTCCGCGTCGGCCTCTACATATACGTAGATTCCCTCCCCGCAGAAATATTCCACCAGCGCCCCGCGGATCTCCCCGAGCTCCGCCTCCGTTTCCTCCGTGCTTTTCAGGGTGACGTGCATTTGATTGTAGCTTTCCGCCGTCCCCTCGCCGACGGGGGAGAAATACCCCCCTTCGGTTGCGCGCTCCGCGATTTTTACGGCCGCGTCCGCCGCGTCCGTACCTACCAGGGAAGCGACGAAATTCGAATCGGTCGCGATCGCGTCCCCGTCCGCGTTGCAGCTTACCGCCTTGCGCACCTTGTTTTCTCCGTCCAGCGTGAGGGCGAGGGAGGGATTGATGTCGATGTACAGACAGGCGGCCGCCTCCGGGGCGGGCGAACGGACGAGCAGGGGAAGCACCGCGGCGGAACAGATGACGGCGGCCGCGGCGCAGGCGACGGCGGCGACGATGGGGCGCCGTCTGCGAGGTTTTGGATTTGCGTTTCGGGCGGGCTTCGCCTCCCCGCCGGGGGCGGCCGTGCGGATGGGTTGTTTTTTCAGCCGTTCGGACATTTCCGGCGCGGCGTCGTTCAATTCTTCGTTCAGTTGTCCGAGAAAATCTTTTTTCTTCATCGATTTCAAGCTCCCGTCGGAAATTTCCCCGTTTCCGTTTTCAATCCTCCGCCTCCCACTCCCGCCGCAGTTTTTCCAGCGCGGTTTTGTATTTCCAGGTGACGGTGCCGAGAGGCAGACCGGTCATCCGGGCGATTTCCCTGTGCTTGTAACCCCAGACGGCGTGCAGAAGCACGATTTCCCTTTCCGTCTCCCCGAGCGTTTTCGTCATCAGGTCGAGGGCGGGCAGCCGCGGGGCTTCGGCCGGTTCCCCGGGAAGGGCGTCGAGGGGATCGGGGCGGCGTTTTCGCCGCCGCAGTTCGTCGAGGGAAAGGTTTTTCGCGATCTGAAACAGCCACGCCCGCGCGTCCGTGCCCGCGCGATACTGATACGCCTTGCTCTTTACGGAAAAATAGACCTCTTCCGTCACGTCCTCCGCATCGGCGGAATTGCCGAGGTAGGAGTACGCAAAGGCGTATACGCCCCGCTTCGTCTCCTCGTAAAGCCGGGCGAATGCGGCGTTGTCGCCCGCGGCGACCTTCGTCATCAGTTCGTCGATCTGCTTTTTGTTCATGGTATCCCTTATATATCCCTCGCCCATTAAACGGCGGAGCCGCCCCGTTTTATTGGAACCCGGGGAAAAATTTTTTTCCGTTTCCGCTTTTTGCTTTTCCGGGCGCCTGTCCGAAAGGGGACGAGACCATTATAATCGTTTTTTGTCCGATTGTCAACCGACGGCGCGCCCGGCTCCGCCCTTGACTTTCGGGCGTTTTTGCGGTATAATACGGGAAACGGAACACGGGAGGGCGAAAGATGCTGCGGGAAAGGATATCGGCGGCAGAGGACGGGGAGATACGGAAAGGGAGCTTTATGCGGGAGTCACTCGCGGGGGCGGACCTTTCGGGCATGAGCTTTGCGGAGACGGAATTTTCCGGCTGTCGGTTCGAGGGGTGCGGATTTTCGGGCGCCGCTTTTCATAAAGCGGTATTTTCGGACTGCGTTTTTGCGGGTTGCAGCTTCCGCGAGGGGTGGTTCCGGAACGTCTCCTTTTTCGGATGCAAGGGGGAGGGCGCGGATTTTGCCGAAAGCGCGTTCAAGGGATGTAAAATTTCGGGCGGCTCGTTCGCCTATGCCTCTTTTGCCGAAAGCGTCTGGGAGAATTGTCGCCTCGAAAACGCCTGTTTCCGGGACGCGGGCTTTGCGGGGGCGCGCTTTAAGAACGTAGCTCTGCATAAGGCGGATCTCTCCGCCGCGGACTTTTTCCGTGCCGCCCTGAAAGGGACGGATTTTTCCTCCTGCGGACTGGGAGGAATCCTCCTGTCCGAGGACCTCCGGGAACTGAAGGGGACAACGGTGAGCGCCTTGCAGGCGGCGGAGCTCGTCCGCCTTCTGGGCATCGGGGTCCGAGGGTAAATGGGGGATTTCGGGGCTTTTGGGGAGACGAGAAAAGGACCGCCCGCGGGGGCGACCCTTTTCCGATAAGAACCTTTACGGATAAGCAAAATTAAAAACGCACGAAAAGATTGCGCGCCGCGCGCATTCTTTTTTCATCCCTATTATATAATAACTAATGGTTAGATGTCAAGTATTTTCTAACCGGTGGTTATATAATTCAGGTATGACAGACGAAATCAAAAAGAGGCTTTGCGAGGAAATACGGCAAAGCGGCATGACGACGGCGGAGCTGGCAAAGCGCGTGGGCGTTTCGCCCGAGATGATCACGCGATACTGTACGACGAAGAAGCTTCCGAGGCTGGACACCTTTGTGCGGCTGTGCCGGGCTTTGGACGTGTCCGCCGACTATCTTCTGGGGCTCAGCGACTGAAACGCGGGGGGCAGGGGAGCGATTACAGGCTTTCGGGACGAATACATTCGCCCGAGGCGCAGCTTTGGAAGATGACGAAGAAGCC
>CALWAU010000110.1 GCA_944375795.1 uncultured Clostridia bacterium | reverse complement strand
TGAACGGGCAAGACAATCCCTCAGTCATGCTGCGCATGACAGCTCCCTTTACACAAAGGAGCCTCCTTTAAGCCTCCCCTTTGACAAAAAGGGGAGGGGAATACCGCACAATCAGCCCCCTTGTGCGAATGGAGGAATACCATAAAACAAGCCCTTTGTGTAAAGGTTCGGAAATACCACAAACAAGCCCCCCTTGTGTAAAGGGGGGAAATGAAGGGGGGATTGTCGGCCTGTTTATCCGTTTCAGTTGGGCGAAACGCGGCAGGGGTAAAACAATCCCTCAGTCATGCTGGCGCATGACAGCTCCCTTTGCACAAAGGAGCCTTGGAAAAGCGGATCCGCAGCCAGCTCTTCTGCACAAAGGATTCCGGAAAAAATGCTTCGTTGCCCGCTTTTCTTGGCATAAGGGAGTCGGCTTTAAGCCTCCCCTTTTTGACAAAAGGGAGGCGGCACAAAGCTCCGGAGGGGATAAGTTCTGCCGTTTTATTTGACTGAATCGCAGTGATTGCATACCTGCCCCTGCCATTTTTATTTGATATTTTATGAAACTGCTTTTTTTCGATATCGAATGCGCGAGCGTATTCAAGAACACCGCAAAAATCTGTGCCTTCGGCTACTGTCTCACGGACGAAACATTTCGCATCCTCGAAAAGGAGGACATTCTCGTCAATCCGCAGGGCGGCTTTCACCTCACCGACCGCAAGGGCTCGCAGGGGCTGGTTTTGCCTTACGAATACAAGGATTTCAAGAAATATCCCACCTTTCCGGAGCTGGCGCCCCGCATTTATGCGCTGCTCCAGGCCGAGGACACGCTGCCCGTCGGCCACGCGGCGATGAACGACGTCAAATACCTCAATCTGGAGAGCAGGCGTTTTTCGCTTCCCTCCTTTTGTTTTTCCTTCGCCGACACGCAGTTTGTCTATATGAACCGCATCGGCGTGTTTAACCGCCAGTTCGGCCTGGGCACGATCGCGGAGGCGCTGGGGGTGGAGTTTACGCCCCATCGCGCGGCGGACGACGCGTATGCGACGATGCGGGTCGCCGAGGCGATGTGTCGGGCGGAGGGTACGGATTTTTCCGGCCTGCTGGAAAAATATCGCATCGAGCCCGGACGCATCGAGAATTACGAGGTGACGCAGAACAGCTCGGAAGCCCAGCGCGCCTATCTGGCCGAAGTGCAGGCGAAGAAGGAGGCGCGGGAGGAAGCGCGGCGGGAATTTCATCGCTATCTGGACCGCGAAAAGCGCCGCCGCGGGAAAGAGGGGCGGCTGAAAAACAAAAAAATCTGTTTTTCCCATCCCTTGGAGGAGACGCTCGCGCTGTCCAAGCCGTTGCTTTCGGCGCTGTTTTCCGAGGCGGGTTTTTACACCTTCCATGCGGAGGAATGCGACGTTTACGTATATTTCGGGGAGGAGAGCGGCCCTCGCCTGCGCTCGGTAAAGGAGCGCGGCGTGCGGCTGTTCACGGCGGAGGAATTTTCCGAATTTTTGCGGATTTCTTCCCGGGGCTGAACGGGCGAGCGTTTTCGCTTGGAACAAGCGAAACGCGTATAAGGGTGAATCTTGCCCAAGGGCGTCCTGAAAGCCGAAAAAGGGTCAAGGGACGATGTCTCTTGCGGGTGCAGGGCGGAGCCCGCAAAAGTCCCCCACAAAAGCAAACCAAAGGTTTGCGTCTTTACCGCTTTGCGGTCAGACGGCGACAGCCGCAAAACAATCCCTCAGTCATGCTGCGCATGACAGCTCCCTTTGCACAAAGGAGCCTTAGGAAAAGCGGCTTCCTCTATATAAGGGGCGTCCTGAAAGCCTCCCCGTTTTGTCAAAGGGGAGGTGTCGAGCGGAACGAGACGGAGGGGATAAGAAGCTTGGAAAAGAGGAAGGCGGCAATAGCCGCAACCCTGCCCCCATATAAGTTGGCCGACGGTTTGTATCCGCCGCGCCGACGGTCCTGCGGCGTCGGCCGCAAAAAATCATCGGAACGAATCGATAAATACACTTTCAGAGAGGCCGAAAATGCTTTCCCTGCCCGAAAAATTTGTACAGCGAATGAGAGAGCGGCTTCCCGCGGAGGAGCGGGAGGCCTTTTTTGCCGTTTACGATCGGCCGCCGTATAGGGGGCTGCGGGTAAATTCCCTGAAAATTTCCGCGGCGGAGTTCATGAAAATTTCTCCCTTTTCTCTGCGCCCCGTGCCCTGGGAGCCGAACGGCTTTTATACGGACGCGGAAAAGCCGGGCGGGCATCCCTTTCACTTTGCCGGGCTGTACTATTCGCAGGAGCCGTCCGCGATGTGCGCCGCGCCACTGCTTTCGGCACAGCCCGGGGAACGGGTGCTCGATTTGTGCGCCGCGCCGGGCGGAAAGGGGACGCAGCTCGCCGCCGCCATGGCGGGGCGGGGGCTTTTGGTGCTCAACGAGCCCGTCCTCGCCCGCGCGCAGACGCTCTCCCGCAACGTCGAACGCCTGGGCGTAAAAAACGCCGTGGTACTCAACGAAATGCCCGAACGCCTCGCCGCCTTTTTCGGGGAATATTTCGATAAGATCCTCGTGGACGCGCCCTGCTCGGGGGAGGGAATGTTTCGCAAAAATCCCGTCGAGGCGATAGGGGAATGGAGCGAGGAAAACGTGCAGATGTGCGTGGCACGGCAGAGGGGGATTTTGCAAAGCGCAGCGAAAATGCTGAGGCCGGGCGGCCGACTCGTCTACTCCACCTGTACCTTTGCCGAGGAGGAAGACGAGGGGCAGGTAAGCGATTACCTGCTTTCGCACCCCGAAATGCGGCTTTTGGAAAGCCGAAAACTGTATCCCCACCGCGAGGCGGGGGAGGGGCACTTTGCGGCGCTTTTTGAAAAGGCGGAAAGCGGGGCAAACGGGGATTTTTGTCCTTCTTCCGTCCGCGCCGTCCGCCCGCGCGTTTCCCGGGAAGGGGAAAAGGTATATCGCCGCTTCGAGGGGGAATTTCTGCATATCTGCGCCGAGCGTCTGCACGAGGCGGGCGGGATTTTGTATGCCCTGCCCGAGGGCATGTTCGATTGGCGGGACTTGCGGGTACTGCGCGTCGGCGTGCGGCTGGGAGAATTGAAAAACGGGCGCTTTGAGCCTTCGCATTCCCTGGCGATGAGCCTCGGCGGGGAGGCGTTTTCCCTCTGCGTCCGTTTGGCGGCGGACGACGCGCGCACGGGAAAGTTTTTGCGCGGCGAGGGGATAGAAGCGGATGCGGGCGGCAAGGGTTGGTGCGGCGTGTGCGTCGGCGGTTTTCCCGTCGGCTGGGGAAAGGCGGCGGACGGCTTCGTCAAAAACCATATTCCCAAGGGATTGCGGCTGTAAGAGAAAAATTTCGGGCCCGGCATTTTGCCGGGCCTTTCGTACGGGCTCCTTGTGCAAAAGAAATAAATCGGAGCGCCGCTTTTCCAA
Organism: uncultured Clostridia bacterium; assembly: GCA_944375795.1. Taxonomy (GTDB): domain Bacteria; phylum Bacillota; class Clostridia; order Christensenellales; family Borkfalkiaceae; genus Scatosoma. Next base: position 367 of record CALWAU010000110.1, on the reverse strand, counting down.
GGTCCCTTTGTAAAGGGAAGGTCAAAGCGGCTTCCTTCCCAAGGCTCCTTTGTGCAAAGGGAGCCGTCATGCGCAGCATGACTGAGGAATTGTTTTGCGGGCTTGCGCCCGTATGACCGCTGCCGCGGTAAAGGCGCAAACCGTTGGTTTGCTTTTGTGGGGGACTTTTGCGGCTATCGCCGTTTGACCGCTTGCGCGGTGAAAATTTGCAGGCTCCGCCCTGCACCCGCAAGGGGCAATGTCCCTTGACCCTTTCTCGGGCGCGCTCCTGTATGGCGGAGGGCGGGACAAAAAAATTTCCGCCCCGAAAGGGGCGGAAACCGAAGGTGATTATTGTCTGTCCCGAAGGACGGAAGATCAATCGTTA
>CALWAU010000109.1 GCA_944375795.1 uncultured Clostridia bacterium | reverse complement strand
TTGCCGACCTCAACGTCTGCGCCAAGAAGGGGCTTTCCGAGATGTTCGATTCCACCATCGGCGCACGGTCGGTATATATGCCCTGGGGGGGAAAGACCCAGCTTACGCCCGCGATAGCGATGGCCGCAAAGATCTGCGGCGGCGAAACGGACGTATGCACCGTGTCCGCATACGGCTATTCGTCCTGCCTCATGGAGAGCAGTCCCTTTGTCGGCGCGATGTATTCCATCGTCGGGTCCGTGTCCAAAGTCGTCGCCACGGGCGCGAATTACGAGGATATCCGGCTGACTCTGCAGGAGTTTTTCGAGCGCATGACCCCGGACAAAAAGGTGTGGGGGATACCGACGGGCGCGCTGCTCGGCGCGGTGTATGCGCAGATGGGGCTGGGGCTCGGCGCCATCGGCGGCAAGGACAGCATGAGCGGCACTTTCGAGAACATTCACGTTCCGCCCACGCTCATCTCCTTCGCGCTCGCGCCCGCCAGGGCCTCCGCGCTCATCACGGACGTGCTGAAGGGGGGAGAGAAGCTGTGGCATCTGCCCGTGCCCAAGGACGACGATTCCGTGCCCGATTTCGCGCGGCTCAAAGCCCTGTACGCCGAGGTGTATAGAAATATTCAAAGCGGGAATATTACTTTTGCGACGGTGGCCGAAAACGGCGGCGTCGGCGCGGCGGTGGCCAAGAGCGCGCTGGGCAATTGCGTCGGCGTGCGCTTCGCCCTTTCGTCGGACGAGCTGTACACCGAGGCCTACGGCGACCTCATCGTTTCGATGAAGGACGAAAGCGCGTTTTCCGGAGAGAAACGCTTTGTCGGCGAAGCGGCGGGGGGAGAAGAACTCGTCTGCGGCGAGGAAAAAATATCCTTGACCGAGGCGGCGAACGCTTACCTGGGTACCCTCTCCGGGGTATTTCCCGCCTGTGCGCCCGCGGAAGGGGAGGCCGGGAAGTGCGACTTTGCGGCGGCTCGGCCGAAAAAGTACGGCGGAAAGGTGAAAATCGCCAAACCGCGCGTGTTTATCCCCGTGTTCCCGGGGACCAACTGCGAGCTGGATACCGCGCGCAAATTCCGCCTCGCGGGCGCGGAGACGGAGACGGTGGTCGTACGCAACCGTTCGGCGGCGGACATCGAGGAGAGCGTGCGCGCGATCGCTGCCGCCATTTCCCGCGCGAACATCATCGCCTTCCCCGGCGGTTTCTCGGGCGGGGACGAACCGGACGGCAGCGGCAAATTTATCGCCACCACCTTCCGCAATCCCCTGATTGCCGAGCGCATCGCCGAGCTTTTGGAGGTGCGGGACGGGCTTATTCTCGGCATCTGCAACGGTTTCCAGGCGCTGGTGAAATTGGGGCTGGTGCCCTACGGGCGGGTGACGGAGCTGACGGAAAAATCTCCCACGCTCACGTTCAACAATATTTCCCGCCACGTTTCCACGATAGTGGATATCCGCGTCGCCTCCCTCCTGTCCCCCTGGCTGTCCGCCTGCAAGGTGGGAGAGGTGTACAAAGCACCCGTGTCGCACGGGGAGGGGAAATTTGTGGCGCCCGCCGAGGCGCTGGAAAAGATGCGCGCGGGCGGCCAGATCGCCACGCAGTACGCGCGCGCGGGCGAGCCGACGATGCGTTCGCCGTATAATCCCAACGGCTCGATGTGGGGCATAGAGGGCATCACCTCCCCCGACGGCAGGGTGTTCGGCAAGATGGGGCACGCCGAGCGCACGGGCGAAAATCTGTACAAGAACATCGACGGTGATTTCGATATGAAAATTTTCGAGAGCGGCGTCGGCTATTTCGGTTGAGACGGCTTCGCAAAAGCAAAAACACGAAATTCCCCTGCTCCCCTTCGACCCCTATATCGGGCGGGGGGGGGTGTGCGATTTACATAGAAAATTACCGATAAGAACTGACAAAAATCGACGTTTCGCGGCGCCTTTGCGGCGCCTTTGCGGCGCGCGGAGTGAGGAGAATGAAAAATGATTGATTTGCATACGCACATACTGCCCGGCATCGACGACGGCGCGGCGGACGCAGGGGTGTCCGAAAAACAGTTGAAAAGCCTGCGGGAGCAGGGCGTCGATAAAGTGGTTTTCACCTCTCATTATTACGGCCGCAAGCGCAGCCCCGGACAGTTTATGGAGGCGCGCGCGGAGGCCTTTCGGGCCGTGAAGGAGCTGATTCCCGAGGGGATGGAGGCGATCCTCGGCGCGGAAGTGCACTTCTCGGGACAGATGGCGGCGTCCGACGAAGCGATCTGCCCCATGGCGATCGGGGATACCAGGTATTTGCTCATCGAGCTTCCGTTCACGGCCGAATGGGACGCGGAACTCTGGAACAGGCTGCGGAATTTCATCGCGGATACCGACTGTGTTCCCGTCGTCGCGCACGTCGAACGTTACGGGGAGGTGCACAAAAAGCCCGCCCTTTTGTCGGCGCTCACCGACCTCGGCTGCCTGCTGCAAGTGAATACGGCGGCCTTTCTGGAAACGGAGAGCAAGGGATTGGCGTTTGCTCTGCTGAAACGCGGGTTTGTGGACTGCCTGGGCACGGACACGCACAACATGACGGACCGCGCGCCCCGCTATATCGAGGCGAAAGAGGCGATAGAGGCGGCGGGGCTGTCCGACAGATTCGGGCAGATACAGGAGAATATGCGCCTGATTCTGGAGGACGCGCCCGTGAAGGTACGGCGGGAAAAACCCGTCAAAAAATTTTTCGGCCGCTATCTTTGATGGATCGGCGGGCGGAAGGAGGCCGCGATGAGCGGAAAACGAAAGGCGCTTTGCGCGGTGCTGACCCTTTTGACGGCGGCTTTGCTCCTGTGGATATTTTCCAATTCCCTGAAAAACTCGCAGGAATCCGCCTCGCAGAGCGGCGCCGTGCGGGAGTGGATACAGACAATTTTGGACGCGCTGTTTTCCGGCTCCGTCGTCATAAGCAGCCACGCCGTCCGCAAGCTGGCGCATTTTTCGGAGTATGCCCTGCTCGGCGCCATGCTGCTCTTTACCTGGCGGGCGTATACCGCGGAGAGGAAAAGGCTGCTTTTTCCCGCGCTCGTCGCGGTTTTGGCTCCCTTTCTCGACGAGGGATTGCAATTTTTCTCCGAGGGCAGGGCGCCGATGCTTTCCGACGTGGGCATCGATTTGCTCGGCTGTGCCGCGGGATTTCTGTTTGCGTGGGTCGTTCTCGCGCTCGCCTCGGCCTGCCGGAAACATAAACGCGATAAACGTGAGAGGGGAGGGTCGGACGTCTGACTCTCCGAAACGAGTATGGTCATTTCCGTCATCGTATGTATTTTGTCCTGCGCGGGGCTGATTGCCTCCGTGCTTTTCAAACCTTCCGTGAAAATCGGGAAAGGTGCCGTGAGCATCTATTGGATTCCTCCCGTCGCGGGGGGACTTATTTTGCTCCTTTCGGGTACGCTCGGCGCGAGGGAGGCGTGGGCGGGCCTCACGGCGTCCGGGGACATGAACCCGCTCAAAATCCTCGCTCTGTTCGTCAGTCTCACCGTTTTGTCCGTGTATCTCGACGAGCTCGGCTTTTTCCGCCGGCTTGCCACTTTTGCGCTCCGCCGGGCGGGCGGAAGCCAGAAAAAGCTCTTTTTCGCGCTGTACGCCCTCGTGTCCGTCCTTACCGTGTTCACGTCGAACGACATCGTCGTCCTCACTTTTACCCCCTTCATCTGCAGCTTTTGCAAGGCGGAAAGGGTCAGCCCCGTGCCTTATCTCGTCGGTGAATTTGTCGCGGCGAATACGTGGAGCATGATGCTCGTCATCGGCAATCCCACCAACATCTATCTCGCCTCCGCCTGCGGGATAGGCTTCGGAGAATATTTTGCCGTCATGTGGCTTCCCACGCTGGCGGCGGGCCTGTCCGCGCTGCTCGTTTTATACCTGCTCTTTCGCAAAAAGCTGAGGGTTCCTCTGGAATCGCTCGCGGAGAAGGCGGAGCTGGAGGACAGGGGACTGGTCGTCATCGGGCTGATACATCTCGGGGCGTGCGTCGTCTGCCTGGCCCTGTCGTCCTACATACATTTTCCGATGTGGCTGGCGGCGGTCTGCTTCGCGCTCTCTCTCGGCGTCTGCACATTCGTCTGTACGGCGGTGCGCCGCCGCGCGGGGGCGGGAGGAAAATTGCTGGTCCGCACGCTGGCCCGCGCGCCCTGGGTGCTTGTGCCCTTCGTCATCTCGATGTTTCTCATCGTGCTTTCCCTCGAAAAATACGGGATTACCGAACGCATTGCCGCCCTTCTCGGCGGGGAGGGAGAAATATTCAAGTACGGCGTCGCTTCCTTCCTGGCCGCGAACATCATCAATAATATTCCCATGAGCGTTCTGTTCGGCGGCGTGCTGGAAAGCGGCGCCGGGGCGGGCGGAGTGTATGCGACGGTCATAGGGAGCAACCTCGGCGCTTACCTGACCCCCGTCGGCGCGCTGGCGGGAATTATGTGGACGGGGCTTCTGAGGACCTATGAGGTGGATTTTTCCTTCCGGAAATTCGTTGCCTACGGCGCGGCGCTGTCGTTGCCCGCGCTCGCGTCCTCCCTGCTCTGTCTGTGGCTGATCCTTTGATGTTTCCGGAACGGCCGCAGGTACGGGACTTTCGGCGGTATAAAGGGAAGGCAAACCGCGCATACTTTCCGATATGAAAGCAAAAAAACGCACGGTTCTCAAAAGCGCCCTTTTGGCAGGCGCGGCGATTTTGTCGGCGCTTTTGTTCGACGTCGCTTCCCTGGGTGGGTTGAAGGACGTTTCCCGCCCCTATCTCGGCACCTATGAATGCGAACGCATTCTTTTCGGAAACGAGGACAGAACGGACAAATTCGACTATGTCCGCATCGAGCTGATGCCGGGCGGGAAGATGAAACTTTTCTATAAGGAAAAGGAGGGCAGAAAGGGGGAGGCGGAGGCGAGATATACTTACGATACCGAAAGCGACAGCCTGACGATCTGCGCAGACATCGCGGGCGCGGAGTACAAAAAGAGCTTTCCCGTGAAAGACGGCGCCCTCGAGCTTTCGGTCCGCTATGGCGACAGGATGCTGGCGATGAAGTTTGTCCGCAAATGACCGCGGGCGCCTCGTTCGGGCGGGCGCTCGTCCGGGCGGAGCATAAAGGCGGATTTTCGGACGTCGGCCTCTCTCGGGGGCCGGCGCTTTTGCACGGCGAAAAAAGAAATAAAAGTTACAAACAAACGTTCGATTTCGGTTGCCGTTTTCGGAAAGATATGGTATAATGGAAGCGTTATGGACAAGGTTCTGACTTCCGACCAGGAAAGGGCGAAAAATCTGATAGCGGAATGGTTCCTCAATGCCGACGACAAAATATTTGTCCTGTCGGGGTATGCGGGCACGGGCAAGACCTTTCTCATCGACTACGTGGTGCGCGAGGTGCTGCACCTGAAGCCGGGGACGGAGGCGGTGTTCGTCACGCCCACGGGCAAGGCGGCGACGGTGCTCATCCGCGGCGGGACGGTGGCGGGAACGGTGCACAGCCTCATCTACGTGCGGAACGAGGACGATTTCGACGTGGACGAAAACGGGGAGATCGTCGAACGGCAGACGCTCAGTTTCACCAAGCGGGAAAAAATCGACGAGCGCATCCGCCTGATCGTCGTGGACGAAGCGTCCATGATCGCGGAGGACGTGTTGCGCGACCTTCTCAGTTTCGGCGTGAAATGCCTCTTTTCGGGGGACGGGGCCCAGCTTCCGCCCGTCAACGGCTCGTGCGGGCTTTTGGAGAATCCCGATTACACGCTCACGGAGATCGTGCGGCAGGCGGCGGACAATCCCATTATCCGCATAGCCACGATGGCGCGGGAGGGAAAGGCGATTCCCTACGGAAATTACGGGGACAAGGTAAGCGTCGTCGGGCGGGGATATCTGTCCCCCGAACAGAGGCGGCGGATATTCCTCCGGGCTGATCAGATCATCTGCGGCAAGAACCGCACGCGCGCGGCGCTCAATCGGGAAATACGGCAGTACAAGGGGATCGGCGAAAACGAGCTTCTGCCCGTGGAGGGAGAAAAGCTCATCTGCACCCTCAACGATTGGGAAAAGCCGCTGGACAAAGAGGAGCATTTTCATCTCGTCAACGGCATCATCGGCCGGGCTTCGGACGTGCGCGAGAATCCCGATTACCTCGCGACGATGACCTTTACGGCGGACTTTGCGGACGAGGGCGTGCGCGTGCCTTTCGACACCGGCATTTTTCTCGCCGGCAGATATGCGCACGGCTACGGGGACCGGGCGGTGACGCTCGTGGACGGGACGGTGGTGCACGAGGACGATTACGAGCGGCTCCGCCGCCTGAAAGCCGTTTCCGAGGAGCCCATCTGCCGCTTCGAGTTCGCCTATGCCGTCACCTGCCACAAGGCGCAGGGCTCCGAATTTGATTTCGTCGTGCTGTTCGACGAATCCCGCGCCTTCGGGGAGGACCGCAGCCGCTGGCTGTATACCGCGGTCACGCGGGCGCGGGAAAAGCTGCTGATCATCCGCTGAATCCGGGAAGGACGAACCGTTTCGGTTTCGGTTGCGGCCTGTGCGGCGGATATGGTGCGGAGCGGGTTTCCCGCTCCGTTTTCGTCGTCCTCCTGCGGCGGACGGAGCGCGGATTTTTTCGGGAAAATTAAATTCCTATCAAATTAGTATGAAAATATAGCGAATGAGGGGGCAAAATTTGTTTACAAAGGGCGGCGGCTGTGGTATAATAATAGGCGCGGAAGGGGAGGAACCCGTCCGCGGAACACGGAGGAAGAAAACGCGCATGACGATTCGGGAAATGCAGGAAGAAATTTTGCGGCTGAAAACGGAAAAGGACGTATGTATCCTGGCGCACACCTATCAGTCTCACGAAGTGACGGAGATTGCGGATTTCGTCGGGGATTCCTTTCAGCTCAGCCTGAAGGCGAAAAGCGCGCCGCAGGGCACGGTGCTGATGTGCGGGGTGCGGTTTATGGCGGAGACGGTGAAGCTGCTCGCGCCCGAAAAGACGGTGTACCTTTCCTCGGAACATGCGGGTTGCCCGATGGCGGAGCAGCTTACCCCGGGGCAGGTACGGGACGAAAAGAAAAAATATCCCGGATGCATGACGGTGGCGTACATCAATACGACGGCGGAGCTCAAGGCCGAGGCGGACGTCTGCGTGACTTCCTCCTCCGCCGCGGAAATCGTGAAAAAACTGCCCGCGGCGGACATTCTGTTTATTCCCGACGTCAATCTGGGTGCGTACGTGCAGGCGAAGTGCCCCGAAAAGCGGCTGCATTTTATGAACGGCTGCTGTCCCGTGCACGCGTCCGTGACGGCGGCGGACGCCGACGCGGCGAAGGCGGAGCATCCGGGCGCGCTTTTTCTCGCTCACCCCGAATGCCGCGCGGAGGTGCTTTCCCGCGCGGATTACGTCGGCTCCACGGCGGGTATCACGGACTACGTGAAAAATTCCGCCTGTCGGGAGTTTATCATAGGCACGGAGACGTCCGTCGCCGTCCATCTCGGCTTCGAGTATCCGGACAGGCGCTTCTACCCGCTGTCGGCAAAGCTCGTCTGCCGGGACATGAAGGCGACTTCGCTGCCCGACGTGTATCGGATTCTGAAAGAGGGCGGCAGGCCGCTGGAATTGGACGCGGCGCTCCTTTCGGGCGCGCGCGGGTGCCTCGACAGAATGCTGGCGCTCGGCTGAGCGGCCGTCGGTTAAAGGCGACGGAAAACGGGTATAGTATATAAATACGGATATCCCGATATCTTGCGGATATTGCGGGCGGCCCGACGCGGGCGCCCGGGGAAGAACCATCGGAAAAGAAAATCATCGGAGAAGCATATGCTGGAACTTAAAAACATCACCTATCGCGTCCCGGACGACCGGGGCGAAAAGACGATACTCAGCGACATCAATCTTTCTCTCGACGAACGGTTTGTCGCCTTCACGGGGCCGAACGGCGGCGGGAAATCCACGCTTGCCAAGGTCATTGCGGGGATCCTCCGTCCGACGGAAGGGCGGATTTTTCTGGACGGGCAGGACATCACGGAACTCTCCGTGACCGACCGCGCGCGGCTGGGCATTTCCTACGCCTTTCAGCAGCCCGTGCGGTTCAAGGGGCTGACCGTGCGCGACCTCATTTCGCTGGCGGCGGGCAAAAACGCCGGGGTTTCCGACGTGTGCGCCTATCTTTCGGAAGTGGGGCTGTGCGCGCGCGATTACATCGACCGCGAAGTGAACGCGTCCCTGTCCGGGGGGGAACTCAAACGAATCGAGATCGCCACCATTCTGGCGCGGGGCACCAAGCTGTCCGTGTTCGACGAGCCGGAGGCGGGCATCGACCTGTGGAGCTTCGGCAACCTCATCAACGTCTTTGAAAAGATGTACAAAAAGACGCAGGGGAATATCCTCATCATCTCCCACCAGGAGCGCATTCTCAACATCGCCGACCGCATCGTGGTCATCTCGAACGGGGCGGTGGAAAAGTCGGGCACGAAAGAGGAGATACTGCCCGGTCTGCTCGGCGGGGACACCTGCCGGGTATTGACGGAAAAACTGTAAAGGAGGGCACCATGGACGCAATCGAAAGAGATTTGCTCTTGAAAATAGCCGACCTTCACGGCGTGCCGGAAGGGGCGTACAACATCAGGGAAAACGGACAGGCCGCGGGGAGAAATTCCACGGCGAACATCGAAATCGTCTCCAAGACGGACGGAAAGTCGGGCATCGACATCTTCATCAAACCGGGCACAAAAAACGAGAGCGTGCACATCCCCGTCATTTTAAGCAAGGCGGGCTGGCAGGAGATGGTGTACAACGATTTTTATATCGGCGAGGACGCGGACGTCGTAATCGTCGCGGGGTGCGGCATACACAACTGCGGCGGAATGGACCTCACCTCCCGCCACGACGGAATCCATACCTTTTACGTGGGGAAAAACGCGCGCGTGAAGTATGTGGAAAAACACTACGGCGAAGGGGACGGCAACGGCGAAAACGTCATGAATCCCACGACGGTGGCGCATCTGGCGGAGGGCGCGTACATGGAGATGGAGACGACGCAGATAAAGGGCATCGATTCCACCAATCGGGTGACGAAAGCCGACCTCAAAGAGGGCGCCAATCTCGTTATCCGCGAAAAGATCTACACGCACGGCAAGCAGCGGGCGGACACCGATTTTACGGTGGACATGAACGGCGCCGGCTGCAGCGCGGACGTCATTTCCCGCTCGGTGGCGGCGGGCGAGTCCCGCCAGCATTTCGTCTCGACGATGAACGGCAACGCCCCCTGCCACGGGCACACCGAATGCGACGCCATCATCATGGAAGGGGCTTCGGTGACGGCGGCGCCCTGCCTGTCCGCGAACGACATCGACGCGGAGCTCATTCACGAGGCGGCGATCGGGAAGATAGCGGGCGAACAGCTCGTCAAGCTGATGACGCTGGGGCTGACCGAGAAAGAGGCGGAGGAGCAGATCATCAAGGGCTTCCTGCACTGAAAGGAAAGGCGCGAAACGCGGAAGTATCCGCGAAAAGATAAAAGACGAAAAGGAGAAGCAAGGACATGAGCGATTTGGCTTACAAGAGGACAAACGTCTACGAAAAAGCGGACGAAAGCACGATGAAGGCGATTTTCGATTACGCGGAAGGGTATCGGAAATTCATTGACGGCGCCAAGACGGAGCGCGAGGCGTGCGCCCTCGTCGAAAAGGCGGCGAAGAAACAGGGCTATAAGCCCTTTGCGTTCGGCAAAAAGCTGAAGCCGGGCGACAAGGTGTATTACAACAACCGCGGCAAAAACATCTATCTTATCCGGGTGGGCAGCCGGAACGTCGCCGAGGACGGCATCCGCATCGTCGCCGCGCACATCGACAGCCCGCGCGTGGACCTCAAACAGGTCCCCCTGTACGAATCGGACGGCATCGCGCTCGCCAAGACCCACTATTACGGCGGCATCCGCAAATATCAGTGGGCGGCGATTCCCCTCGCCCTGCACGGCGCGGTGGTGCGCGCGGACGGCAGCGTGCTGGAGGTCTGCGTCGGGGAGGACGCGGGCGACCCCGTGTTTTACATAAGCGACCTGCTGCCCCACCTGGCGGCGAAACAGAACGCCAAGCCCTTGGGCGAGGGCCTGGGCGGCGAGGACCTCAACATCTGGCTGGGGAATATCCCCTATACCGCGGCGTCGGACGAAAAGGACAGGACGGTGAAGGAAAATCTCCTGCGTATCCTGCACGACAAATACGGGCTGTGCGAGGAGGACTTTTTGAGCGCGGAGCTCTCCCTCGTCCCTGCCTTCAAGGCGCGGGATGTGGGCTTCGACCGCGGCCTGATGGCGGCGTACGGGCACGACGACCGCGTCTGCGCCTATCCCGCCTACACCGCGCTGCTCGACGGCGATTCGGACAGGACGGTGATGGTGGTGCTGGCGGACAAGGAGGAGATCGGCAGCGAGGGCTCCACGGGGATGCAGTCCGCCGTGTTCACCGACCTCATCGACGGGATAGCCGCTTCCTTCGGCGTCAGTTCCGCGCAGGTGCGCGCCAATTCCCGCTGCCTCTCCGCGGACGTCAACGCGGGTTACGACCCCAATTTCAAGGACGTGTGCGAGCCGATGAATTCCACCTATCTCTCCTGCGGCGCGGGCATCACCAAATTCACGGGCGCGCGCGGAAAGAGCGGCTCCAACGACGCCTCCGCGGAGTTCATGGGCGAAATCCGGAAGATGTTTGCCGAGAGCGGCGTTATCTGGCAGACGGGCGAGCTGGGAAAAGTGGACGTCGGGGGCGGCGGCACGGTGGCGAAATTCATCGCCAAGATGAACATCGACACGGTGGATATCGGCGTGCCCGTCATCTCCATGCATTCCCC
>CALWAU010000108.1 GCA_944375795.1 uncultured Clostridia bacterium | reverse complement strand
TCACATACCTCGTCGAAGCGCGCGGAAGCCGGCGGGCAGACAAGCGAAGCCCGTCTGCCAGGCCCGCCCTGCGGCTTCTCCTCTTCCCCAAAAATCTCCTGTGGACATTTTTGGGGATACCCCTGTCTAAGTATGCTCCCTGCGGCAAATCCGCGCCCTTCGCGTCTTGCTTGTATCTCCGCGTTTTAACGGTATACGTTTTCGCTCGGCAGAGCGAAACGCGGATACAAGCAAAACAATCCCTCAGTCTGCCTGCGGCAGACAGCTCCCTTTGCACAAAGGAGCCAGGGGAAAGGGGTCAAGGGACAATGTCCCTTGCGGGTGCAGGGCGGAGCCCGCAAAAGACCCCCCAAAAAAGCAAACCGAAGGTTTGCGCCCTTACCGCTTTGCGGTCAGGCGGCGACAGCCGCAACCCTTTTCCGCGCCTTGACAGCAAACGGGCAAAACAATCCCTCAGTCTGCCTGCGGCAGACAGCTCCCTTTGCACAAAGGAGCCAGGGGAAAAGCGGCTTTGCAATCCGTTTTCCTTTACACAAGGGAGCCTCGGAGAGGGCGGCAGGCCATGGGACTTCGGCCGCAATTTTCACGATTTTGTCATAATTGTCGTCTCCGTCGGTATATCGCCGACGGAAAAAGGGAAAAATCCGAAAGGGGAAAATGGGAGAGCGCCCTCGTCAAAGGGGCGGTCTCCTTTCTCGTGTCCGTTTGGGTCTGTTTTTGTTTGTTTCTTACATTTTGAAAAAAACGGGAAGGGCGGAAGGGGTCGAAATGCGTCGATTCGGAAAAAAAATTCTGAAAATTCCCAAAAATTTTTCAAAAGGGTATGGACAAAAACGTTTTTATGTGGTAAACTATGGGAAAACTGATTCATGAAACAACTTCGGCGGGCGGCGGTGAGAGGCCCCCGCGGCTGCGGAGCACGGAAAAATTCCGCCCGATTTTGTCGGAAGAGCGTCGAGGCCCCGCGGCCCGAGGTAAATTTGTTTGATTCGGATTTCGATTTTTATTACACGATACGGCATTCGGGTAGGGTTTTCCGTCTGCCGCGAAAGGTGAGGTAAAGAAAAGTGGAAAAAATAGGCATTATCGATTTGGGTTCCAATTCGGCGCGGCTCGTCATCGTCAACCTGTTTACGGAGGGACATTTCATGGTGGTGGACGAGCTGAAAGAGAGCGTCCGCCTCGGACAGGACATGGACCGCGACGGCTTTCTGAAGCCGCAGAGGGTGGCGGAGACCATCCGCACGCTGAAGATGTTCAAGAGGCTGTGCGATTCGTCGGGCGTGGACAGGATCATCGCGGTGGCCACCGCGGCCGTCCGCCGCGCGAAAAATCAGCGTTCCTTCCTCGACGAGATTCAGGCTACCTGCAACATAAAAATACGCGTCCTCTCCGAGGAAGAGGAGGCGACGCTCGTCTATCGCGGCGTCATCAATACGATGGATATCCCCAAGGGGCTGATTCTGGAAATCGGCGGCGGCAGCACGAAGATCGTGTATTACAACCGCCGCAACATGCTCGGTTACGCGACGCTGCCCTTCGGCGCCGTCACGCTCACCGACCTGTTCGCGGGGGACTGCACGCCCGAGCAGGCGGCGGAAAAAATCGAGGAGTTCTTCACCGAACAGCTGAAAAAACAGCCCTGGCTGAAAGACGTGGATCCCGAAGCGCAGATGATCGGCGTCGGCGGTTCCTTCCGCAACCTGTTCAAAATCAGCAAACTCGTGAAGAAATATCCCCTCGACACGGTGCACAATTATCATCTTGCCGTCGAGGATTTCACCAACATCTACGACATGATCAAGGTGCTCGACATCGACAAGCGCAAAAAGATCCGGGGGCTTTCGCCCGCCCGCGCGGACATCATGCCCGCCGCGATGGCGATCGTCAAGTCCTTCGTCACCTACATGAACATCGACAAGTTCACGATCGGCGGCGCGGGGCTGCGGGAGGGCATCATGTTCAATCAGGCGCTGCCCATGACCCTCGAAAAGCCGGTTTCCGACGTCCTGAGTTACAGCCTCGAAACGCTGGTCCGCTATTACGACTGCGACCCCAAGCACGTCGAACACGTCGTGCATTTGTCCATACAGCTGTTCAAGCAGCTCCGCGTTCTGCACAAGTTCTCGCGGCAGTACCTGAAAGTTCTGAAAATCGCCGCCAGCCTGCACGACTGCGGCATGCGCATCAAGTATTACAACCACCAGAAGCACAGCTGTTATATGATCCTCAATTCGTCCATATACGGCGCGACGCACAGGGAGATCGTGCTGGCCGCGTTCGTCGCCTGCTGCCACAAGAAGGAGGACATCTCCCTCTCCGATTGGCAGAAATATAAGGATATCGTGCTCGAAGAGGACCTCGACGCCGTGAAAAAGCTGGGCGTTCTGCTCCGCATCGCCGAAAGCCTCGACAGGAGCGCCTCCGGCATGGTGAGCGGCGTCAACTGCGACGTGCTGGGCGATTCCGTCATCATGAAGACGGAGGTCACGGGCGACGCCTCCCTCGAAATCCGCGACGCCTCCCAGGCGAACGGAGAATTCAAGAGGGCGTTCCGCAAAAATCTGGAAATTCTCTGATTCCGGCAACGGACGGCGCCGCTTTTCCCCGCGGAAAGCGGCGCCATATCGTTTCCATGAAGGAGCAAAGGCGTATGCGTCTCATTCTGGCCAGTGCTTCCCCCCGCCGGCGGGAGCTGCTGAAAAAAGTTTATCCCGCATTTGAAGTGCTCCCCGCGCGCGGCGGGGAGAATGCCGACCCTTCCCTCCCGCTCGACGAATTTGTAAAGCTTCTGGCGCGGCGGAAGGCGGAGGAGGTCGCCGCCCTGCCCGAGGCGGCGGGCGCGGCCGTGCTCGGCGCGGATACGGTTGTCGTCCTGGACGGGCGCATTCTCGGCAAGCCCCGCGACGAAGCGGACGCGGCAAAAATGCTCTCCGCGCTCTCCGGGCGCACGCACGAAGTCTTTACGGGGGTGGCGCTCGTTGCGGGCGGCGTTCTGCGCGCGGGATGCGCGCGCACCGAGGTCACCTTTCTGCCTTTGAGCGAGGCGTTTATCCGCGATTACGTCGCTTCGGGTTCCCCGATGGACAAGGCGGGCGCCTACGGGATTCAGGACGGCGGCCTGGTCGAAAAAATTTCGGGGAGCTATTCCAACGTGGTGGGGCTGCCGCTGGAGCTGTGCCGGGAGATGCTTTCGGGGGCCGGGCTGAAAGTCTTCGAACGGGAATAAAGGAGTTTCGTTATGGTAAAACTTGCGATAGATCTCGGTTCGTCCGTGACCAAAATATACCGCGCGGACGCGGGCAGCGGCATCGTGCTGGCGGAGCCTTCCTGCGTCGCCGTCAGCGGGCCGGACCGGGAAGTGAAGGCGATAGGGAAGGACGCGAAAAAGCTGGTGGGGAAAACCGCGGAGTTCACGGAGATCGTGTTTCCCGTCTACGAGGGGGAAATCGTCGACATGCGCCTCGCCGTCGTCATGCTGCGGGAATTTCTCTCCCGCATCGGCATCCGTCCCGCGCGGCTGGGGCGTTCTCTCGCCGTCTTTTCCGTGCCCTGCGGCGCTTCGTCGGCGCTGACGGAGGATTATGCCGCGCTCGCGGGAGAATGCGGGCTGAAGAAAATCCGATTCGTCGAGGCGCCCTTTCTCGCCGCGCTGGGGGCGGACGCCGTTTTGAGCGAATCGGACCCCGTTTGCTGTCTGGATATCGGCGGCGGCGTGACCAACGTCGCGGTGCTCTCTCCCGACGGCATCATCGCGGGGCTGTCCATGAACATCGGCGGCAACAATATGGACGCCAACATCATAGACCGCATCGAAGCGTGCAAGGGGCTGCGCATCGGCGCGCTCTCCGCCGAACGGGTGAAAAACGAAATCGGTTCCCTCGCGGTGGGCGCGCGCGGCGCCACGGTGGTGGAGGGAAGTCTGTCCTCCGTCATGCGCCCCGGTTCGGTGTCCGTCCGCGCCGAAGAAATAGAACCCTGTATCCGCACGTATATCGATAAAATTCTGGAATATACCTCCCTCGTGCTGGAAAAGCTGCCCGCCGAGGTGGCGGCGGCCGTCAACGGTAACGGGATTTATCTCTCCGGGGGCGTGGCGAAGCTCTCCTTCGTGCCCGAATATATCGGCAAAAAGCTGGACATGCGTATCCATGTCTGCGACGAACCGCAGTTTGCCGTCGTTTCGGGCGGCGGCGCGGCGGTGCGTGACGATCGCCTGCTCTCCAAAATCGCCCTGCGCGAAGAGGAATAAAAGCATATAAAGTTTCACGGGAAACGCCGTTTCGGAAACAGGGCTGAAACGGCGCATTTTTTCGGAAAAAATCGCAATTTTTCCCTTTTTTCCGCGGGGCGTTTATGGTCGGTCGGAGACGCTCACGGGCAGACAATCCCTCAGTCTGCCTGCGGCAGCCGACTCCCTTTGCCCAAAGGAGCCCTGAAAAAGGGTCAAGGGACACTGTCCTTTGCGGGTGCAGGGCGGAGCCCGCAAAGCTTCACCGCGCAAGCGGTCAGGCGGCGATAGCCGCAACCCTGCCCCGTAAAAGCAAACCAAAGGTTTGCGCCCTTACCGCTTTGCGGTCAATGCAGGGTTTATCCGTTTGAATCGGAGGAAACGCGAATCTACTGCGCAATACATTGTCGGGCTTGCGTTTTGCCTTGGTCACATACCTCGTCGAAGCGCGCGGAAGCCGGCGGGCAGACAAGCGAAGCCCGTCTGCCAGGCCCGCCCTGCGGCTTCTCCTCTTCCCCAAAAATCTCCTGT
>CALWAU010000107.1 GCA_944375795.1 uncultured Clostridia bacterium | reverse complement strand
ATTTTGTGAAAGGAAGGAACCGACGGAAAAGGCGGGTACAATGCCCTCCTTTTTTCGTATGAAATTTTCTGCCGCTTAGGCGGCCGAGGCGGACGGCAATCCTTTCTCACCGTTGTTTTTATTGAGGAAAACGCGGTATAAGGGTACATTTTGCGCCCTTGCCGGCGTTCGTCTCGGTCACGTACCATTGTGTACGTTCCCTTCGCTGAAGCTTCCGGGATCGGACGCAATCTGCGACTCTTCTCCGCGTTTTGACGGTTTGCGGTTTCGCTTTATTGGGGGGGGGAAACGCGAATCTACATCGTTGTGCATTGTCGCCCTGGCGGGTTCCTCGGGTCACTTACGGATAAGTAAGCTCCCCTCGGACCTCCGCAGGCTCCGCGCATAACTCGTATCTCCGCGTTTTGACGGTGAACGTGTAGACAATCCCTCAGTCATGCTGCGCATGACAGCTCCCTTTGCACAAAGGAGCCTCGGGGAAACGGCGATTCGATTTGCTCCTCTTGCATAAAGGAGCCTTCTTTAAGCCTCCCCTTTTTGTCAAAGGAAAGGGGAAACACCGCACAATCCGTCCCCCTTTGTGTAAAGGTTCGGAAACACCACAAACAAGCCCCCCTTGTGTAAAGGGGGGAAAGTGAAGGGGGGGGATTGGTTACTTGTTTGGGACAAGCGAAACGCGGTATAAAGGCCGCCTTCCCTCACTTTCCTTTGTCCGGGGCCTTTCTCCGCCGCTCAGACGAGGATCACCGTGAGGGAAAAGCGGGGTTCATTCCCCCCTTCGTCCCGCACGACCAGCACGTTGACGCCCGCCTCCGCTTCCTCGTTCCAGCGCCCGTAACGGCTGCCGTCCGGGCGATAGATCTCCGCGGAGACAATCTCGCCGTTGTCCTCTATCCGCACCCCCGAAAACGCCTCCGCCACGCTCGTCCCCCGCGGAACGACGACCTGCTCCGGCCACGATACTTCGGGGGGCTGCACATCTTTACAGACAAATTCCACTTTCAGCGTCCCGTCCTCGCAGGTGACCGTATAGCTCTTTTCAAAGCCGTTTTCCTCTGAAGCGGGGATGGTAACATCTTCGTACTCCGTCACGCGCACGGGAACAAATGCCGAACATACCCTGTTCCCTTTCACCAGCGCCATGCCCAGGGTGTACGTCCCCGACACGTCCATGTCTATATCCGCGAAGGAAAATTCCCCTTCTCCCGCGACAGTCAAATCCCTGCCCCTCTCAAACACCGCCGACGGCGCCGAACCCGCGGGCAGATACCAATCCCCGTTTTCCGAGAAAAATACAAGCCGCAGGGAATATTCCTCCCTGTTCTCCAAAAGAATGGTGGACGGAACTGTACCGGACAGGGTATAGTGCGCCACTCCGCCCGAAACGCCGACTTCCGCGCCCGCGTTTCCGACCTCTATCGCCTCCGACGCCGCCGACTGATTGCCGTCGATGTCCACTTCCGTTGCGCGGTCGCTCGCCAAATAGATATCCGCCCACTCCGATTTCAGGCAGAAATTGTCCGCGATATTTGCCGCCAGATCGGCGATATACCCGTCCAGAACCCCAGCGTAGGCGAGCCTGTCGCCCGAGAGATAACTTTTGTCCACCCGCGCGAGAAATCCCTCCGTGATTTGCGAAAAGCTCTCCCCTGCCCCCGTCCTTTCGCCGAGAAGGGAGACGGAGCGGTCGAGCAATATGCCGATCCCGCCGATATTGCCGTAAATTTCTTCCTCCCAGCGGGTGATGTCCACCCCCGACGCGACATTTTCGTAAATACCGACGCTGTATCCCATCCCGCCGAACCCTTCGTCCACATTGCCGTTTTCGTCGAAGCCGCCACCCCCCAGCGCCTCCCGGGCCGTGGGCGCGGAAGCGTCCGTGCAGCGGTCGTAATACCCTTCCATATATCCCACCCCTTCCGCCGTCGCGGCGTAAAAGAGGACGGATGCGGCGTCAAAATCGATAAACTCGGTGGGCAGGCGACGGCGGATTTTCAGCATGCGCACGTTGTCCTCTCCGCCGTAATCGAGCTGCAAAAAGTCCAGCCGCGTGCCGTCCGAATCCCGATGTCCGATGTTATACGGAGAACTCGACCCCCAATCGCCGAAATCCCATTCCTCGGGCGAATCCATCCAGTCCGAAGATTCCCGCTCGCAGTATTCGACGATGTATTTGGTCAGGCTGGTATCCCGCACGTTTTTGAGATACTGCACGGATACGGGATAATAATATTTTTCGTCCGGCTGGTAATAGCCCGTCCGCCCGCCGCTCCCCGGCGAGTTGTCCACATGGTCGCAGGCAACGGCGTAGACGTAACACTCCACCGTCTCCCTGCCCGCCTCGTCATAATAATAGCGGGTGCGCATCACCTCGAACTGAACGATACTCTCGTCCCCTCCTTCGTCATAATCTTCCACGACCCTCTTGTTTTCAAAGTCGAAATAGGCGAACCTCGTCGCCCAGCACACCCGGGTCATGGTCAACGCGTCCCGTTCTTCGTCATATTCCATGTAATACGCCCAGTTCGCATAATAGGGGTCTTCCCCCTCCGGGTAATCCGACCAATGCGGGAAACGGAACCAGCGCCCGAAGGCGGGCACGGCGTCGAGGACGTCGTACAGTTCGTCGCGTATTTCGTAAATGCTGTATCCCTGGTACTTGCCCGCGCCCATGCCCTCTATCGTTCCCCAGTCGTCCACGCAGCGGCGGAACCCCTCGAGATCGATGCGGGAAAGCTCCGCCCCGCTTTCGTCTGTCGTCTCAACTCTGCCCCCGTCATCCTCGGAAAGATCGACGGAAAAATCGGCACCCGCCGCGCGGACGGCGGATTTTTCCGCGGACGCGAGCTTTTCGGGGTCGGGCAGGTACTGCGCCTCCGCCACCCGATGCTTGGCATAGTCCGCCTGTCCGTAGTTATAGGAAAGCGCCCTGTCGAACACCCCCTCCATATAGAGAAAGCGAAAGACGAAACCGCACACCAACACGCCCGCGAGCGAAAGGGCAACCGCCGCCGTGAGCCGCTTTACGGAAAAGCGGCGCTTCTTTTGTCCGAGGGCGGGTTTTATCTCCTTCCACACCCCCGAAAAAAGGCGCATTTTTATCTTGTCCGCGCTCTTTTGCAGCAGCTTTTCCACCTTTTCCGATTCGCGCAAGTCTTTTTCTTCCCTGTTTTCTTCCATGTTCTCCTCCTTCCGGCGGCGTTGCCCGCCCGTCTGTAAAACGTTCATTTCCCGCTTTCCATGCGGCCTTCCAGCTGTTCCCTTACCTTTTTCAGCGAACGATAGTACATCGCGGTGACCGAACCGAGCGGCATGCCCTCCTCCTCCGCGATTTCCCCGAACGGCATTTTCCGGATGATCCGGCACACGATGATGCGCCGCTCCGCTTCGGACAAAAAGTCTATCATCGAATAAAATGCGTCCTCCCCGTCGATATCCTCCGCCCCGTCCCGCGCGTCGGAATAATCCTCATGCAGGGGCAGATATCTCCTTTCCCGCAACAGGTCTTTGGCGGCGTTCACGCTCACCGAATACAGCCAGCCCTCGGGATTTTCCGTTTCAGGCAGGGCGGAGGACAGATTCCAGATTTTTATCAGCACCTTGTTTACGACGTCGTCCGCGTCCGCTTTGGTGCGGCAGACGGAATAGGCGGCATAATAGATAAGTTTTCCGTACAGCCCGTAAAACTCCTCCATGCCTCCCTTTCTGCCCTCGGCGATCTTTTGCATAACCTTCCTGAAACGCTTTTGCTTTTCTCCGCGCTCTCGCTCTCTCATCGACGCCTTTCCCTTCCCGCCGCCCGTATCGGACCGCTTTATTTCCCGTTCATTATATATGACAGTTTCCGACGGCCGTTTTTATGCAATCCGGGCAAAATTTTTCTCCTTTTTATTATATCACGGATTTTCCGCGCCCGCAAGCCTGACGCTTACCCGTATTTTTTCATTTCGCCCGACCCGAATGAATAAATAGTGGCTTATCCCTTCCGGCACTTTGTGCCACCTCCCCTTTGTCAAAAAGGGGAGGCTTAAAGGAGGCTGCTTTGTGTAAAGAGCAAATCGGAGCGCCGCTTTCCCAAGGCTCCTTTGTGTAAAGAAGCAAATTAGAATACCGCTTTCCCGAGGCTCCTTTGTGTAAAGGGAGCTGTCTGCCGCAGCATGACTGAGGGATTGTTTTGCTCGTATCCGCGTTTGGCTCTGCCGAGCGAAACGGTTACCGTCAAAACGCGGGGATACAAGCAAGACACGAAGGGCGCGGATTTCCGACGGGGAGTGTACACAGAAGTACATGACCCGAGGAAAACGCAAGCCCGACAATGTTTTGCAAAGTATATCCGCGTTTCGCTCAATAGAGCAAAAACGCCCAAGCGAAAACAATA
>CALWAU010000106.1 GCA_944375795.1 uncultured Clostridia bacterium | reverse complement strand
TTTTCAGGAGCTCGCGCATTTCTTTCACCGCCTGACCGAATACGCCCGCCTGCGAATTGTAGTGCAGCGTATCGTTGCCGAACGCCTTGCGGTTTGCGCCGATGGTGAGCGCCACACCCAGCGCATAACCGTTTTTCAGCGCCACCGCGCTCTCGATCCCCGCGACGTCCGTCGAAAGGGAGATATGATAGTAATCCGTCCGCATACACGCTTTCAGAAAGCGCAGCGTCTCTTCGTCCTCACCGCAGAAAGTCACGCAGGAATGGTCGTGCGCGACGAGCTCGTAACTCGTGCAGGGTCCCCCGATGGCGTTGACGTTCAATTTGCGCCCCCGATTTTTCATTTCCCTTTTCCAATAATCGGGGTAAGTCATGAAAGAGCCGTCCGCAAGATCGTACAGTCCCTTGGTGACGGAAAGCACGGGCACCTCTTCGGGAATGCGGGGAAGAATGTTTTCCGCAAACCACTCCACGCCGAAACTCGACACGCCGCAGATGACAAAATCGCATCCCGCGATTGCCTCGTCGGCTTCTTCCCGAAAATAATATTTTACGCCCGCAGGAAACGGACGGTCAAATTTGGGATGCGTATCCGTCGCTTTGCACGCCGCAATGATGTCTTTGTCGAGATGAGTACCGACAAGCCGCACCTCGTGCCCGTTCTCCCGGGCGGGAAACGCCAATGCCGAACCCATCATGCCCGAACCGATAATCGTAATAACAGCCATATTTTTTCTCCGAATTTATAAATATTATTTTGATTCTATTGCGCCGCCGCCCTTCCGAAAAACGCTTTCTACGCATAAAACCGTTCTTCCGATTCAGGCAGCTAACGCTCCGCAATCCGCTGTTCTTCGGGCGATAAACCCCCGATGCCCGGCGACGATCACGCTGTTTTCTCTTTTATGAAAATGCATATTTACCTCCCGATGCGACCGTGGACGAAATTCAGAAACCGACCAATTTTTCCGCGACGTCCCTGTAATTTTCGCGCAGCAGCACAATGCGGGCATTTCCGCCCTTTTCCGCCGAAAAAGTCGTTATGCCCTCTTTTGAAATCGCGACCTTCCCGAACTCGGAAAACCGATAATATTTCCGTACGTCGGAAACGGCGCACAGACAGGTGACGGGGTCCCAGCACGGGCGGGAAAAAGTCCCCTTGCAGGGCAAGCCGTATTTGCCGGCAAATTCCCGCGCACAGTCCCAAAGCGGCTGATTTTCCGCCTCCCGTATCTCCGCATACACTTCCGCCCCCGCCTCGAAGGGCACGAAACAGATCGGCACGGGGATGTTTTCCGCAACGAAGCGCGCGGAAACGACGTCCTGCGCGATATTCCATTCGCAAAGCGGCGATTGCCCCTCCCGTCCCCAAAGCTTGTAATTTTCGCTGAAACTGCCGCCCATCACGAACAGCGCCTCCGCTTTCCGCCGCACCAGTTCGGCGCCCGTCTTATCCGAATACCGATCGGGCGGGGAACGCAGCAGCCGCGCGACGTTGGTGAGAGGCCCGATCTCCGCCAGAACGACTTTTTCCTCCGCCTCTTCCAATGTCTTACGCATGAGAGATACCGCGTCCGTCCCGACGTCCTCTTTTCCGTAAAGTTTTGCCACCGCTTCCGCAAAAGAATCCTCTTTGTCGCAGGCGAGCGGCGGAGGCGCCATTTTCCCCACGGGAATATCGGGATACGAATATCCGGAACAAATCGCCGCGATCGCCGCGACGGCTCCGCGGCGGGTCGTCGCCGCCGTCACGCACAAAACTTCGCATTCCCTGCGGCGCATTTTTTGCAGGAGCAGCGCCAGGGCGACCGCATCGTCGCAGTCGGCGCCCATATCGGTATCCAATATCAGTCGTTTCATAAAAACATCCGTTCCCGTTACAAGCGCCCGACAGAAAGTCGGGCGCTTCGGGCAAATTTTTCTTATTCCGGCATATGCGCTGGCACGGGGAGACCGTCCGCGTCAAACGTCCAGAAATCCTTATCCCAATCGGCAAACCCGATAGTTCCTGACTCAACGGCGTTTTTCATGCCCGCTCTATCGGCATATCCCGCATAATTATCCTGATTGTCCGAAGACGATATAACTCTGACCGGCATGCATCTGTCGGTAGCGCCGATCATGTACAGGCCGTCTGCATATCCCAAACCGTCATAGTGTCCTCCGATCCCGTACACGTTGCCGGCATTGGCCGTATTGACACTGTCCACAACGATTATGCAATGCTTTACCCGATTATAATCGAGGGAATTGTTCGAGCCGAAAAATCCCGTATGCCAACTCGCCCATCCGGTTACGACCGACCGTGCCTGTACGTAGACATTCTGGGCCAGTCCTTTTCCCTCGCCGTAAAGTCCGGTTCCTGCCCCGAGGCTCAAATCGGTAATCGTCACGTTTCGGATAACCCCGTTCATCGTATAGCAGAATACATAATTGACGCCGACCGTCATGCCGTCGAGAACATAACCCCTGCCGTCAAATATCCCCTCAAACGTACCCGCCCTGTCCGGATCGGTTCCGTCAAAAGAAATATCATTTGCCAGCACGACGTATGCCCCTCCCGGCATCGCCGCATTAAATTCCGCCACGGTCGTCACCACGTGGCTCGCCACGCAAACGGTCGCCTCCGCTGCGGAGATGGTATCCCCGTTTACGCAGGTAACGACAAGCGTTTTGTTTCCGTACGTTTCCGCATACAAGTCCTGCTTATCGAATACGATTGCCGCGGGCGTGCCGCTTACGGATATATCCTTTCCGTCCAATACAGCGGTGACCCTACCCTCCGCTCCGAGATAAGCGGAAAGGTCGAACATCGCAGTATCGCCCTCCGCCGTCATTGAAACATCGAGGATTTCCCGCACCGCGACGGGTTCCGCCGTTACTTGTACGCTCGCCGTTTTGTTTCCTATCGTCGCCGTAATCGTCGCGGAACCTGCGGCTTTTGCCGTCAGCGTTCCGTTTTCGTCCACGGTAATCGTTTCGCTGTCGCTCGAATACACCGCTTTCATGTTCACGGCTTTTTCGCCGCTGACGAGGGATGTCGGCATGGTTTGCCCCACTCTGACCGTATAGCTTTTCGCTCCGAACGCAAGCCTGTCCGCAAGCACGCTGTCCGTAATCTTGGTCAGGAAGGGGTCGGTCTGCCCTTCCGCGAGCAATGCGCTCGCCGTATATGCCATCGAATATCTCTGCGGATTTTCCGCAAAAATCACCTTTCCGTAATACGCGCAGTACGACACCGCCGTCAGCTCGCAATCGTAAAACTCCGCGGGGAAATTCTCATAATTCCCGTCCGACGTTTCCGTTCCCACCAGCGCACCCGCATAGCTTTTCGTCGTCTCCGTATCCGCCAGCCATGTTTCCGTCACGATCAGTTCCGCGT
>CALWAU010000105.1 GCA_944375795.1 uncultured Clostridia bacterium | reverse complement strand
AATACCGTCTTCATCGACGGCAGACGTGGATTTGCTTCCCGCCGCTTTATCTTTCTGCACGGCATTCTTGCGTTCGGGAAGAACTTCGGCAAATGCCGAAAGTAAAACTTTCCTCTCGCGGTATCTGTCATCACGTCCCGTTTCTTTGTCTTCAAAATACTTCACTTCCACCGGAACGAATACGTCACCGCATGCGACAAAGAAATTAGTGAAGGGCTTTTCAGTGCCGTCTTTCTGGTCGAGATACGTTCCCGTACGTTTGTACAACTTTACTTCTGCCATGATTGATTCTCCTTCAGCTATACGCCTTATAAATTATTTACAACGCCTGCCCGGCGACTGTATCAAAGGGGGAGCGACTATAACGCCGTCGCTCACGGCTTGGCTTTCCGTCTATCTACGTATAAAAGACATATATATACAAAAAACTTGTATAAAACAGCTCGCCTTACTGTTCTACACAAGTATACAACAAAATAAAT
This sequence comes from uncultured Clostridia bacterium, assembly GCA_944375795.1. Lineage (GTDB taxonomy): Bacteria > Bacillota > Clostridia > Christensenellales > Borkfalkiaceae > Scatosoma. Next base: position 8,621 of record CALWAU010000105.1, on the reverse strand, counting down.
CAAAAAAATTTTCGGAAAATTGCGCGGAAACTATTGACAAAAGCGGAAGAATGGTATATAATATATCATGCTTTCGGGGATATGGCTCAGTTGGTAGAGCGGTACGTTCGCAACGTACAGGCCACGAGTTCGAATCTCGTTATCTCCACCAGGATAAACCGGACCTTTCGGCAAACGCCGATCGGTTCGGTTTTTTGTCCGAAAATATAAAAAACGGGGGGCTTGCGGATTTTTCCGCAAGCCCTTTCGGCCGGACGGGAGCGTGCCGCACGGAGACTTTGCCGGGAATGCACGGCAAATTCCCGCTTTTCGGCCGGCCCTATTCCGACAGGAACACCTGCACCCGATAGTTCCATTGCAGAATGCCCGTCACGACAATCAATTGCACGACAAAGCGGGGCGGGGCGCCGCATTCGCTTTTCGCCCTCTCCGTCAGCGCCTCCATTATCCGTCCGAGGTTTTCCTCCGTACAATCGGCGCACAAGTAGTTTCCCTGCGGCAAAATTTTTATGCCGTCCGTCTGTCTGTACTTCGTACACACGGCAAACAGCCGCCGCCGTCCGTCCTGCACGTAAATTCCCGCCAGGTCCTCGAAGGAAAAATCCTCCTTCATGCTCTCCGGCAGCTGTCCGTAAAAATGGCGGTGGTAATCCCGCAAATTGTCCAGCGTGGGCGTCTCCAACGTCTCGGACAACAGGATGACCCGCTGCGGAAAGTATTTTACAAAGGGCTCCTCCGCCGGCAAATCCTCGTTCGATTTGCTTTGATAGTACATGCGGGCGCGCCGGATCTTCGCCTTGGCGCGATGCAATTCGGCAATTTTTTCGTCCGCGTTCTTTTCCGCCCGTTTCAGGGCGTCCGCGATTTTGCCGAAATCGTCATACGACAGGATCTCTTTTATCTCCGACAGTGTCAGATCCATGCAGCGCAGGGCGCGTATCGTGTCCAGCCGGACGACGTCCTGCCGGGAATAGTAGCGGTAGCCCGTCCATTTGTCCACCTTGCACGGCTTTACCAGACCGATTCGGTCGTAGTGCCGCAGGGTTTCCGCCGTCATGCCGGCCATTTTTGCCGTTTCGCTTATCGAAAAAAAATTTTTCATAGACCCCGTTTTTTTTCTTGACTTTTGTGTTACACAAAGGTATATCATCATTATAACATCAAAAAACAAGAATGTCAAGAAAGAATCAGGAGGTTTCAAAAATGAAAAAAACGGCTGTATTTTTGGGAACCGTCGTCGGCTTTGCCGCCTTTGCGTTTGCGGGCTGTTCGGGCGCGGACAATTTTGCGGAGAAATCCTATCTCTCCGGCGACGGCGAGGTGGAGAGTATCGTCATCGAGGTGACCGACCGGGAATTGCAAATCGGCGCGTCGGAGGACGATCAGGTCCATATCGATTATTTTGACGGCGAAAAGGAGTATCTCGACATTTCCCTTTCCGAGGACGGCGTGCTGCGCGTCGAGCTGACTTCCGACAAGAGCTGGACGGATTTTATCGGCACGAAGCCGTCGGCGGAATACCGCAAAATAGAAGTGCGTATCCCGGACGGTATGGCCGCCCTCTCGGCGACGACCACCAACGAGGACATTACGGTTACGTCGCTGTCGTTTGCGGAGAGCGTGACCCTCGACGCCAACGGAGGCGACGTCGTTTGCGAGCGCGTGGGTGTGGGAAAGTCCATCGATCTGACGGCGAAAAACGGGAATATCAAGGGCACCGTCCTGGGCGGATGGGACGATTTTTCCATATCGTGCGAGATAAAGAAGGGGGACTGCAATCTGCCGGAGTATAAAGAGGGCGGCGCGAAATCGTTTGCCGCCTCTTGCAACAACGGCGATATCGACATCGACTTTGTGTACTGAACCCGCGGAGGCGAACGCTTTTCCGTATAAAAAACCCCGTCCCTACGCAAAGGGGACGGGGTTTTGCCGCAGGGACGGCGGACGCGGGCAGGGGAAAGCGCCGCCGCGCTTTCGCCCGGGAAACCGGGGCTATTTGATGCTCGCCTTGTATTCGCCCGGGGTCATGCCGACATATTTTTTGAATACGTAATTGAAATGGGAGAGCGAATCGAAACACAGTTTTTCCGCGATTTCCGAAAAGGTGCAGCGCATGCGGATGAGTTTTTTCGATTCGTCCGTTTTCAGCTTGAGATAGGTGCGGTAAATGCTCATGCCCGTCTTTTCGCGGAAGAAGGTGCAAAGATAGGTCTTGCCGTAATGCAGTCGGGCGCAGAGGTCGTCCAGCTCGAATCGGTCGTACAGATGTTCGGAGAGGATGCGCACGATTTCGTCCTGCAGATCGGAGGAGGAGGAAATTTTCGAGATGAAAAATTCCTGCGGGGCGCTCTGTCCCGAAGCGGCGCGCAGCAGATAGACGAGCAGCAGCTCCAGCGAATTTTTGATGACCTGCTCTCCGCCGAGATTGGGGCGCTGGCGCAGCTCCAGCCGGTTGAGGTCGGGGTCGAAATCGGGAATGACGAAGGTCTCCGTGGCCTCGGACATGATGTTTTGCAGGAGATAGCGGTAATTTTCGGGCACGGGGAATTTTTTGTCGCAGAAAAAGCCCATGCTTTCCGAACGGCATTCAAAGGAGACGATGAAAATATTCGGCTCCTTTTTTCCGCTTTCCACAAAATGGGGCTGATTGGGCTTGATGAATACCATTTCCCCTTGGAGAAGGGGGGTCCTTTCCCCGTCCCGGACGATAAAGAGCGCCTCTTTGTCCGCATAGATGACCTCCCAGAAGTCATGCGTCTCCTCCTCCGAGACGTATCCCGGGGACAGTTCCTGATAGTGTATCGTCACGATTTTCTGGACGTTGAGAAGATTCGCTATGCGGTGCATGTAAAACCGCTTTGTCTTTGCCCGTTTTTCCATGCCTTTATTATAGCAGAACGGGGGCGTGTTTGTAAAATATTTCGCGCTTCTTTTTTGAGAAATATTTTGTAAAAACAGAGAAATGATTTCTATTGCGTTTTTCGGAAAAAGTAGTATAATAAAGGCACGAAACAAAAGGAGGGCGCTTTAGTGAAAAGACCTGTGCTCGATAGAGACTTTTATCCCATGATCGAGGCGCTGAAAGCGTTTGACGAAAAGGTGCGCGCGGCGAAAGCGGAGGATCGGGCGGAAATCGCCCTCGTCGTGGAGCGCAGCGGGGGGTATAACTACGTGTACCGCTATACCGCGTTCCGGGACGGCGTGGAGGACGAGCTCAACTACCGCATTGCCGAACGGCTGGTAAAGAGCGTTTTGTGGGTGGTCGGCGGATACAAAATTTACGTCGCCGGCAGCCGGAAGATTTTCGAGCGTCTGCAAAAGGAGTATACGCCGGAGGGCGAGCGGGCGTTTGACGCCGATTTCATGAGCGGCGTCTATGAAAAGCCTTTCGAAGTGATTTTCATCTCCGCCGCGGAGGTGCCCGAGCAGAAGAACAATTCCGTGAAGGTGGGCGGATTTCTGAAGGGCTGCCGCATCGGATTCGACGCGGGCGGCAGCGACAGAAAGGTGAGCGCCGTCGTGGACGGAGAGGTGGTTTACAGCGAGGAGGTCGTATGGCATCCCAAGACGACGGAGGACCCGACCTATCACTACAATGAAATCCTCACCGCGATGAAAACGGCGGCCTCCAAGATGCCCCGCGTGGACTGCATCGGCGTTTCCTCGGCGGGCGTGTACGTGGACAACAAAATCATGGTCGCCTCCCTCTTTCTCAAAGTGGACAAGGAAAAGTACGGCGATTACGTAAAGAATATGTACATCAACATCGCCAAGGAGATGGGGAACGTGCCTCTGGAGGTCGCCAACGACGGGGACGTCACGGCGCTTGCGGGCAGCATCGACCTCAACGACGGCAGGGTGCTCGGCATCGCCATGGGCACCAGCGAGGCGGTCGGTTACATCAACAAGGACGGCGGCATCAACGGCTGGCTTTCCGAGCTCGCCTTTGCGCCCGTCGATTTCAATCCGGACGCGATGCGGGACGAATGGAGCGGCGACGTCGGCGTCGGGTGCAAGTATTTCTCCCAGGACGCGGTCATCAAGCTGGCGGAGAACGGCGGCTATAAGTTCAAGGAGGGCAGCACGCCCGCCGAAAAGCTGAAAGAGATCCAGGCGCTGATGGAGAAGGACGATCCGCTCGCGGCGCAGATCTACGAGGATATCGGCGTGTATCTCGCCTATACCGTTCCCTTCTATGCGAAATTTTACGATATAAAGCACATACTGCTCCTGGGTCGCGTGACGGGCGGCAAGGGCGGAAACATCCTTCTCGAAACGTGCAAAAAGGTGCTCGCCGAGGAGTATCCCGAGTTTGCGGGCCTGGACATTTCCCTTCCCGACGAAAAGAACCGTCGGGTGGGGCAGAGCATCGCCGCGGCTTCCCTTCCCCGGGACTTCGAATAAACCAATCGAAAAAAAGGAAACGGGAGAAAGAAAATGAAAGTCATCGTGACCGAAAATTATGAGGAAATGAGCCGTAAGGCCTTTGAAGTGATGGCGGAGGTCGTGAAGAACAATCCGCGTGCGGTGCTGGGGCTGGCGACCGGTTCCACCCCCCTCGGGCTGTATCGCAATATGATAGAGGACCACGAAAAGAACGGCACCAGCTATCGGGAGATCAAGACGGTCAACCTCGACGAATATGCGGGGCTAGACTATTCCAGCGACCAGAGCTACGTCTATTTTATGCGCCACAATCTGTTCGACCACATCGACATCGATTTGAAAAATACCAACATCGAAAACGGGAAGGCGGCGGACAGGGAGGCGGAATGCGCGCGCTATAACGCGCTGCTCGAAGCGCTTCCCCGCGACATCCAGGTGCTGGGGATCGGCTCCAACGGACATATCGCCTTCAACGAGCCGGGCACTCCCTTCGGCAGCGTCACGCACATCGTCGACCTCGCCGAAAGCACCATCAGGGACAATTCCCGCATGTTTGCCAGCATCGACGAGGTGCCCCGCCAGGCGTTCACGATGGGGCTGAAAAATATCATGAACGCGAAGAAAATTCTCATTCTCGCCAACGGCGAAAACAAGGCGAAGGCGGTTTACGGGCTGGTCAGGGGAGAGGTGACCGAAAAAGTCCCCGCCAGCGTTTTGCAGCTGCATCCCGATTGCACGCTCGTGTGCGACAAGGCCGCGGCGTCGCTTCTGTAAAATATTGAGGAGTTTGCCATGAAAGCATTTGAAAACGCCCTCGTATACGTCGAGGGCGAGGGATTAAAAAAGACAAACGTCTCTTTCGGGGAAAGAATTTCCTCGATCGGGGGCAAAACGGACGGCGCGGAGGTGATCGCGCTGCCCGACAATGCGGTGGTCCTGCCCGGATTTATCGACGAGCACATTCACGGCGCCGGCGGAGCCGATGCAATGGACGGTACCGTGTCTGCGTTGAGTACCATTGCCAAGACGGTGGCAGCGGAGGGAACGACGACCTTTCTCACCACGACGATGACCCAAAGCCCGAAAAATATCCTCGGCGCGATGCGCGCGGTAAAGGAATATCGCGAAGCCGCTCCCGCGGAGGGGGCGAGGGTCGCGGGCGTACACCTCGAAGGCCCCTTCATCGCGGCGGCGCATAAGGGCGCGCAGCCCCTCGAATACGTCGCGAAGCCCTCGATTTCCGTATTCGACGAATATAACGCGGCCAGCGGCGGCGCCATCAAAATCGTCACGCTGGCGCCCGAGGAAGAGGGCGCGGCGGAACTCATCGCACATCTGTATGCCCTGAATATCGTCGCATCCATCGGCCATACGGGCGCGAAATGCGCGGATATCTGCTGTGCGATGAAAGCGGGGGCGAAAAACGTCACCCATACCTACAACGCGCAGAGCCCTCTGCACCACAGGGAGATCGGCACGGTGGGCAGCGCGCTTTTGTGCGACGAGCTGAATGCGGAGCTGATTGCGGATACCATTCACGTATCCGTTCCCGCCATTCAGCTGCTGGTCAAGTGCAAGCCCAAGAACAAGCTCACCCTCATTACGGACGCGATGCGCGCCAAGGGCCTTGCGGACGGCGTCAGCGAGCTGGGCGGACAGACGGTCATCGTCAAAAACGGCGAGGCGAGGCTGGAGGACGGCACGCTGGCGGGCAGCGTTCTGCGTATGAACCGCGCCGTCGGAAACCTCGTCGAAAAGGCGGGCGTGCCCTTGCTGCAGGCGGTGGATTACGCCACGATCAACCCGGCGAGGACGCTGGGCATCGACGGCGAGACGGGCGGGATACGGGTCGGAAAATATGCCGATTTCGCCGTACTGAACGAGCGTTTCGACGTGCTCTGTACCGTCCGCGGCGGCAATATTGTCTGGCGGGCAAATTAAAATCGATTACCCCAATTTCCTCTTATGAGTTTTATTGAATCGAGAAAGGGCGCATGGTTTTTCATGCGTCCTTTCTTTCGCTTTTGTATCCCGCAGGCGGAATTGTGAAAAAATTTTCATGAAAAAAACGCGCGCTTTTCTTTGACAAAAGCGGAAAACGGTGGTATTATTTTATTAACTTAGAATTCTAATCAAATTCTAAGCAACTTCCAAGCAACGGGCCGCGGAGGCAGTGAGGTTATGTTGGACGAAAAGAGTCTGGTGGAAAAATACTCGGCGATGAACAGGCATCTGAAACGCTATTTTGACGGGCTTTTTGCAAATTCTCCGGTCACCAGCGCGCAGGGCCTGCTGCTGGATTATCTCTTTCACAATCAGAGCCGCGACGTGTTTCAGAAGGATTTGGAGGAATATCTCGAAATCAAGAGTTCTTCCGTGACGAGCATTCTGGACAATCTCGAAAAGAACGGGTACGTCCGGCGGGAATCCGTCGAATATGACGGCAGACTGAAAAAAATTTCCATGACGGACAAGGCCCGCGAGATCGAAAAGGACATCGCCCGCCGCGTAAGCGAGTATATGCACAGCCTGTTTCGCGATATTCCCGAACGGGACAGGGAGGTGTTCTATTTTGTCATGTGCCGGATGATCGAGAACGCACAGTAAAAATTTTTACGCAGATAGTTAGACTTCTATATATTTTTACGGGTTAATTTCTTCCTTGGGAGGGGAAAGTCGTTTATATATAGTTAGAAATCTAACTTTATGACGAAAAGATGTCGGCCCCGTGAAAAATCGCGGAAAGGCCGGAATCGGATAAATACGACAGAAAAAGGAGGTCATGAGTATGATTTTGTATTTCAGCGGTACGGGCAACAGCCGCTATGTCGCGAAGAAGCTGGCGGAGAGGACGGAGGATACGCTCGTTTCCATCAACGAGAGACTGCGCCGGCGGGACGCGGGGCACATCGATTCGGAGCGCCCGTTGGTATTCGTGTGTCCGATTCACGACGGAAGGATTCCGGATATCGTGACGAAGCACATTTTGCGCACTCCCTTCCGGGGGAATCACGACGCCTATTTTATCGTGACGTGCGCGGAGAATCCCGCCGATGCGCAGAGCTATGTTTTGAAGCTGTACAAGAAAAAGGGGTTTCGCTTCCGCGGTTTTGCCTCCGTGCGGATGCCGCAGAACGACATCATCGGAAAGGAGGCGACGTCCCGCGCCGAAATCGGGAAGCTCCTCGAAGAAGCGGACGGGAAAATTGCGGCTTTGGCGGAAGCCGTTCTGCGCGATGAAATCCTTCGCTATGAAACCCCGTCGGGAAAGGCGGGCTCGCTGTTTTCGCCCCTGCGCATGGCGCTGCGCGGCGGGGCCAAGGGCTTTTATGCGACGGAAAAGTGCGGCGGCTGCCGGGAATGCGTCAAACGTTGCCCGATGAAAAATATTTCCTTTAAGGACGGTCCGGTATGGGGAGACGAATGCGTACGCTGCATGGCGTGCATCGACGGCTGCCCGAAATCCGCCATTGAATACGGAAAAAAGACGCAGGGCAAGGACAGATACTATCTGGAATGCTGAAAGGAGGGGCCGACGCGCGGCCGGCGGGCGCGGCGCTCAGCGCCGGAATACGCTTTCGCCGTCCGAAATCGTCTCTTCGACGAGTCGGCCGTTCAGCCGTTCGGGGGGACAGCGCAGGGGATCTTCGGAGAGTATGACGAGATTTTCGCGCATGCCGGGTGAAAGTCTCCCCGTCGCGTTCTCCTCGAAATATTGGCGGGCCGCGTTGCGCGTGACGGCGCGGAGGGCGGAGAGCGCGTCGATGCGTTCGTCCGCCCCCAGGATCTTGCCCGCCTTCGTCTCTCTCGTTACGGCGCAGCGGACCGTGTCGAGCATGTCCGGAGGCAGAACGGGGGAATCCTGGTGCAGGGTAAAGGGGATATTCCGTTCCAGGGCCGACCGCAAGGGGCTGATTTTTTCCGCGCGGCGCGCCCCGAGATTTTTCAGGTGGGTATCCCCCCAATAAAATACATGGGCGACGAAGAAGGAGGGGATGATGCCCGCCCGATGCAGATCGTCCAGCTGGTCGACGCCCGGAAGCTGGGCGTGGATCATCACGGGGCGGGTCTCGGGCGTTCCGAAACGCCTTTGCGCGTCGATGAAGGCCCTCGCGGCCCCGTCGCCGTTGCAGTGGACGAGCAGTTGCAGTCCCCTTTCGGCGCAAAAGCGCACGTTTTCTTCCAGCGTTTCCCGGGAAACGGCGGGATAGCCGCAATAGCCGTCCTTTTCGGGA
>CALWAU010000104.1 GCA_944375795.1 uncultured Clostridia bacterium | reverse complement strand
CGCGCAAAGGGCGGAAACGAAAGCGGTCTCAGAACCCGCAGTTGCCGAGGCGCCCGCGGAGGTGCCCGCAAAATCGGCGGAGGAAACAAAGGAAGAAGAGACGGAGCCCGCACGCGAGGAAGCGCAGGCAGAGGCGAGCGAGAAGGCGGAGGCGCCCGCCGCGGAAGTGCCCGCGGCGACCGGTACGGGAGGCGAAGAAGAAAAAGCCGCGCCCGCGGCGACCGTCGAGGAAAAGGCGGCGGAAGGCCGGGGCGAACGTCCCAACGTGCCCGCCGTCAAGCCGGAGGCAAAGGTGGCGCCCGTGTTCGACATGACACTTTTGTTCGGAAATCCGGTGAAAAAGGCCGCAAAAGCGCCCGTCGCCGAGGTTCGCGAGGCGCGCGCGGCAGTCCGCGAAGCGGAAGAAAAGAAGCCCGTCCCCGCGGGCAGGGCGGCCATGCCGGAATTTTCCTTCCTGGGCAATGCCGCAGCCAAGGGCGGTGCGCAAAAGTCGGGCGCGGCCGCAAAGCCGGCGGAGTCTGCCGAAAGCGCGGGACGCACGGCCGCAAAGAGCGTATCGGCGGAACGCGGGGTTGCCCGCAGCGAGCGCCCCGCGGGGACGTCGGCGCGCATGACGGCAAAAGAAGGGGGGCAGGTAAGCGGCAACGGCGCAAATATGCCTTCTGCTTCGACGAGCGGCACGGGCAGTGCGGGCAACGGAAGCGCGGCTTCGACGAACGGAGCGAGCGGCACAAGCCGCCGTCGGCGGGGCGGACGCGGACGCGCGCAAAGCCTTCCCGAGACGCCCGAAGAGGCTTTGAAGGCGGAGTTTCTGAAAAAGCTGCGCTCCTTGGGCGGAGACTATTTTGAATACTATTCGGTGTATCTGTTGGAGCGGTATTCCCTGAAAAACGGCAGGCGGCTGGAAGGGCTGAAAGTGTCGGGCGGGGAGCACGACGGCGGCATCGACGGCGAGATAGAGCTCACGGACAAATTCGGCTTCCGCGAGACCATCTACATACAGGCGAAGAACTGGGATCCCTCCAAAGGGGATCTGGAAAAGTGGGTGGTCGGCGAAACGCTGTTGCAGCAGTTTATCGGGGCGGTGGCCTGTCGGCTGGCCAAAGAAGGCAAGCAGCACAGCCGGGGGATTTTCGTGACGACCTCCCATTTCACGCCGGACGCGAAGGCGCTTCTGGAAACGATGTCGGACAGGTTTATCGGCTACGATGCGGACGACGTGTTTGAAGCGGCCAAGGAGTGCTCGTTCGGGCTCGTGAAAAAGGACGGGGAGTGGGCGCTGGACGAGGAGCTGCTCTCGGGCGGAAAGGCGTTTTTCAATTTGATGTGAAGCATGTTTAGCGGCGCGCGCGGGAGAAATTCCGGCGCCCGCCGTTTTTTGCGGCCGGCAAAACAAAAAATTTTGACAAAGGCGCGAAAAAATGTAAAAACACCTCGAGAAAGGCTTGATATTTCTTTCGATTTGTATTAAAATGAATAGTGGCTGCCGGAGCCTCATCCGATCGCGGGAGGGGCGGCGGTGGCCGGAGAAACGAAGTAAATAATCTCAATGGAGGAAAGAATCAATTATGGCAAAGAAGTATTGCTACCTCTTTACGGAGGGTAATGCGAAGATGCGCGAGCTGCTCGGCGGCAAGGGCGCGAACCTCGCGGAGATGACCAACATCGGTCTCCCCGTGCCCCAGGGTTTCACCATTTCCACGGAGGCGTGCACGCAGTATTACGAGGACGGCAGGCAGATCAATCCGGAGATCCGCGCCGAAATCATGGAGTACATCGACAAGATGGAAAAGATCTGCGGCAAGAAGTTCGGGGACAAGACCAATCCTTTGCTCGTTTCCGTCCGTTCGGGCGCGCGGGCGTCCATGCCGGGCATGATGGACACCATTCTGAACCTCGGCCTCAACGAGGAAGTCGTCAACACGATCGCCGAAAAATCCGGCAATCCCCGCTGGGCGTGGGACTGCTACAGGCGTTTCATTCAGATGTTCTCCGACGTCGTCATGGAAGTCGGCAAGAAATATTTTGAGAAGCTCATCGACGAGATGAAGGAGAAGAAGGGGGTCACGCAGGACGTCGAGCTGGACGCGGACGACCTGAAAACCCTCGCCAATCAGTTCAAGGCGGAATATAAGTCCAAAATCGGCAAGGATTTCCCCGACGACCCCAAGGAGCAGCTGTTTGCGGCCATCCAGGCGGTGTTCCGTTCGTGGGACAACCCCCGCGCCAACGTTTACCGTATGGATCACGGCATTCCCTACAGCTGGGGTACCGCGGTCAACGTGCAGATGATGGCGTTCGGTAACATGGGCAACAACTGCGGCACGGGCGTGGCGTTCACGCGCAATCCCGCCACGGGCGAGAAGGGGTTGATGGGCGAATTTCTGACCAACGCCCAGGGCGAGGACGTCGTCGCGGGCGTGCGCACCCCGATGCCCATCTCCGAGATGAAGAACGTTTTCCCCAAGGTGTACGAGCAGTTCCAGGAAGTGTGCAAGATCCTCGAAAATCACTATCACGACATGCAGGACATGGAGTTCACCGTTGAGAACGAGAAACTGTACATGCTGCAGACCCGCAACGGCAAGCGCACGGCGGCGGCTGCCATCAAGATCGCCTGCGACCTCATCGACGAGGGCATGATCACCGAAAAGGAAGCGCTCATGCAGATCGACGCGAAGTCCCTCGATATGCTTCTGCACCCGACTTTCGACCAGAAGGCGCTCAAAGATGCGGACAAGAACAACGTGGTCGGCAAGGGCATAGCGGCTTCCCCCGGCGCGGCTGCGGGAACGGTCGTGTTCACGGCCGAGGACGCCGTGGAAGAGGGCAAGAAGGGCAAGAAAGTCATTCTCGTCCGCCTCGAGACCTCTCCCGAGGACATCGAGGGCATGAAGTACGCGCAGGGTATCCTGACGGTGCGCGGCGGACAGACCTCCCACGCGGCGGTCGTCGCGCGCGGCATGGGAACCTGCTGCGTCTCCGGCTGCGGCGACATCAAGATGCACGAGGAAGAGAAGTATTTCGAGCTCGCGGGGAAGATCTTCCGCGAGGGCAGCGAGCTTTCCCTCGACGGCTCCACGGGCAACATTTACGATTGCATCGTCAAGACGGTGCCCGCCGATCCCAACTCCGGTTATTTCGGCCGCATCATGGAGCTTGCGGACAAGTATAAGGCGCTGGGCGTGAGGACCAATGCGGATACGCCCAAGGACGCCAAGCAGGCGGCCGCGTTCGGCGCGCAGGGCATCGGACTTTGCCGTACCGAGCATATGTTCTTCGACCCCGACCGCATCGGCGCGTTCCGCGAGATGATCTGCTCCGACACGGTGGAGGAGCGCGAAAAGGCGCTCGAGAAGATCGAGCCCATGCAGCAGGCGGACTTTGAAGGGTTGTTCGAGGCGCTGGGCGGCTATCCCGTCACCATTCGTTTCCTCGATCCCCCTCTGCACGAGTTCGTGCCCACCGAGGAGGCGGACATCGAAGCCCTCGCCAAGGCAAAGGGCAAAACGGTGAAGCAGATTAAGGAAATCATCGATTCCCTGCACGAGTTCAACCCGATGATGGGGCATCGCGGCTGCCGCCTCACCGTCACCTATCCCGAAATCGCGGTCATGCAGACCAAAGCGGTCATCAAGGCCGCTATTGCCGTCAAGAAGAAGCATAAGGATTGGAACATCGTTCCCGAAATCATGATCCCGCTCACGGGCGAGGCCAAGGAAATGAAGTTCGTCAAGGACATCGTCGTCAAGACGGCGGACGAAGTCATCAAGGCGGCGGGCGTCGATTTGAAATATGAAGTCGGCACGATGATCGAAATCCCGAGGGCGGCGCTCACGGCGGACGAAATCGCGAAGGAAGCGGAATTCTTCTGCTTCGGAACCAACGACCTCACGCAGATGACCTTCGGGTTCTCCCGCGACGATGCCGGCAAGTTCCTGCCCGCGTATTACGCCAATAAGATTTACGAATTTGACCCGTTTGCCCGTCTCGACACGGTCGGCGTCGGCAAGCTGATGGAAATGGCGGTGGAGGGCGGCAGAAAGACCCGTCCCGGCATGTCCTGCGGCATCTGCGGCGAGCACGGCGGCGATCCTTCCTCCGTGGAGTTCTGCCACAAGATCGGGCTTACCTATGTTTCCTG
>CALWAU010000103.1 GCA_944375795.1 uncultured Clostridia bacterium | reverse complement strand
ATTCCAGCGCCTTGGGATAATCGGGCGGCCAGGCGCAGGTGATCCAGGACGGCGCCTTGGCGTCGGGATCGGAACCGGGACAGCCGGAAAACGTGACGAGCCTGTCCACGCCGATCTGCCCCGCCAGAACGCAGGCGGCCTCAAAATCCGCCTCGAACTTTTCCGCCGTCGCCCTGTCGGGATGCACGCAGTTTCCGTGCACCGCCAGGGCGGAAATCCCCATATTGTACTTTCTGAAAGTCTCCAGAAGTTCTTCCCGCGCCCTTTTGTCCTTGCTCAGAACGAGCGCGTCCGCATGCGCTTTTCCGGGATATCCGCCCACGCCGAGTTCAAACTCGTCTACGCCCAATCCCGAAAGGTACTTCAGGCTCTCGTCGAGACTGTAATCGCCGAGAATACTGCTTACGACACTGATTTTCATGATTTGTTACCCCTGTATTCAGATTTTTTCTTTGACGACGGCGTCGTTCCTCGCGGAACGTTCCGCCGCTTCCATCAATTTATATACGCGCACGACCTCCTCCCGCCGGATGGCTTTTTCCGCTTTTCCCTCGCAGGCCGCCGCAAAGTTTTTATAGAAGGCGAAAGGCTCCGCGCGAACAACCGGAAGCGGTTTTTCCTCCACCGAATTTCCCGTTCTCGGCGCCATGGTGCGGGTGAAGCCGTTCCCGGCACGGATTCCCTTCAGGTTTTTATCTTCCCGGACGAGCACTTTCGTCATGCCGCCGGACAAATCCCAGTCCGCCACGGTGGCCGTGCCCTCTGTGCCGTACACCTGCCAGCGCGGCAAGCTGCGGAAACAGTCGGTAGCCACGACGACGCGGTATCTGATTCCGTTTTCAAAACGGACGGTCAGATGAAATCCGTCCTCCACCTCCTCGCCGTAAATATAGCTGTATTCGCAATACAGGCTTTTCACGGAGGATTTGACCATCATCAGCATCTGATCGATGAGGTGGACGCCCCAATCGAGCATCATGCCGCCGCCGCGCGCCTTTTCCTTCCGCCAGGCGCCCGGGATTCCGTTCCCGCCCGTCACGCGCGATTCGATGCAGTATGCCGAGCCGACCAAGCCCTCGTCCACGATGTTTTTCACCGTCAGAAAATCGTCGTCCCAGCGGCGGTTCTGATGCACCTCAAAGACTGTGCCCGCCTTCTCCGCGGCATCGTACATCTCCTCCGCTTCGCGGCTGCTCATGCCTATGGGCTTTTCGCAGATAATATTTTTCCCCGCCCCGGCCGCAGCCTTCACATACCTCGCGTGTACGTCGTTCGGCGTCGCGATCAGCACTGCCCCGACAGACGGATCGGCCCAAATCTCCTCCGGGCTCCGATATGCCCGATACCCGTTTTTCTCCGCAAGCGCAAAGCGCTGCGGATCGACGTCGTAAACGCCTTTGACGCAAAGGGGAAATTCGGGACTTCCCTCACAATATTTTTTCAGACATTCGGCGTGGTATCCGCCCATGCCTCCGTACCCGATAATGACAAGGTCCATTTTTTTCTCCGCAAAAGGATTGACACACCCTTTCTTTGATGATATAATGATACCACTGAATATTGCGGATTTCCACTCATTATTCCACAATCATCTACCATATATTGACATCATGAAACAAAACATCATTTACGAAGGCTTTCACGACAAAACGGATTCGATTAAATTTTTCAAGAGCGAGCATTACGATACGCAGGCGCATTTTCACCGCTGCATCGAAATGCTGTACATAACCGACGGCGCCATCGACTGCACGGTCAACGAGCAAAAATTCCGCGCCCGAAAGGACGAATTGATTTTCGTGCACAAATGCGGGGTGCACGAGCTCAAAGCCGCCCCCGATTACTCCGATTACGTATTGATTATCGGACAGCGCTATTCCGACGATTTCCGGGGGATTTTTCAGACGGAAACTTTGCCGGCGCACCTCGACGACAGGGAGTTCAATCGCGGCCTTCTCCCGCATTTCCAGGCCCTCAGCCGCCTTTCGGGCACTTCTTCCGAACTCGTCAAAAAGGGCTATATCGACATCATTATCGGAAGCCTTCTGGAGCATTATAAAACGATTCCGGCCTCCGCCACGCCGAAAATCAACATGATTATGGAGGCCTTGAATTATATCGACGAGCATTATACCGAACCTATTACCCTCGATTCGATTTCTTCCGTTTTCGGGTATAACAAATATTATTTTTCCCGGCTGTTCAATATGTATATCGGGGAAAATCTGAACAATTACATCAATATGGTGCGGATCCGCAATATCGTTTCATCCGCCAAAAAGAAGGATAACCCCTATCTTTCCGAATTGGTCTTTGAAAACGGCTTCGATTCCATGACGACGTTTTACAGGAGCTTTTCCAAATTTTACGACCGTCCCCCGACGGAAGTTTTCAAAAAACATTGAGGGAAATTGCCGTAATAAAGCGGAAAACCTGTCCCGGCGATAGTCAATGCGACGCACTTTCTGAAATTTTCGGGCGGCAACCCGTCGCCCTTCAAGACAATTCTCAGCAAAAAACCGGCGGCGAAAGGAGCACACCCCTTCCGACGCCGGTTTCAGATTGCAAATATTTATTGTCCGAAAAGAACTTTCCCGAAAATTTATCCGAAAATCTGATCGCCTTCGGTTTCGTTTTCGCCGTCGCCCAATCCCGACGTGCATATCACGTCGCACCCGGAAAAGACGATGATTTCCAGGTACAACGGTTGATAGATCTTTTTCATGTTATGCCTCCTCATTGTTTATCGATTTTAACCCGGCGTTTGCCAAAGCGTCCGTTTTGTAGTCAAAATACATCTGAGCCGCCGCCGCATAATGCAGCATCGCTTCGCAGAGCGCCCTGATATCCTCGCCCGCATCCGCGTCGGTCAGCTTGTTGTAGGCATAGACCGCGACGCCGTAACGGACGGCGGGCGTGACCGCTTCGCCGCCCACATAGAACACGAGATATACGTCGTCGCCGAACTCCTTCGCGGCGAATTTTGTCGCCTCTGCCGTGCCCTTATAGCGGCCGTCGCCGACGGGCTGCATATCGACGACCTCCGCCGCTCCGCCGAGCCCCTTTTCCGCGTCGGCCTCGCTTGCGAACACCGCCATTTGCACCGTTTGGCCCTCCCCCGCCGTCAGGTAGCCGTTGATGCTCACTTTCCCGTCCAGATTCAGGGTCATGGAGACGGCATAAGAAGGCGAAGGTATCCAGGGGAATTCCTGCGGCACGTACGGCGTATTCTGCGTATAGACTTCCGCGCGGTACGCTTCCGCCGCCGCGCGCATTTCCGCCGTCACGTCCGCGTTGGCGGGAGCGTCCGTCTTATAGCCGAAATAGCTCTGCGCCGCGGCCGCATAATCGAGCATCGCCAGCGCCAGATCGTCGATCTCGCCGAATCCGTCCCCTTTGGAAAGCATATTCATCGCATAGATTTTGGGGCTGTATTCGATGCGGCCCGATTCTATCGCCACGCCGTTTACCGTTATCGAAAAGCGAATCCAATGCGAATCGCCGATTTCCTTGGCGGCATACGTGCGCGCGTTGGCGGCGACGTAATCCCCCGACGCTTCCTCGTATACCATGTCGAGCGTTTCCGCCGTCTGTGCGTCCGCGCTTTCGTAAACCAGCACCTGCGCCGAGACGTCCGCCGAAACCCCTTCCGGCTTCGTTATCCCGACCCTGTAATTGACCTTTACTTCGTCCTCGAGCGTCAGCGTCGCCTCGCCCGAGACGGAAATCGTCTGCACTTCGCCGCAGTTTCCGCATCCCCTTTCCACGGCGGCTCCGGAACCGGCAAGCCCCCATTCGCCCCAGGCGTGTTCCGCAAACGAAACGGAGCCGGGAACGTATTCCAATTCGAGGTCGTTAAACTCCGAATCCACGGGCTTTTGCGCGCTGACGGTCAGCGCTGTCGAACCGGACGAAACGAGCGGGCGGAAAACGAGCGTCCCCAATACGGTGTCTTCCGAAATGCCGTCCGCATTGAGGAAAGAAAACCTCGCCTT
Organism: uncultured Clostridia bacterium; assembly: GCA_944375795.1. Taxonomy (GTDB): domain Bacteria; phylum Bacillota; class Clostridia; order Christensenellales; family Borkfalkiaceae; genus Scatosoma. Next base: position 3,867 of record CALWAU010000103.1, on the reverse strand, counting down.
GCCCGTGTCGTAATCGGGATTGCCCGTCGCGCCCTCTATGGCGACGCATTCCAGCGCGGCGGGGTCGAACTCCACGAAAATCCCGGCGGCGGCAAGCCCCGATTCCCCTTCCGCCAAGACGTCCACGCGAAATTCCCCGCAGACGTTTTCGCGGCTTTCCACGGAAATATCGGGCGGGTCGATGACGGGTTCGCGGTACAGGGTTTCGGCGTTCGCCTGCACGGCGTCCGCCCGAACGGGATTTCTGCCGCCGTCGTACAACCCGCCGGGGGCAAAGGTCACGGGCACGCTGCCCGCCTCGTTGCCCGAAACGGTAAACCGACAGGTGACCAGCGGATCTGCCGCCCCGCTTATCCCCCGCGTGCAGGCATAGGCGATTTTTATATACCCGTCCACGTCGTCTTTTATGTCCGAAAGCGCCCCTTCCGCCGATACCAGGGCAGAGCCGAGCGCAACTTCTTCCAGCGTCAGGCGGCTGTCGTCGTACCCGATTTCAAACTCCGCCGCGGCCAGCCCGCAGGCATTGTACGTCCGAAAGGAAACGCTGATTTCCTCCCCCTCGTACGCGCCGCCGGCGGACGGATAGGAAACGGACGAATAGATGTACATCGTCTGCACGGGCACGTCCTTCTCCCGCACTTCGATTTTTCCGTTGCCGGACTCCACGGCGATATCGGACAAATCGACGTTCGCCACTTCGCCGACCGCCACGACGACGTTATACGTATCCGGCGCGGCGTCCTCGGCGACGTCGAACCGCACCCGCCATAAGTCTCCGGAGCCGCTGACTCCCTCTTCGGCGGAGGAAATCGCCGCCAATACCAGCGCGCCCTGCCCGTCGTCGTTGTACGTGCACATATTCCCCGCGTTGAGGCCGGAGGCGGATACCTCCCCCACCGAGAAAGCGGAAGCGTCGTAGAGGAGAGTCACTTCCATGCTGCCGACGTTTTGAAAATTTTCCGCGGCGATATCCATATACGCGGCGCCGCCCTGCTGCGCGCTGACCTCCTCCCCGTAAATGCGGGGGGCGGCACTTTCCGCGGCCGCAACCGCGGAAAGCATAAAGGAGGAAAGAAACGCAAAACACGCCGCCGCCAAAAACATGACCAGCTTTTTCATGCGCTTATCCCCCGGCGGTTATTCCGCAGAGAAAAGCGATGAGATTTTCCCGCTCACGTATTGCAGAATGCGCAGCGCGTCCGCCTCGGTGAGAACCCCGTCCCCGTCCACGTCCGCGCGCAGGAAGGCGTCGCTTTCATCGGTGATGAGGATAAGGTCGTTCACCGCCTGCACAACCATCAGCGCGTCTTTCGCGGTGATTGCCCCGTCGCCGTCCACGTCGCCGACGTCGTTTCTGTCCACGGCGGCTTTCACGATGACGGCAAACGGCTTCTCCGCGCTGCCCTCATAGGTAAAGCTGACGCCGTCGGTGGCCTCGATGTAGTATTCCAGGCCCGCCGTCGAAATGTCCGCCGCGGGAATAATGCCGCTGTAACGGCTGTTGTTGGCGGTCATCGCCGTCCACTTCCATTCCCCGCCCGCGGCGCGGTAGTAAAGTTTCGCTTCCGTAATCTGCAAATTGTCCGTAATCGTGGCGCTGACGACGAGGTTGGAACCCGTATACGCCGTCCGCACGGGCGAATGATAGATGTCCGGCGCCATCGTGTCCATCGCGCGCACAATCACCTTTCCCGCCGGCGTCGATTCCGTCATGTCCGTCTGCACCACCGTGAAGGTGTACCAATACTCCATGCCCGGCTCCACGGTGTCGTCGAAGAATGTTTCCTCGCCCACGGGCAGAACATGGTCGTTCAGGCGGGTATACGGCCCGTCCTCCTGCTGCGAACGGTATACGTTATACCCCATCAGCGTCTCGAAATCGTCCTGCTGCCAGGTGAGCGCTATGCCCGTCTCCGTCGGATTCGCCTGCAAAATCATCGCCTGCGCCGAGCTGGTGTCTATCTCGAACTGGAACCGCCCCGCACTTTCGCACAGGATAAGCCAACCGTCGTCCGCGGCGCACCCGTTTTCGATGTTGATGACCTGGTTGCCATTTTCGATGACCGTCGTCAGGGTGTACGTCCCCTCCCAGCGGCGGGCGTTTATATAGTCCCCCTCGATTTCGTATTCCGCATACGGCTCCGCCGCGCCGAAGCGCACCCGCAGGGGCACGGACGTATCCATGTCGCGGTTGAACTCCACCACAAAGGTCACCGTCTCGTTGCCCACCGTGCGCACCCGCTCGCCCGAGCTGTTGAGAAGATACGCGTCCACCACAAACGGGAAGGTATCCGAAGGCGCTTCGGTGAGATAGTCGCCCGCATAGATGTCGGCTAATGTGTTGTAATCGTCAAAGTCTACGATTTGCTTTTCGATAAGCTCCTCGTCCGTCGTCCCCCACCAGTTGCCCGAAACGTTTATGACTTGCTCATAATTGGAACTCTGATTCCTGCCCCCCGCCTGCACCCGCAGCCAATTATTGACGTCGGGGTCGTTGAAGTTATTCAGAAGGGCATTTCCGGTAAAACGACAAGGACTTCCGTTCAAAGCAACTCCCCCATAATACTGATCTACCATCTGCTGGATTTCTTCTCGAGATAAAGCCCGTTCGGAAGGGAATTCTATAAGCCACGCGTAAGGTCGTGTCCATTCAAATTTACCATAATTATATGATAAATAGGCCCTTTTAGTATTAATTTCTGAAGGTTTAGCAATAAATTCCCCAACAGGTTCGCCATTTATCCAATAGTCTTCACCATACCTTAATCCAAGCCCAACCCCATACACACCAGCAGAATTTTCTAATAGCGTCTCCCACTCTTCTTGTGTTTCAATGCAAGCAATATCACCACCGAGGTACTTTGCAAAAGCTCTAACCATATTTTTATGATTTTCAGCATCCGCATGACTACTTACCATAGAAGAGATTAACGCATAAGCTTTTCCTGTTGATTCATTATAAAACGAAACTTCTCCTGCCCGGAATTTATACATCTGGTCATAACTAATCACTCCTTTAGAGTACCATTCCGGAGTGTTTCCACCTTGGAATACGCAATTGTTAAAAAAAGAATTCTCAACGCCGTCATTCTTAATTCTGCATTCCGTAAAAATACACCCGTCAAATTGACTATTCTGCAAAACAAACGAGCCATTTGACGATCCGGTTATACGATAAAAAACCGTATCCGTTACATCGGCCTCGTATATTCCAGCCTCCGAGTCTGTCGATTGCACTTGCCCGTTGATGGATAAACTTCGGCGATTTAATATATCTTCATAATACTGCGTCATGTAACAATGGTCGATTTTTTCCACCGTCAGTACGGGATTGACCACATTGGCATAGTTGAGTTCGGTATATCCCGTATTGTCGCTTTCGATTTCGACGATATATTCCCCCATCATTTCGGAGGGGAAGATTTCCACCGGTTCTTCTTCCGTGCCGTTGACGATAAAGCTGCCCGCCACCGTGAGTTTGGCAATGCCCGTTTCGGCATACGTACTTTCGGGGTCGTCCGACCAGAATTGGATCTGCGTGCCCGGCTCCACCGTGACGGTTGCGCCCTCGGCAATATACAGGGAGGAGGGAATAATATAATAGTTGTCCTTGGTCCAGGTTTCGTCCTCGGTGATCTGCCCCGTCTTTACCACGCCGTTGCGCACCCAGAATTCGATGGTTCCGCCTGAGGTATATGTATTTGCGTCGCTTTCGTCCAATCCGTTTCCGTAGGTAATAGTGACGTTGAGCGAAATCAAATAGTCGTTGGGGCAGTTGTCGGCGATTTTGACGACCAGCGGACTTTCCGCCCCCGTCACTGCGCCCTGCTTGTTATAAATAAGCATATCCTTGGTGGAATAGGTGCC
>CALWAU010000102.1 GCA_944375795.1 uncultured Clostridia bacterium | reverse complement strand
GGCGTCGGTGGGCGTCTCGTCCCCCGTCAGGTCGATCTTGTTGAAAATTTTGATGAGCGGCTTGCCCTCCGCCAAAGCGAGCACGCGCGCGTCCTCCCCGTCCGTGCCCGCCGCGGAATCGGCGACAAATACGACGAGGTCGGCGGAACGAACGATCTTTTCCGCCCGCTCGATGCCGATGGCCTCTATTTTATCCCCGCTTTCCCGCACGCCCGCCGTATCGTAGAGGTTGAAGCGCACGCCGCCGATTTCCAGCGTCCCTTCCACGGCGTCCCGCGTCGTTCCCGCCACCTCCGAGACGATTGCCTTTTCGTAGCCCAAAAGGCGGTTGAGCAGCGAGCTTTTGCCCGTATTCGGCTTGCCGCAAATGGCCACCGTGACGCCCGATTTGATCTTTCTCCCCTTCGCGTATCCGGACGCGAGCGCGGAGATCTCCGCGCGGATCCGCCCGAGCGCGGGGCGCAGAGTTTCCGCCTCCGTCTCCTCCAGATCCTCCTCCGGATAATCCACGGCGGCGTCCGCACCCGCCAGAAGCTCCTTCAATTCATCCTGGCAGGCGCGCACCTTCCCGGTGAGCTTTTCGCTGTACAGCAGGTACCCCGCGCGGACCTCCGCCTCCGACTCCCCGTTGATCATGTCCGCAAGCCCCTCGGCGGAGGCGAGGGAAAGTTTGCCGTTGAGAAAGGCGCGGCGGGTAAATTCTCCCCGTCCCGCGCTCCTCGCGCCGAGAGAAAAGCATTTTTTCAGAATGCCCCGGGCGACGCTCTCCCCGCCGTGGCACTGAAATTCCACGACGTCCTCCCCCGTATAGCTGCGGGGCGCGCGGAAAAACACGCAGAGACCGTAATCGGAAAACCCGTCCGCGCAGATGTTTCCGGGATACAGGCGGTAGGGAACAAAGTCCTTCACCTTCACCGCGCCCGAGGGGACGAACATCCTTTCCGCTACGGAGAGGGCGTCCGGCCCGCTCATCCGCACGATCGCCACCCCGCCCTTCCCGGGCGGGGTGGCGATTGCCGCAATCGTTTCCTCCCGCATATTTTCCGCCTCCCCGGCCGCGCCCGCAAATCGCGCGCCGCCTCAAACTATAAGCTGTTCTTATTATACCACACCGCGCCCGCGCTGTAAACCGTTTTTCGCCCCCCGAACGCAAAAAGAGACGGAAATGACCGCTTCCGCGCCTTTCCGTCTCCCCGCGCCGCCCCGAAAAGAGCGCCCGGATTCAGTTGAACAAATCGTCGTCGCCCGATTTTCCTTTGCCGCTCTCTCCGTCCCCGCCGTTCTTCGTCCCGGAATCGGAAGAAGCGCCGGGCGCAAATTCGGAGAAGGGGTCGTCCGGCGCGCTCTGCCCGGGATTTTGGTTTCCGGCATTCGGGCCGTTCGCGCCGTACGGGCCGTTGTTATACCCGCCGTAGGGACCGTTGTTATATCCGCCGTACGGGCCGCCCTGATTGTAGGGGCCGTATTGTCCGCCGTAGGGGCCGTAGGGATTCTGGCGGCTGCGGCGGAGAAATTCCTCCCGCTTCGCGCGCATGTACGCCTCGTAATCGACCGCCTTGTTGTTGCGGAGCACGAACACGACGATATAGCGGGATATGGGGAAAAGCAAGCCCACCCAGGAGAGGATCATGTATCCCTTGGCGTAATATTTCTTGTACAGACCCGTCAGGAGGATAAAGAGCAGAATCATATAGATCAGCTCAAAAATGATGAGGAAAAAATCGCTCAGGCGGTAAAAATTATAGACGAAAAGGCCGAACCCCGTGAGCTCCCAATAGGTATATCCCTCGCTGTTGGGCACCATGTTGCCCCTGTACACGGTGAACAGCAAAATTTCGGCGGCGACGGCGGCCAGGCAGAAAACCGTGGAGACGACGGACGCCGCCATGGTATAAATCCCCGGCTTTTTCATCTTTCGGCCGAACACGTCGCAGCTTCCCACCAGCCTGCCCATGTACAGCAAATCGACAAAGGGCACAAACGCCAGCCAGCGGTGCTTCACGCCCGCGTTTTTAGCCATTTTCGCCAGCCCGACGCCCTGCAAAATAAACAACACCAGCCAGACGGCGGCCGCAACCGCGAGCGAAACGAACATCACCCGCACGTAGGCGTCGATCGCCCCCTCCATGGTCGTACTGCCCGCAAAGAGGGCGCCGAACGATACAATCACCTGAAAAACCGAATAAACTTCCATATCCACTCCCGACGCCCTTCCGGCGTCCGGACGCCCGCATATCCCGCAGACGGCGCCGCTATGATGTGCAAACTCCGTAAGTACAGAAAATCAGATATAAAAGGAAAAAACGAACATACCCAGCCCTACCAGAAGTCCCAGGCCGATGAGGACGGCGGAGGCGACGAAGCCGGACTTCGCGTTCAGCTTCCCGCGGGAACGGGCGCCGGAAAGATAGCTTTTCCGCTCGGCGCCCGCAGGGGTCAGAGCCCCGCAGTCGTACCAGGGCACCTCCTCGGTGAGCGTGCCCGAGACCATGTCGTTGACGACGAACGCCGCACGGATATCTCCGCGCGCCCGCTCGGGCACCCGCTGCATGTGCAGCATGCGCTTGCCGAAATACACGGCCGCGGCGATCACGCACACGGCGCCGATGAGACAGTACATGATCTGCACGATCGACAGATAGACGAGCATCGCATCCGCGCTCAGCCCCTCCGAGGACAGCACGAATGCCTGCGGGAACTGCCCCACGGACGAAAACAGATTGTTGGCGAAATGCACGACCATGCCGATAAACAGATTTTTCGTTTCCAGCACGAGAAACCCGATGACGAGCGCCAGCAGAAATTGGTAGATGAACTGCTGATACGAGCCGTGCGCCAGCGCAAACATCAGCGCGGAAAGCACGACGGCGGGCACCCGCCCGAACTGCAGAAATCCCCGCATGATGACGCCGCGGAACAGCAATTCCTCAAAAATCGCGGGCAGGACGGGCGTAAGTACGAACATATACAGCAGCAACAGTCCCGAAACTTCGTTCACTGCGGGCACCGACGACCCGCCCTGCGAGGACAGGGCTTCGCCGATGTAGTCCCCCGCCGTGCCGAACGAATTTGCGACGGGAAAGAGCAGGGCCGCCATGCCGAACGCCGTCACGAACGCCATCAGGCATTCCATGCCGCAGCCCTTGCGGACGAGGAATCCCCCGCCGTTGAGAGGCCGCACCCGCGCGATTGCGCAGAAGATCCCCGTCACCGCCAGAAGCCCGACGGAAGTAAACAATATGTTGAGGGTGAGATACGCCCCCGCGTCCATATCCTCCCCGCCGCCCGTAACGGCCGCAACCAGCACGGAAACGACGATCATCATTCCCCAATAAGAAAGATACGCCGCACCCGCGTGCACCGCGTTGAAATTGTTGGGATTGTAATATTTTTTCGCGCTCATTCCGACCTCTCCTCCCCGTACTCCACGCCGACGAGCATCAGCCCCTTTGCCGGCATGGTCTTGCCGAGCAACTCTCTCCTGCCCGTCTCAAACGCCTCCGCGAGGCTCTCCGGGCTCTTTCTTCCCCGGGCGAGCTCCAGAAGCTCCCCCGTCATCGTCCGCACCATGTTGTATAAAAAGCCGTTTCCCGTGACGTACACGCGGATATCCCGGCTGCCGAGCGATTCTCCCTCCTCCGTCCGCACCGAATACACCGTCCGCACGGTGGTCTTTGCCGAGGAACCGGAGGCACAGAACGCCCGAAAATCGTGCGTTCCTTCCAACAGCCCTGCCGCGGCCGACAGCCGTTCGGGCGGCGGCGCGTCGTCCAGGCGGACGGCGTACCGTTCTTTCAGGGGCATTTCCCGCCCCGAAACGTACAGGGAATAGCAATAAGTCTTTCTCTTTGCCGCGCGGCTGCAATCGAAATCCGCGCGCACCGCCCTGCCCGACAGCACCCGCACGGCGGGCGGCAGAAGCGGATTGAGCAGATCGGGCAGCTTTTCGGGCGGAACGGCAAGCCCCTCCGCATCGAAATGGCAGGGCTGCGCCGCGGCGTGAACGCCCGCGTCCGTGCGCCCGCTCGCCGTCGCCCGGCAGGGGTGACCCAGCGCCCGCTCCAAGGCGGTCTCCAGCGTCTCCTGCACGGAGGGCGCGTTCTTTTGCCTCTGCCAGCCCGAAAAATCGGTGCCGTCGTAGGCGATCGTCAGAAGATATCGCATCGCAAGACGCGGCCTCCCCGCCGCAAACCTCCCAAGGGCCCTTCCCGGCCTCAGATGACGTTGGCCAGAAACGCCCGGAACAGAATGACGCCCGCAAGCAGGGCGGCACAGAGCAAAAACGCAAACAAATCCCGCAGGGCGAAAGTGAGTTTTTTGTATTTCGTGCGCACCTTGCTGCCCGAATAGCACCGCGCGTCCATCGCGTCCCCCAGCTCGTCCGCGCGCCGGAAGGCGCTGACCAGGAGGGGGATGAGGACGGGGATCAGCGCCTTTATCCGCTTCACCGGCCCGCCCGTTTCAAAGTCGGCTCCCCGCGCCTTCTGCGCGTTGATGATGCGCCCCGCCTCGTCCGAAAGAATGGGAATGAAGCGGAGGGCGATGGACATGATGAGCGCCAGCTCGTGCACGGGAAAGTGCAGTATTTTGAGGGGATACAGCAGGCTCTCGATGCCGTCCGTGAGCGAGACGGGCGTCGTCGTCAGCGTCAGCAGGGCGGAGCCCGTCACCAGAAGAAAGAGCCGCACCGCGAGGAAGATCGTATAAAAGACCCCCTCCCGCGTGACGGTGATAAACTTCCACTGCCACAACACCGTCTCGCCCGAATAGAAGAACAAATTGAGCACCGCGGTGAAAATCAGCAGAAAAATAATCCCGCGGACGGAGCGCAGCAGGCTGGCAAACGGCACGCGCGAAAGCGCCGCCACCGCCAGAAACACCGCCGCGCAGGCGGCGAGCCCGTAAAAATTTTTGGCGACGAACACGGCGACGATGTACACGATGAGAAAGAGGATTTTCGTCCTCGGGTCGCACCGGTGCACGGGCGAATCCACGGGATAATACTGTCCGAAGGTAACGTCACGCATCCCTCTCTCCTCCCGCGCACCCGGCGTATTCCAGCACCTTCGCCGCAAAATCCGCGGCGGTAAAATCGGAACGGATATGCACGCCGCCCCGCCCGAGCAGCTCGGTCACCTTCGCGGTGAAGGGCACGTCCAGGCCGAGCGACTCCAACATCCCGCCGTTGCGGAAAAGTTCGGCGGGCGCTTCCTCCGCGACGATTTTTCCCTCCGAAAAGACCGCCGCCCTGGTGCAGTTCTCCGAAATCTCATTCATATCATGCGACACAATTATGACGGTTTTACACCACTCTTTGTGAATTTTGTGTAAAAGTTGCATAATTTCCCGCTTACCGAGGGGATCGAGCCCCGCAGCGGGCTCGTCCAGCACGAGAATTTCCGGCTTGGTGACGATGACGCCCGCAATGGCCGCCCGCCTCTTTTGCCCCCCGGACAGCTCGAAGGGGGAACGGTCCTTCACCTCCGCGTAATCCAGCCCCACCGTTTCGAGCGCCTCTCTCACCGCCCTTTCCGTCTCCTCGGGGGTCAGCCCGTCGGAGAAATTTTTCAGCCCGAAGGCGACGTCCGCCGCCACCGACTCCGCAAACAGCTGGTACTCCGGATACTGAAACACCATCCCCACCTTGCTGCGGAGTTTTCGGAAATCCGTCCGCTTGTCGGTGAGGTCGAAGCCGTCCACTTTCAGGACGGGCGCGGGCGGAAGCGTCTCCCCCTTCTTGGGCTTTTTGGGCTTGTATTTCTTTTCGGCGGAAGGCACCTTGATGAGGGCGTTGAGATGCTGCACGAAGGTGGATTTACCGCTGCCCGTATGCCCGATGACGCCGAAAAACTCCCCCGCCGCAATGTCCGCGTCCACGCCGCGAAGCGCCTGCGTGGCAAAGGGAGACGCGGGATTGTAAGTATGCGTCAGCCCGCGGCACAGAACGCTCCCCCGCCCGCCGTCTCCGGGCGCGCGCGCCCCTTTCGGCCCCTCCTCTTCCTCGGCCGTTTTCCCGGCGGGAAGGACGGCGAGCAGCTCCTCCGCGAGCGCCTCGGGCGTCAGCGCGTCTCCGATGTCAAGGCCGCCCCGTCGGAGGGCGCGGCAGAGCTCTACGGAGCGGGGCAGCGCGAGATTGAAGGTCTCCAGCTCCTCCTCCCGGCAGAGGATATCGGCGGGCGCCCCCTGCATGACGATCTCCCCGCGGTTGAGCACCAACGCCCTGTCGGCGAGCAGCGCCTCCTCGGGGAAATGGGTGATGAGGACGACCGTAATCTTCTCCTCCCTGTTGAGGCGGAGCACGACGTCGATCACCTCCTTTCTCCCCCGCGGGTCGAGCATGGCGGTGGCCTCGTCCAGAATCATGATTTTCGGGCGGAGCGCCAGCACCCCCGCGATGGCGATGCGCTGTTTCTGTCCCCCCGAAAGGCGGGCGGGCGTAGCCGTCCTGAACTCGGACATGCCCACGGCATTCAGTGCAAAATCGATGCGTTTTCCGATTTCCTCGCGGGGGATCCCAACGTTTTCGGGCCCGAACGCGATATCGTCCTCGACGATGGAAGCCACCGTCTGATTGTCGGGATTCTGGAACACGACGCCGACGTTTTTGCGTATCTCGAAGAGATTTTTCTGTTCCGCCGCGTCCATGCCGAACACGGAAATTTTTCCCGAAGCGGGCGAAAGCAGTCCGTTCGTCAGGCGGGCCAGCGTGGATTTTCCGCTGCCGTTGTGCCCGAGCACGGCGACGAACTCCCCTTCCTCCACGGAAAGGCTCACGCCGCTCAAAGCGAAGGGCTCGTTTTCGCCCTCGCCGTATGAAAAGTATACGTTTTCAAATCTGATAGCTTCCATTCTCTGTCGACTCTTCCGACGTCGCCGCGCGGCCGGCGGAGGGAAATCCGCTCCCGGGCGGGATATGTCAAACTCTATTGTATATACCTTATTATTATAGCAAATTTCTTCGGGCATTACAATGAAAATGAGGTGAAATTATCCGTTTCCCGCAAAAAATTTCCCGTTTTCGGCCCGCCGGAAGGGCCGGAGCCGCCGTGCCCGCAAAGCGCGGCAAAAAGCTGCGGGCGGAAACGCCTCCCCGACGGGGACAATACCCGTTTTTTCGGCCGCGTAAACGCCCGGGAGCAAAATTTTCGGGCCTTTCGCGGGAATTTCTTTGAATTTTTTGGCTCTCGGATATTGACTTATGGAAAAAAACAAAGTATAATATTAAGTGGACAAGGAACAGAGAGGATCGGCCAGGCTTTCCGCCGAAAGGCGGAAGGTTTTGCCGCGCCGTATATAAAAACGATACTTATATAAACGGAGGCTTTTTGATGAAAAAAATGACCATCGACGGCAATACCGCCGCTTCGCATGTCGCGTATGCGTTTTCGGAAGTTGCCGCCATCTATCCCATCACCCCTTCTTCGCCGATGGCGGAATCCGCCGACGAATGGGCTACCGCGGGCCGCACCAACATGTGGGGACAGAAACTGAAAATTGCGGAAATGCAGTCGGAGGGCGGCGCGGCGGGCGCCGTGCACGGTTCCCTTTCGGCCGGCGCGCTTACGACCACCTACACCGCGTCGCAGGGGCTTCTGCTCATGATCCCCAACATGTACAAGATCTCGGGCGAGCTTCTGCCCATGGTCATGCACGTGTCGGCGCGCGCGCTGGCGGCGCATTCCCTCAACATTTTCGGCGACCACTCCGACGTGATGGCGTGCCGTCAGACGGGCTTTGCGATGCTCGCGTCCTCGTCCGTGCAGGAAGTCATGGACCTGGCCCTCGTGGCGCATCTTTCCACGCTGAAATCCAGCGTCCCCTTCCTCCACTTCTTCGACGGCTTCCGCACCTCGCACGAATATTCCAAAATCGACGGTTTCGACGATGCGGATAACTACGCGGAGATCAAGGCGATCTTCGACAAGCTGGGCATGCAGAAATACGTGGACGATTTCAAGGCCCGCGCCCTGAATCCCGAGCATCCCGTTCAGAAGGGCACCGCGCAGAACGGCGACACCTACTTCCAGAACAGGGAGACGGCAAACTCCTATTACGCCGCCGTGCCCGGCATCGTCTCTGAGATGATGAAAGTCGTGTCCGAGTACACGGGCAGAGAATATCACCTCTTCGATTACGTGGGCGCACCCGACGCGGAGGAAGTCATCGTCGTCATGGGCTCCGGCGCGGAGACCATCGAGGAATCCATCAACAAGCTCAACGCGCAGGGCAAGAAATACGGCGTGCTCAAAGTCCGCCTGTACAGGCCTTTCGACGCGACGGCATTCGTGGACGCAATCCCCGCCTCCTGCAAGAAGATCGCCGTGCTCGACCGGACCAAGGAGCCCGGTTCCCTCGGCGAGCCCCTCTATCTCGACGTGTGCGCGGCGCTGCTCGAAAAGGGCCGCACGGGCATCAAGGTGTACGGCGGCAGATACGGCCTCGGCTCCAAGGAATTTACTCCGACCATGGTGCTGTCCGTCTATAAGAATCTCGAACAGAAAGAGCCGAAGAACCACTTCACGGTGGGCATTTACGAGGACGTCACCAACTCCTCTCTCGACTTCTCGGAAAAATTCGACGCGGCGCCCGCGGGTTCCACTTCCTGCAAGTTCTACGGCCTGGGTTCGGACGGCACGGTGGGTTCCAACAAGAACACCGTCAAGATCATCGGCGACCATACCGATAAATACGTGCAGGCGTATTTCTTCTACGATTCCAAAAAATCGGGCGGCATCACCGTCTCCCACCTCCGCTTCGGGGACAAGCCCATTCAGTCGGAATATCTCATCGACGCGGCGGACTTCATCGCCTGCCACAACCCTTCGTACGTGACCCGTTACGACATGGTGTCCGACCTCAAAGAGGGCGGATCCTTCCTGCTCAACTGCGAATGGACGACGCCGGAAGCGCTCGAAAAGGAACTTCCCGCGAAGATGAAGAATCTGCTCGCGAAGAAGCACGCCAACCTCTATGTGATCGACGCGATCAGAATCGCGGGCGAGCTGGGGCTGCGCGGTAAGACGTCCACCATCCTGCAATCGGCGTTCTTCTGCATCAACCGCCAGATCATGCCCTATGAGAGCGACAACCCCGACGACAAGAACACCGCCGTGGCGCTCATGAAGTACATGGCGTACAAGTCCTTCTCGCGCAAGGGCGACGCGGTCGTGC
>CALWAU010000101.1 GCA_944375795.1 uncultured Clostridia bacterium | reverse complement strand
TCGGGATAGAGCACCACTTCCGCGCGCAAAAGCTCCCTTTTCCCGAGGGCGCGGTAGAGGGGCAGAAGCTCGCGCACGGCCAGCCCTTCCTGCATGAGGACGATCCCGTTGGAAAAATAGATGTCCTGCGCCCGTCCGAACGCCTTCATGAGCTCGCCTTCGTCCGGCGGAGGGATTTGCCGGAGGCGGGTCACGAAATCGTTTTCTTCCATGTAGCCCGTGGGGGCGCCGTCCGCCGATTTTTCTATCAGTCCGCCCTCGGAGGAGGGCGTGTCTGCGGTCACGCCCAAAGCGCGCAGGGCGGCGGAGTTGAATACGCCCATATGCCCCGAGGGGTATTGCAGCACCAGGGGATTGTCGGGGGCGACGCCGTCCAGCTCCCGGGCGGTCAGCCGCCGCGCGCCCTGCGGTTCGTAGTCGCTCGCCGCCGTCCATTCTCCCTTGGCGGGCGCTTTTTCGGCGAGGTATCGCGCGAGGGCGCGCAGGACTTCTTCAGGCTGCCGCATGCCCGCGAGGGAAAGCTGCAGCTGTCGGTGGGCGACGGCCGAAAGGTGACTGTGCGGATCGATGAAGGCGGGCAGAAGCGCCCTGCCTTTCAGGTTTATATGCCGCGTGCCGGCGGGCAGAACGGGCGGTTCCCCCCGCCCCGTTCCGAGGATAACTCCGTCCTCCGAAATGAGATAATCGGCGGGCAGGGGAGAGTCGAGCGTCAAAATTTTGCCGTTTTCGTAAATTTTTTTTGCCATGAAACTCCTTTTTGCGGCCCCGTTTGCGGGCCGATTACAGTATGCCGCATTTTCTCCCTTTACCCTTCGCGGAAGGGGATTTTTTTCGGGAAACGCGCGCAATTTCTCCGAATTTTCCCGCAGGGGCGGGAATGTCTTGACAAAAATACAATCTGTGGTATAATATTGAGTATAAACGGGACAAACGGCGGCTTGCCGCCGGAAAAAGGAGAAACGATGTCGGAAATATTCAATCGCCTGAAGGGTTCGGCCCTCCCCGCGGCGTTTTACTATAAAACCTCCGGGGATTTCTGCGTGGGGATCGTGCGGGAGGCGGACGACGAGTTCGTCGCGCTGGAATTTATTTCCCGCACCGGAAAGTTCGACGGATATCATTGCGTGCGGTTGGAGGAGATTCTCAAAGTGGACGTGGGTACCCCGTATCTGGACAATCTCGCCAAAGTGTACCGCCATTACAACGAGCCTCTGCCTCCCCTCAAGCTCTCCTCCAAGGAAGTTTTGGAGAGTTTCGTCGACTATCTCGCCCGCGGCAAGCGGCTTTGCACGATGGAGGTCGGGTTCGACGCGTTGGAGAAAATCAGCGGCTACGTGGCAGGCAGGGATTGGGACATCGTCCAGCTCCGCCTGCTGGACGAAAACGGTCGGCCGGCCGGATATACCGAAATCGACTTCGAGGCGATCGTCTATATCGGCACGGAATCGGAGTACGAAAAATATCTCGCGCTGCTCGCTTCCCTCAACGGCGGAACGCCGGAGAAGGGGGACGAAAAGGGAAAGGGGGACAAAAATATCCTCTCCTTTCCCTTCGGGAAATAAGCGGCCCGCATCGCGCCGCCGCGGGGAGGAAAAGAGATGCTTGACGTGTTGAGATGCTTTTTGCTGCAGACGGTCTTTTCCGTCGGCGGCATCTTTGTGTTCGGTTTTCTCATAGGCCTTTGCAACCGTCGCTTTTACGCCAACTTCGGGCGGTACGGGCGGACGGTGTGCATTCTGACGGGGCTTGTCGGCACGCCCGTGCACGAGGGCGCCCACGCGCTGGCTTGTCTGATTTTCGGGCATCGGATACACGAAATACGGCTGTTCAGCATCAATCCCGACGACGGCGTTTTGGGATACGTGCGCCATTCCTGCAATCCCAAAAGCTTTTATCAGCGGCTGGGAAACTTTTTTATCGGCACGGCGCCCGTCGTGGTAATTTCCCTGCTTTGGGCGCTCATCTCATACCTGCTCCTGCCCGATATGTTTTCCGAGATGTGGGCGGAGGTCCGCGCGGCGGATTTTTCGGGGGGTTTTTTTGCCGCGCTCGGATGCATTGCCCGCGGTTTTGCCGCTCTCTTTTCCTATGCGGACAGGCCGGCGTGGTGGATCCTTCTCCTCGTCGGCATTTTGTTCTGTCTGCACATGAGCCTGAGCAAGGCGGACGTGAAAGGGGCGCTCGGCGGGCTGATTTTTCTCCTGGCGCTGTACGCCGCGACGGACGTTGCCCTTCGCCTGCTCGGCAGGGAGTTGCTGTATTCTTTTACCCGCGGCTTTCTTTCGGCGGCCGGGATTATGAATTATTTCCTGCTCGTTTCCCTCGCGCTTTCCCTGGTCGCGGTGCTCGTTTCCTTTTTGTTTCGGGCGCTGCGCCGCAGATGAGGCCGCCTTTTGCGCTTTTGCCTTTTCTCGTATGCTGCACGCATAAATGCATAAAATGGATTTTTCAAGAAAGGCGGGTGAAAAATATAAGTCGGGCTTATGTAAGTCATAAAAAATTATAATAAAAATTTTACGCATGGCAAGGTCGAACGCTTGCAAAATCCGTCGATTTGTTGTAAAATAGTGATACTTGTTTATATTCCATAATATAAAGCGGCTCGGGAGAGCCTCTTTTGCTAAGAGTTTTCCCCTCGGGAAATGGGCATGCGATTCCGTTTTTTCTCTGAAAGGTACGGAACCGCAATATTATGCTGATTGAAATTTTTGTCTCGCGGATATCGATTTTTGCAATCGTGCAAACTTTCCGAATCGATTTGCGGAATACCCGTTTGACGCCGCGTGAATAAAAATTCCGAAGGGAGTCGGGCGGCGTGAAAAAATTTACAGTTTGTTTTTTCGCCCGGAAACGGGATGACGGGTTTTGCCGGAAAACTGCCGATTTGGTTACTGATTTTTTATTTTCTAAGGAGACTTCATGAAAGGAGCATTCAAAAAAGGCTGGAAAAACTTCCTTGTGCTGGCGTTGACCTGCGTATTTTCCGCTTCCACCGTCGGAGGGCTGTATCAGTCCTATTCGGAAGCGGCGGAGACGCTGCGCGGCACGTCTGCCGCTTCCTCCGCTTCGTCGGGAGGAGAGGACGGAGGGCTTTCCGTGAACAGGATGACGAACATTTCGGACGTGTCCATGTCCAACGACTACGCACTCTCCGCGGAGGACGAATTTCCTTCCGGCATTTCGTATGCGGACAACGACATCGTCACCGTCATCGTCAAGCTCAAGGACGAATCCCTTTTGTCCAAGGCCACTTATGACGCGGGGATGGACGTGGACGAATTTGCGCTCACGCCCGAAGGCATCCGCTATAACGCCGAGCTGGAAAAGAGCCGGGACGGCTTTATGCAGACCCATTCCTCCAAGCTGCTGTCGATAGGGTACGAATATTCGACCATCTTCAACGGCTTCGCTGCAAATATCTACTACAAGAGCCTTTCCGCGCTCGAAAAGGACCCCAACGTGGAAAGCGTGCTCATCAGCGAGACGTACAACAAACCGGAGGCGGTGACGGAGAACAACGTCAACGTCTACGAGACGGGTATTTACGACTCGAGCGATATCGATTACGACGGGACGGGCACGGTCGTCGCCATTCTCGACACCGGTCTCGACTATACGCATACGGCCTTCCAGAATCAGCCGACGGGCGAGCTCGCCCTGACGATGGACGACGTGGAGGCCGTGTTTGACGAGCTGGCGGCGAAGGAGCTGGACGCGGCCAACGAGAACAACGTGCGCGCGCTCCGCGTCGAAGATCTCTATTACAGCGACAAAGTTCCCTTTACATACGACTATGCGGACAGCGATGCGGACGTGTACCCGATCAACGACCACGGTACGCACGTCGCGGGCGTCATCGGCGGCAAGGACGACGTGATCACGGGCGTCGCCACGCAGACGCAGCTG
This sequence comes from uncultured Clostridia bacterium, assembly GCA_944375795.1. Classification (GTDB taxonomy): domain Bacteria; phylum Bacillota; class Clostridia; order Christensenellales; family Borkfalkiaceae; genus Scatosoma. Next base: position 4,996 of record CALWAU010000101.1, on the reverse strand, counting down.
GCCATTTTCAAGGTGTTCGGAAACGAGGACGAGGGGGCCCCTCAGGAGGCCATTCTCGCCGCGCTCAACGACGCCATTCTGCTGGGCGTGGATGCGATCAACATGAGTCTCGGCTCCTCCTGCGGCTTCTCGCGGGCGACGGACGAGGACAACACCAACGAGCTTTACGACGCCATCAAGGAGGCGGGCATCTGCCTGATCGTCGCGGCGAGCAACTCTTACAGCTCGGCGCAGGGCTCCCCGAACGGAAATACCAACCTGGCTTCCAATCCCGATTCCGCGACCATCGGCTCGCCCGCCACGTACGACGCCGCGATTTCCGTCGCTTCCATCAGCGGCGTCAAGACCAAGTACATCGTGGCGGACGGCGAGGAGGAAATCTATTTCACCGAGGGCGCCGAGCTCAACGGCGATACCAAGGACTTTGTGGGCGAACTTCTGGGCGGCAAGTCGGAAGGCACCTACGAATACGTGGTGGTCCCCGGCGTGGGCAGGGGCAGCGACTATGCCAACATCGACGTGCGCGGAAAAATCGCCGTCGTGCGCAGAGGCACCACCACTTTTGAGGAAAAGATCGAGGCGGCGGAGAGCTACGGCGCGGTGGCCGTTATCATATATAACAATGTATCGGGCGTGATCAGCATGTCCGTCGGCGACGCGGAGATTCCCGCCTGCTCCATCCGTATGGATTACGGCAATTACCTCGCGGAGAAGGGCTCGGGCACGATGCATCTGTCTACGGAGTATCTCGCCGGTCCCTTCATGTCCGAATTCTCCTCCTGGGGCCCCAAGGCGGAGCTGGAGCTGTCGCCCGACATCACGGCGCACGGCGGCGAAATTTACTCTGCCGTCCGCGGCGGATATGACGTGTATTCGGGCACGTCGATGGCCAGCCCCAACATGGCGGGCGCCACCATTCTCGTGCGCGAGTACGTGAAACAAAATTATCCGGAACTGAGCAATTACGAGATCACCGAACTCACCTATCAGCTGATGATGAGCACGGCGACCATCGCCAGAAACGAAGAGGGGAACCCTTATTCCCCGAGAAAGCAGGGCGCGGGCCTCGCGGATATCGCCAGCGCGATAGATACCGCCGCCTACCTCTACGTGCAGGGGCAGAACAAGACCAAGCTCAGCCTCGGCGACGACGTGGAAAAGACGGGCGTGTACACGCTTACGTTCAATCTGAAAAATCTTTCGGGACAGGCGGTTTCCTACCGCATCAATCCCATCGTGATGACCGAGAGCATGTCCTCCGATGGCAGGACGGTGGCGGAAATGGCGTATATGTTTGAGGACGCCTCCTTCAGCTATTCCGCCGAAAACGGGACGATCAGCGGCAACGTCGTCACCGTGACGGGCTATGCAGACTGCGAAATTACCGTCACCATCCGGCTTTCCCAGGCGGACAAGGATTATCTCGACGCCAATTTTAAGAACGGCATGTACGTCGAGGGCTACGTCGCGCTCGAATCGATGAACGCGGACGGCATCGGCCTCAACATTCCCTATCTCGCCTTCTACGGCGACTGGACGCAGGCGCCCCTTCTCGACGTGACCGCCTACGAGGTGGGCGCGTCCCAGGAGGACGATTCCGTGCTCGAAGAAGACAAGCTGGAGCCGGACGTGTACGCGACCATGCCCATGGCCGGCTTCCGCTATGCGATCAGTTCCGACGAATACGAGGAGACTTTCTATTACCTCGGCGGCTTCGGCTATAACCTCGCCGACGGGTACGAGATGCCCGCCACCATCGAGGAACATGCGGCCCTCTCCAACAATCTGGACGCCGCCTATTCGCTGTACTGCATCGCCGCGGGGCTTCTGAGAAACGCGAAGTATGCGAAGATGCAGATCACCGACGCGCTGACGGGCGAGGTGGTGTTCACCAAGGTTTCGGAAAACAACCGCAAATCTTATTCCAACGGCGGCGAGCAGGTGGGCGGCTATGTGGACGTCGGCTTCAACGTCAACGAATACAATCTGGAAAACAACCGCAGATACACCTATTCGATGGTCTGCTATCTCGATTATGACGAGCACGAGCAGAAGAATCTGAAGAACACCTTCTCGTTCAGCTTCTACATCGACAACGAGGCGCCCACGATGGTGGAGGAGGATACCCGCATCCGGGTGAACACCAATTCCAGCGGGGAGATCACCTCGCGCGCGCTCAATATGTATGTGTACGACAACCATTACATACAGGGCTATTTCATCTATACGTATTCGAGCATTTCTCCCGACGGGACGATAAACGATCAGGAGGCGCTCATCGACGGATGTATCCCCGTCGAGGACGGCGAGAGAAATTCCACCACGTCCATTTCGCTGGACATCACCAATTACTATTCGGATATTCTCAAAAAGGGCGGTAAACTGTACGTCGAATTTGTCGACTATGCGAAGAACCGTTCTTCCTATACGATTGACCTTAACGGCCTCGCCAAGGACGTCACGGATATCCAGATTCAGGACGGGCACGAGTCGTACACCCTCCGCATCAACAGGCAGGTGAACCTCACCACCTTCCTCGACATCTATCCCCAGAATACCTACGTCAAGGATCTCATCTGGACTTCCAGCAACGAGGACGTCGCCATCGTCAAAGACGGCCTCGTGACGGGCGTGTCCGCGGGCACGGCGATCATCACCGTCGCCAACGGCACGGGAGAGGACGCGATCAGCTGCGAATTTACCATCACCGTGACGAGTTCCAATCCCAGCTCGGAAATCGCCCTTTCTTCGCTGCGGCTCAGCACCAACGCGGTGACACTGGAACGGGGAGAGAGCTACGAGCTCAGCGTCGAATTGCTGCCTTACAACGTCTCCAATCCCGACGATATCGTGCTGAATTGGAGCACGACGAGCAATTATTTCAGCTATGAGGTGAGCGAGGACGGCCGCAGCGTCGTCATCACCGCGCTCGAATCGGGCAGCGGTACCCTGCGCGTCGCGGCGGCGGGCATGACTGTTTCCGCCACCTGCCGCATCACCGTGGAAGAGGAGTTTGAGGTGGAAGGGCGTTACCTGCGCTCCTATACGGGCAGAGGGGATGAAAACGGCGTCGTCGAAATCCCCGACGACCTCGGCATTACGTATATTTATCAGTATGCGTTCTTCGATAACGATTATATTACGAAAATTATTCTTCCCGAAGGGTTGGAAGAAATAGAGGAGGCGGCCATTTACGGCTGCGAGAATCTCACGGAGGTCGTATTCCCCGATTCGGTCAAGCAGGTCAACCGCTTCGCGCTGGCGTGGAACCCCAACCTCACCACGGTGAGGGGACAGATCCCCACCATCGGAGAACTCGCTTTCTATAACTGTCCCAACCTTACCAACATCGACCTTTCGGGCACGATGTTCATCGAAGCGAACGCCTTCTTCGGCGATTCTTCCCTGACCTCCGTCGATTTGTCCAATACCGTTTATGTGGGATCTCGTTCTTTCGGGCTCTGCACGGGGCTGACCGAGATCATCACCAGCGAAAAGACGGTCATCGGCAGCTATGCCTTCCAGCAGTGTACGGGGCTGCAGGAAATCGAAATCAATTCTTCGCAGATAGGCACCTATGCGTTTGTCTACTGCACTTCTCTGCGCAGCGTGACGTTCAATAACGCGGTGGATACGATAGACGACATTGCGTTTGCGTATTGTTCCGCTCTGGAGGAAGTCAGTTTCCACTCCAGCGTTCGCGTCATAGGCAGTCTGGCCTTTGGCTTCTGTCAGTCGCTCACGTCCTTCTATATTCCGGCAGGCGTGGAGGAAATCGGCGAAAACGCGTTCGGCGCCTGCACGTCGCTGACCGACGTAACCATTTCCAAGGACGCCAAACTTTCGACGATAGGACAGGGCGTGTTTGCGGACGTTTCCGGACTCACTTCTTTCACGCTGGAAAGCGGCGCGAAATATCTCAGCGTGCAGGACGGCATTCTGTACGACAAGGGCATGCGGGAGGTCAAGCTCGTTCCCTCCGGCTATACCGGCAGCATCGTCCTTCCGGACGGCGTTACCGAGGTGGGGGCGTACGCCTTCTCCTCCATTGCCGGCGTGACCTCCGTCGACCTCAATGATGTCGAAAATATCGGCACGGGCGCCTTCTATCAGTTCGGCGGCACAAACGGCGTCACCGTCACGGCGGGCGATGCGCTCAGGACGATCGGCGACAGTGCGTTTATGCGCTCGACCATTACCCGGCTCGTTCTGCCCGAGGGGGTGGAATCCGTCGGCACCGGAGCCTTCTCCTACTGCACCTCCCTTGCGGATGCGGAGCTGGTACTGCCCGAATCGCTCTCCTATGTCGGCGCGGAGGCATTTGCCTATACTTCCGGCATCACGGGCGTCACTTTCAATTCCGCTCTGACGAAAGTCAGCGATTATATGTTTTATAGCAGCGCCGACCTCGCGGGCATCGATTTCGGAAACGTGACGGAAATCGGAAACTATGCCTTCTACGGCTGCACCGCTCTGCGCGAAGTGGTTATTCCCGACGCGGTGACGGAGATTGGTGAAAGCGTATTCCGCGGCTGCACGGGGCTCGTTTCGGTCACGCTGCCCGACGGGCTGGACAGTATTCCCATGTATATGTTCTACGGCTGCACCTCGCTTACGGGCATCGACATTTCCGAGAGCGTGACGGAGATCGGCGACTACGCCTTCTACGGCTGCGGAAGTATCTCCGAATTCGATTTCAAGAACGTCGAAGGGGTGGCCGTCTATGCGTTTGTCGGCACCGATCTCGAAGAAGTCGATGCGCCGAATTTGAAAGTGGTGGGTTCCGCTGCGTTCGGCGAGCTTCCGCTCGTCAGCGTCAACCTTCCCGAGGCGACCGAGATTTACAGCTATGCCTTCTACAACTGCGGTTCGCTTTCGTCCGTCAGCGTTCCCAAGCTGGTGACGCTAGTCGCCTATGCCTTTGCGGGAACGTCGATTGCGCAGTTCTCCTCCGAGACGGTGGAGACGGTCGAGGCCTTCGCGTTTGCGGACAACG
>CALWAU010000100.1 GCA_944375795.1 uncultured Clostridia bacterium | reverse complement strand
GCGCAGATACGCCGCGCTTAATGCGCCGTCAAACGGCTCAATGCCCAATTCTTTTGCGCCGCTTGTATCTTCTTCGCCGCACCTTGCAAACCACAGCTTTCCCAGCCGTCGCACGTCCTCGTAGCGCAGTTCGCTGCCGTCGTCGAGAGAAAAGACAACGTGCGTATGCTTTTCCGTCGGCGCGGCCTGCGGCTCTATGGTCAGGCACCCCGTCATGCGCAGGTGAATGGTGAGGCTGTCGCCGCTTTCAAACAGAAGCCGCAGAAACTTTCCCCGACGCGTAAAGGCGGTTATGATTTGTCCTTCGATGAGGGCGGCAAACTTTTCGGGCGAGGGGGAGGCGATGACCTGCGCGTTATGTATCGTCGCTCTTGCAATCGTCCTGTTCAGTAAGTGCGGTTCAAGTACCCGCCGCACGGTTTCCACTTCGGGCAATTCGGGCATAATGTCACCTCTTTTGAGCTGATTTTTTGATTTGACTGTGGTAAAAATAATTGACGATGACGGGAGGGGAACCGAACGGGCGGCGCATGGTATCGTCGTTGGTCACATAGTCCAACCCGATTTGTTCTGCGTATCCGCGCATCTCCCCGTCCAGCCATTGCCAGTAACCGTTGTCACCGCGCGTATATATGTCGCGGTACAGCGGCAGAAGGCGGGAATATTTTTTGGCGATATATTCCATGATCTGCGGCTTGAAGGTGCCGCGCAGGTTGAGGTTTTCCAGCCAGATGAGGTTGCAATTATCTTTCGCCCGCTCGATGATGGCTTTTACGTCGGTAATTTCGGGGAAAATGGGGGAGATAAAGCAGGTGGTACGCACGCCCGCGTCGTGAAAGGTTTTCATGGCGGCAAGCCTGCGTTCAATCGATACGGCATTGTCCATATTCTCGCGGAAACGCTCGTCGAGGGTGTTTATCGACCACGAAACGCGGGCATTCGGAAAGGCCTTTATCAAATCGAGGTCGCGCAGAACGAGGTCCGATTTGGTGGCGATGGAAAGCTTCGCGCCGCTGCCTTGCAGTTGTTCGAGGACGGCGCGGGTACGTTTGTACTTTTCCTCGCACGGCTGATAGGGGTCGGTGACGGAGCCGATGAATATCTCCTTGCCCGCGTATCTTTCGGGGCGGGGCAGGGGCTTCCAATATTTCACGTCGATAAACTCGCCCCATTTTTCCTCGTGCCCCGTAAACCGCTTCATAAAGCAGGCGTAGCAGTATTTGCAGCCGTGTTCGCACCCCACATGCGGGTTTAAGGAGTAATCGCATACGGGCAGGTTTGACTTGGTTATAACGTCCTTTACCTGTATTTTTTTTATCGTCATTTCCATCTTCCGAAACGTATCTGTTTGTCGAGGTCGGGGTGATATTGTTCCAATTGCGGTTCGTCGGGGTCGGCGTAGCCGATGCCGATAAACACGGGTATCCTATAGGTGGGCGGCACTTTGAGTTTTGCTTTGACGATATCGTGCTCTTTATTGAGCGGTATCCTCATGGAGCAGGACAGCCCCTCGGCAGTTGCGGCCAGAAAGATATTTTCTATTGCGCACCAGATCGTGGCGAAAGGGTTCAATTTGGAGACATATTCGCCGTTCAGCTCCTTTGATTTGAATAAGGGGATAACCACATAGGGCGCGTCTTTCAGCATGGTAAATTGTCTGGGCATGGCGTAGCCGTACATCTTCTGCCCCAGCGTTATGGGGTAGGGCCTCGGCATATTCAGATATCTGTCGGCGTCGAATTTGTCCGCAATTTTTTTCGCTTCGGCAAAGGCGTATTCCTTTTCCTCGTCCGTTCTGAGGATAATGTACTGCCAGTTGCGGTTGTGGTCCCACGTGGGCGCCCTGTTGCCGGCTTCTAAAATTCTTTTAATTGCTTCAAAGTCAACTTCTTTTTGTAAAAACTGCCTCGTCGTTCTTCTCTTGTCGATTGCCTCGTAAAATTCCATTTTTTTGTCCTCCGTTGTTTTTAATGATCCTCGATCGAGGAAAATTGTTCTTCCATGTTTTCGGTCAGCCTTGCAGTGAGACGGACAAGTTCGGTCAGTTTGTCAAGCCCGAGCTCTGCCATGGCCAGGTTTTCCGCCTCGGCGGCGGGGGGAATAATTGCGCCCGCATAAGCCTTTCCCGCCTCGGTAAAGCGTATGCGCTTGTTCCGCCTGTCCTCGGCGACCTCTTCCGAAACTATATGGCCCTTTTTCAGAAATCTGCCCGTTATCGCCGCTATCGTCTGCTTGTTGACGGACAGCCTTTCGCATATCTCCTTCTGCGTGCAGCCCTCGGGAGAAAACCAGAGAATATCGAGCACGAACAGCTCGTTTGTCGTCAGGCCGTGCAGTTTTGCGCATTTGTGATAAACGGCATACTGCCTGTCCCGCAATCGGCAATAGGCGTTTACAAGCTCGTTGATTGCTTTATCGACCGCCATGGAGAGCCTCCTCAATTAGTCCAATATCATACTGATTATAGCATACAAAAAAAAGAAAAGTCAACGGTTTCGGTCCATTTCCGATATTTTTTCCGAACGGCGCAAAAAGTTTTGCCGAACGATTGCTTTTTGTCCGAAAATGCGATATAATGATTGCGCTGCCGCCGATAGGGTGGGTCGCCGATTTCGGCGAAGGCAAAAAAATGTTCGGGGAGAAGATCATGGAGACGGAAAAATTGCTCGGGCTTACGGTCAGCTCGATGACGAAGGTGTATGCGGATGCGGAGACGCTCGCGGAAGAGACGGAAAATTCCATGCTGTCGGACGAGCGGTTTCATTTTCAGCTGGCGCTGAAAAACGTGAGCGGAGATGTGCTCCGGCGGGTGCGAGCGGAATGCCTCGGCGATCTGCGGGAGGCCGTGACGTTGCGGCTGGTGAAAAACGTGCCCTGCATCATGGCGGCGCCTCAAAGCGCCGACGATTATTACGAGCGCACGGCGCCCGGGCTTTTCCCGGACGTTCTGCAGCCCTGGGACGGGAAAGATCTGGTGCTTTCGCCGGGATATTGGCAGTCGGTATGGGTGACGGTGAACGGCAAGGGCGGCCTGCCCGCGGGGAAGCATGAAATTGTGCTGCGCGTCTCGGGATTGAACGGGGAGACGTTGGGCGAATATCGCTATGCGCTGGAAGTGCGGCCCTCGAAGCTGGCGGAAAACGACCTCATCGTGACCCATTGGATGCACTATGACGGCATCGCCGCCAGACACGGCGTCGAGCTTTTTTCCGAGGCCTTTTACGAGGTTTTCGGCCGGTATCTGGACGTGTATACGGGGTGCGGAAACACGATGCTTCTGACGCCTCTGTTCACGCCGCCCCTCGACACGGAGCCGGGCGGAGAACGGCGCACGGCGCAGCTCGTCGGCGTAAAGGCCGCGGAGGGAAAATATTCGTTCGATTTTTCCGCTTTGGATTTCTTCATGGATTTTGCGGCGGCGCGCGGAATCCGCTATTTTGAATTCAGCCATCTGTTCACGCAGTGGGGAGGGGAATACTGCCCGAAGATCATGGCGGAACGGGACGGAAAGACGGAGAGGATATTCGGCTGGGAGACGAGGGCGGACAGCGCGGAATATGCAAAATTTCTGGAGGCGTTTCTGCCCGCGTTGACCGCGTTTGTGCGCGGCAAGGGCCTGGAGGACAGATGTTTCGTGCACCTGACGGACGAGCCGGGTGCGCAGCATATCGGGCAATACCTGCGCTGTCGCGACGCGGTGAAGAAGCATATCGGCGGAATGCGCACGATGGACGCGCTCAGCGATTACGAATTTTATGAGAAGGGAGGGGTGGATATGCCCGCGGTGGCGACGCCGCACGCGGGGAGCTTCCTGGAAAAGGGCGTAAAACAAATGCTGATCTATTATTGCTGCTGGCCGGGGAGCGGGTATTATTCCAACGGGTTTCTGGCGATGCCCTCTCAACGCAACCGCATTTTGGGGATACAGCTGTATCTTTCCGGGGTAAAGGGCTTTCTGCATTGGGGATTCAATTTCTACAATTCGGGGCTTTCGCTGTTTGAACTGAATCCGTACGAGGATACGAACGGCGGCGGATTTTTCCCCGGCGGCGACGCGTTCATGGTTTATCCGTACGAAAAAGGCGCCGCCGCGTCCCTGCGCTGCGAGGTATTTTACGACGGGATACAGGATTATCTCGCCCTGAAAGCGTTGGAGCGGAAGGAGGGCAGGGAATACGTGCTCGGCCTCCTCAGAGAGGAGGGGGTAGAGGGCCTGAACGTCTATCCGCGCAGCGCGGAATGGCATCGCGGCTTCCGCCGCAAAATTAACGCCGCCCTGTGAACGGAGCGGCGCGCAAAAATTGCAAAATCGCTCGGAAGGAGGAAACGTTTATGTTGGAAGTCGGAAACATCGCGCCCGATTTTACGCTTGCGGACAAGGACGGAAATCCCGTTTCGCTGTCCGATTTCCGCGGGAAAAAGGCAGTCGTCTATTTTTATCCCAAGGACAACACGCCCGGCTGTACCCGCCAGGCCTGCGCCTTTGCCGCGGCTTATGGAGAATTTTTGCAAAAGAACGTCGCCGTTATCGGAATCAGTAAAGACAGCGTCGCCTCGCATGCGAAATTTGCCGAGAAGTATTCGCTGCCCTTTGTCCTGCTCTCCGACCCCGAACGGCAGGCGATCGAGGCGTACGGCGTCTGGCAGGAAAAGAAGCGGTACGGGAAAGTGCGCATGGGCGTGGCGCGCACCACCTTTCTCATCGACGAGGAAGGGTGCATCGTGAAGATTATGCCCAAAGTAAAGCCGGATACGAACGCCGCCGAAATTCTGGCGGAGCTTTAAGTTTTTATGCCCCTGTCGGGGGCAATAGGAGGGCGGACATGTCGTCTGTGCGCGAAAATACGATTTACTCGCTCAAAGAGAACGCGACGGGGAGAGAGGACGACGGGTGCCGCTTCCGTTACGTTCTCTCCGGAGAGGCGATCTCCTTTTTCTTCGACGTCGAGGACGAAGATATCGTCAGCCCCTATCGGAAAGACAACGAAAATATTTTTTTGGGGGACGCCGTGGAGGTGTTTTTCTCCCCCGACGGGGATCTGACCCGCTATGAGGAGCTGGAAGTCTCTCCGTTCGGAGTGCGCTTTTACGGCAATATCCGCAACGAAAGCGGAAGTTTTCCCGAACTCGAAAAAAT
>CALWAU010000099.1 GCA_944375795.1 uncultured Clostridia bacterium | reverse complement strand
TGGGCAGCAGCGTCTGGATCAATCGGGTGCTGCTCAACCTGTGGCACGACTGGGTGTTCCGTTCGGTGACGGTGCAGGTGAGCGACGACGCGAATTTTGAGACGGGTGTGCAGACGATTTTCTGCTCGGACGTGAGCAATTGGGCGGGGCTCGGCGCGTATGCGGGTTCGATGGATCCCGACCAGAATTACGATGTGGAATGGATCCCCAACAACAGCGTCGGCCTCACATTCAATTTCGAGCCGATCAAGGGCAGATATATCCGCGCGTTTGCGCAGGCGGGTAATGGAGAATATAACTCCATCTACACCGAATTGCAGGCGTGGACGTGCGCGGCGCCCGGTTCGCAGTATCAGTACGAGTCCTATCTTTCCTCCGTGGAAGGAGTGGACGACGTCGAAGTGTATTGCAACCTGGCATTTGACGAAATCGGGCTGCCCGATACCCTCCTCGTTTCCCTTTCCGACGGGACGCAGCGGGAGATTGCTTGCTCCTGGTCGAGCGAGGACTACGATATGTCGTCGGCGGGAGAATATACGGCGGTTTGTACGGCGACGGACGAGGCGGATTATTACGGACTTTTGCGGAATATCGCCGTCCGCATTTCGGTGAAGGAGGTGGACCTTTCCGCGCTCCAGGCCATGATAGGGACGGCGGACGAAGTTGCGCTTTCCGATTATACGACGACCACCGCTTCGGCTCTCACCTCTGCGAACGATGCCGCCAAGGCGTTGAACGCGCAGACCTATAAAACTCAGGCGGAAGTGGATGCGGCATGCAATCTCCTGACGGCTGCCTATAATGCGCTCGCGCTCCGCGGAAACACGGCCGCGCTCGGGACGCTGGTCGGTGCTGTGGAAGATTATGCGGCGGGGGACTATACGGCGACGACCTTCGGGACGTTTGCGGAGGCGCTTGCCGAGGCGCAGGCCGCGGCGGCGGACGGCGGAAACGCCGATCTCGATCAGGCGCAGGTGGACGCGCTTTTGTCCGCGCTCGATGCGGCGGCGGATGCGCTGGTGCTCCGCGCGGTTCAGGGCGATTACGATGCTCTTTCGGCGGCGGGAACGGCGATGAGCGCGAAGATCGCGGACGAGGACACCGTCACGGTTTCCTCCCTCGCGGAAATCAAGGCATATCTTGCGGAGGCGGAAGCGTACCTTGCGGCGACTGCTTCCGAACGCGAGGAAATTTCGGCGGTCGAAGTGCAGGCGCTGGCGGAAATCCTTTCGGGCGATCCCGAAATGAGGGGCAGCACGGATGCGCTCAGGGCATATTTCGACGAGTGCGAAGAGACGTACGGATATTCCGAGACGGATACCCACGGCTATTTCATCGGCACGTATGCCGCCTATCTGGACAGCATGTATGCGGCGGAGGCGCTTTTTGCCGACGGCGCGACGGCGGATATGACGCAGGCGGACATCGACGTATATCTCTCCGATTTGCAGGCAAAGGCAGGCGCGCTGGTTCCCCATGCGGACAGGACGGACTTCGACGCCGCTATGGAACGCGCGGCGGGAATCAAACAGGCCGATTATACCGCTTCTTCTTACGCGGCATTCCTGGAAGTGTACAACGAAGTGAAGCCGGTGTACGACAAGGCGGCTTCCTGGCAGCTGCAGGAGGAGACGGACGCCGCTTTTGCGACGATCTCCGCGGCGCTCGACGGGTTGGTCGAACTCGGAGACAAAGCCGGACTCAATGAGTATATCGCGCTTTACAGCGCCGAACTCGCGGAAGATTATACGAAAAATTCTTTTGCCGCCTATGAGGAGGCCCTCTATGCCGCCAATCGCGCCAAGCGGAGCGACGACGTGAGCCAGGAGGAGGTGGATGCGGCGGCCGAAGGGCTGAAAGCGGCATATGAAGCGCTGGCGAAGCTCGGCGACGTCGGCCTTCTCGCCGAACCGCTGAACGAGGCGAAGGCGATAGACGCGTCCGCTTTGACGCAAAAACAGGCGGAGGACCTTCAGAAGGCCATTGAATATGCGCAGTCCCTCGTCGATTTCGACGGCGAAGTGACGGAGACGCAGGTGGCGGAAGCGGCGGCGCTTTTGGAGACCGCCGTGAGAAATACCCGGACGCAGAATCCCGAGGGCGGCTGCGGCAGCACGTTCGGCGCGGGGCTGGGGATTGCCGCGATGGGCATTGCCGTTTTAATCGGTGTGAGCAGAAAAAAGAGGTGTGACAATGAAAAAAATTAAAAGGTTGGTCGTTTCGGTCCTGACCGTCGCGCTTTCCGTGTCCGGCGCTTCCGCGCTCACGGCGTTTGCGGACGGAACGGCGGAGCCGGAACAGAAACAGGTTTACGAAAGCGAGATGATGATCGGGGGATGGATTCAGTTTTACGACACGTCTTCCGTTTCCTACACCGATCAGGTCAAGGCGCTCGCCCGCAGCGGCATGAATCTCATCGATTCGCCGAACGCGAGGAGCAATTCGGGCGGCAGCGGCTCCGCCGCGACAAACGTTGACGAATTTGTACAGGACCGCATGGCGTTCTATCAGGCGTTGGACGAGGTGAGTCGCGAATACAACATGTATTACCTCTATTCGGGCGGAGACATGAACGATGCGGCTTCCGTCGTGGCGGAAGCGCAGAATTACACCAACAGTATCGGCTATCATATCAAGGACGAACCGAGTTCGGCGCAGATGGATTCCCTCTCCGAGGTCGTGAAAGCGTACGCGGAGGCGGACCCCGACGGCTGGGAATTTGTCAATCTGTTTCCGAGCTACGCGGGGGCGACCAATCTCGGGGGCACCTATCGGGACTACGTCACCAAATGGGTGAATCTCGTCGGCGCGGAAAATATGGATTATCTCTATTTTGACCATTATCCCTTCACGCAGACGGAGGACGTCCGTTCTACCTATTTCAGCGATCTCGAAGTCATCCGCGATGTCGCGTATACCAACGGAAAAATCAAGACGGGCGGTTTCACGCAGATGGGGGCCTGGAACGGCATGACCCGTCCGGACGAGGATATGGCGAGATGGAGCACGTATTCGCTGCTCGCCTACGGAATCAAGAGCATTTCTCATTTCTGCTGGGTGGCGCCCGCCTACGTGGCGCCCGAAAACGGCGGCGAGGGCATGCAGGACTTCGTCCTCGATTCGGAGGGGAATCCCACCGATTTGTACGAGCCGATGACCATTCTCAACTGGCAGATACGACAGCTGGGAGACATCATCATGAATATCGACGTGAAGCATGCCTATCACACGGCCGCGGCGCCTTCCGGAACGGAAGCCCTTCCGTCGAGTTTCATTCTGCAGCCCGGCAGCAGTTCGGACAGATTCGTGTATTCCATCGCCTATTCCAAGGACACGAACGAGCCGTATCTTCTGGTATTCAACAAGGAATTGTCCGGAGACGCGAAGGAATATACCTTCAACGTAGACCTGAACACGGGGATAGAGAGTCTCACTTACTATAAGCCCACCGATTATACGATGGATACCCTTCCCGACCCCACCGATCTCGAAAATACGCTGCTCGCGCCCGAGGAGGTAAAATACGACGTTTCGGGCGGAACGTTCACCGACACTTTCAAGCCCGGCGAGATGAAAATTTATAAGATCGAAGGGGAGGACGTCGAGATATTCGAGGAGCTCGCCATGCCCGAAAGCTCTCATTCGAGCGGCATTTACGTGGGCACGCAGAACATCTCCCTGGTTACGGAGGATACCGGAGCGGATATTTACTATACGACGGACGGCAGTTTCCCGGAACCGGGCAATGCGTCCACAAAGCTGTACGAGGGGCCGTTTGCCGTCGGCAGCTACGGCGAATCAAAGACATATACCATTCGGGCGGTGAGCGTGCGCGGAACGGACGTCAGCGACGTGTTGGACATAGATCTGATGATCATGGACGCGTCCAGGAATATCGCACAGGGCAAAACGGGGAAATTTATGTCCATGGATATGTCCCGTGAGCTTTCATTCGAGGGCTTCAACGGTTCCGTCCCGTCTATCGGGAATCTGACGGACGGCTCCTTTGACCCTGGATCCAGCGTGCTCAACACGTTTGAGGTCGGCTGGGCGGTCATCGATTTCGGAGAGGAGGCAACCGTGGACAGGGTCGTGTTTTCCATGTGGCACGACTGGTATTTCGGAGACGTCAGGGTGCAGCTCGCCTGCAAGGAAGATTTTTCCGATGCGGTAACGGTGTTCGAGACGGCCAGCATGCAGAATACCGCGAGTGTCGGAAATACCGTGACTTTCGAGCCCGTGCGGGCAAGATATATCAGAATCACCAACGATTGCAAGGGCGAGGGCCAGCAATCCGTCTTTACGGAGATCCAGGTGTATACCTATTATGACGCGGGCGCCGATCTCATTGCGGATACGGAAAATTGGTCTGCGGTCGGCGGCGGAAATTTCACCAACGACGGCAATGAGATCGTCGGCGTGGACGGCTATCAGACCTCCAACTGGGATAAGGCGTACAGCTATGACGCCAAGACGTACGAAAACTTCATGATAGACGCTACGATGCGCATCAATCTTTCCGACCCCGGCGCCTGGGGATACGTGGGCGTGCAGATTTTCCGCGATTCGACTTCGGTCGTGCAGTCGAATACGGGCAGGGGGATCGTCGTCGGCATCGAACCGAAAGGGCGCGCCCTTCTGTGGTCGGGCAGCAGCGAACTCGGGCCCCTCGACGCCAATATCGTGGGCTGGAGCGTCAACGCTTCCTTCGACCTGAAACTCATCGTCTACGAAGGGACCATCTCTCTCGCCATCAACAATCAGCCCGTCATGAACGTCTACTCGGATGATTTTGTCGGCAAGAGCGGCTATGTTTCCATTCATGCGGGCCTGCTGCCTCTTACTGTTTCCAAATTCTGCATCACCGAACTCGGAGAGGACTTTGCCTTCCCCGTCAAGGGACAGGCAGCTGAGTCCTGCGACGAAGTGAAAATTGCCGTGGACAGGTATGTCCCCGAACAGAAGGTAATGGAGTTGCTCGGCAATGAGGTTCAGCTTATCGATACGGCCGGGGTACGCCATACGGTCGGGGTCACCTGGTCGGGCGAAGGATACGACAGGACGGCGACGGGCAACTTTACCTTCATCGGCGAGCTCGACGCCGACGATCTGGCCGCGGCGCAGCTCTCCAATGTTTACGGCGTAAAAGCATACGCGACGGTATTTGTCAAATCGGAGGTGGACAGGAGCGTCGTCGAAAATCTTCTGGACATCGTCGCGGGGCTCAATTATTATGAATATACCGAAGCGTCCTGGCAAAATCTGCAGGAACGCGCGGCAGCGGCGGAAAGCATTCTCGCAGACGAATTTTTGGTGCAGTCGGACGTGAATGTGGGTATGTTCCAGCTGTATGACGCCATTTACAGGGATCTCGTGTTCAGCGGCGATCTTTCCGAGCTGGAGGCTGCCGTTGAAGAAGGAAAGGCTTTGGACGCATCGGCGTATACCGATTATTCCTGGGCGGATTATAAGGCCGTCCTCGAAGATGCGGAAAGCTATCTGGCGCAAAGCTTCAAGACGTACGACGAGGTACGGGCCAAGGCCGCCGCGCTCCGCGAGGCAAAGGACTATCTGGTCGAAAAAATGGCCGCGGGAAATGAATTTTCTGGAGAGAAGCCCGAGATCGAAGCGGTGATCGATACGCGCGCAGGCTGCGGTTCCGCTTTGGGATTGAGCGCTTTTGCCGGCGTATTGCTGCTCGGCGCGGTTCTGACTTTCAAAAAGCGCAAGTAAAGCAGACAGGGCCGCGAAAGGCCGTTGATTGAAAACGGAGAGGTCCCGGGTCAAATTGTTTGATCCGGGACCTCCTGCAGTCACTCACATAATAACCCCGACTCCAGAAGTGCCACTTTTTTGTACTTCAGGTGCGTATACCGCTCGAAGATTATCATCGTACTCTTTCCTTTCAGGTATCCCACCCTATTTCAATCCCAGTAGAACAAATCAATCAGATACAGCAAAAGACCGACAGAGTGAACCTGTCGGTCTTTTCTTATGTATTCTTTTTTATATAAGCTCTTCGAATTTGCTTTTTCGGGAGGCTAAGGGTAGCATAGTTCCTCGCGGAAGTCAACGGCCGCAAAATCGTCGCTTAAAACACCTATATAAACGAATTGAGAGCCGGGCAAGGATTGTTTCCTTGCTCGGCTTTGCTGTTTATGAGGCATTCCCATACCCCATGTACGCAACGATTTTGGCTTTGTCCCGTTGACATCCGCATACTGATAAAAAAGATACTTTCCTTCTACCGTCCTATGCACCTTCGCCTTTTGCCCGAAAAAGGCAAAATCAAATTCGGAGGTGTATCTGAAAATGGAAATGTTGGTAACAAAGTTCTCGAAAGGAAAGTATCGTAACGAGGGAGAGTTGTTCTCCGAGCCTATCTCTGCCG
>CALWAU010000098.1 GCA_944375795.1 uncultured Clostridia bacterium | reverse complement strand
GCGTTCTGATCGCCTGCGGCGTTATGTTGATTATCGTCCGTGCCGTTTATACAAAGAATGCAAAGATCACCGAAAACACCAGGCAGATCGTCCGTTTCGGAGAGCGGGCCGTCCATATCTTCGATTTCGAGGGAGACAGGCCGTTTTCCCAAGCGCATATCCTCTACGAGCGGATCACCCGCGTGCGGCAGACGAAGGATCTTTTGATTCTCTATCTCGGAAACGTCGCCTATATCATGGAGCGCGGCGGCTTTACGGCAGGAAGCGAAGCGGAACTGAAAAATCTTCTGACGTACAAATGCCCGCCCGGCACCGTGGGCATGAAAAATTGAAAAGACGAACGCCGTACGGCAAATCGCACCCCGCGGAAATTTCCGCGGGGTGCAATCTGTTTTACGGGATCTTTTTTCCAAATATTTCAATGAACGGAAAAATCGATGTATTCCGGCCTTTTGTAGGAAGCCTCCGAATCCCGTTTCAACACTGACTGCAAATCGGTGGGCGATTGGACGAAAGCCTGAAAATCGTCCGCGAGCAGGGGCTTGGAATAGAGATATCCCTGTATGACGTCGCAACCCATCCGCTTGAGCATTTCAAACTGCTCCATCGTCTCCACGCCCTCCTGGGTCACCTTCATGTCGAAGGCCTTCCCGAGGCGGATCATCGATTCGAGAAGCGCCTCGTCCTTCTGCGGATGCGCGCTCGGTTTCAAAAGGAACATATCCAGCTTCAGCTCGTCCACGGGCAGCTCTTTGAGGACGCCGCAGGAGGAATAGCCGGAGCCGAAATCGTCGATGGAACAGCGGAAACCGTTCTTTTTGAGCTCGGTGACGATATTGCTGAGGACATCGAGATTGTTGAAGGAAAAACTTTCGGTGAACTCGATGGTGATATATCCGTCGGGAATATTGTATTTCGCCTTATTGGAGACGTAGAAGGAAACGAAATCCTTCTGTATCGCCGTCACGCGCGAAACATTGACGGAGAGAGGCGTAACGCGCAGCCCGTTGCGCACCGCATTGGCAAAAAATTCGCAGGCATGCACGAATACGTAGCGGTCCAGCTTATTGATGAAGCCGTTTATCTCAAACAGCGGGACAAATTTCCCGGGCGGCACATAGCCGTTGCGCTCGGCGTCGTACCAGCGTACCAGCGTCTCGGCGCCTTCCAGCCTGTCCCCCGCGATGCTGTACTTGGGCTGATAAAAGAGGTGAAAATCGCAGTTTTTCAGAGCCCCCTCCATGCGGGATTCGATCTCCGCCTCGATGCGGTAATTTTCGTACAAATCCGCATTATAGGCGACGAATGCCGCGGCAGAAGATTTCTTGTGCGCGAGCTGCGCGATGTGCGCGCGGTTGAGGAAGGCGTCCACATCGACGTTTTCCGCGGGCAGGACGTAATACACGCCCACCCCGAACAGACAGAAAAAGTTGCTCTTTCTGAAAGCCGCGTAATGGTTGATCAGCTCCCCGATGAGGGTGATGCGCGAGGAGATCTCCGGCTTGATTTCGTAGCGGAGCAAGAGGACGAATCTGTCCCCCGTCAGGTGTCCGAAGGTTTCGTTTTTGCCCAACACGGAAGAAAATACGCCCGCCGCAAACTTTTTCGCGTCCTCGGCGATGTCCTCCCCGAAATGCTCCTGCACGTATTTGAAATTTTCTATCTCGAAACAGATCACCGCATAGTGGTCCGCCCGATTGTCCAAAATCAAGCGCTCGGCGTCTTTTTTGAAGCGCGCATAGGTGCTGCATTTGAGCAGGGGGTCTATCTCCTCCGCCTGCATCCGCTCGCGGTGCACACGCCGCTTCTGTATGAGGTCGAGGACGAGCGCCAGCACCAAAAGCACGGCGAGAATGGAAACGGAGACGAGAAAGCCCGTAAACAGTCCTCCGTCCTCGTTCAGAAGGGCGTCCCTGTCGTACACGACGGCGAGATAGGCGGACGAACCGTTCCCCAATCGGGAAAAGGCGCATACGTAATCGGTCCCGCCCGAAGAAAAAGTGACGCTTCCGAAATCGCGCGAGGCGATGAGCCCGGAAAGGGCAGAAGCCGTCTCGCGGGAGGCAAAATCGGACAGATAATCCTCGAAAGTCTCCGCCATCCCGGCGGCGTCCGAACCGTCGTAATCGTAATAGTAGCCCTCCGCGCCGACGATGAAGGCGTCGCTGCCGTCAAAAAATTCGTCCGTCTGTGCCGTGCGAAAGACGGTTTCCGCGAGGAAGATCCCGCAGACGCAATCGATCGTGCCCTCCTCCGACTCCGGAACGGCGACATAAATCGCCGTGCAGAAGCGCCCCGCCGAATTGCTGCGGTATACGGAGACGACGGGCCGCCCCGTCGTGCGCGCGAGAAGGACGTTCACCTCCGTGCTGTCGCCGTAATACTGCGTCGCCATCGTGTGGTGCTCCCCGCGGCCGTCAAAGACGGAAAGGGAGAGAAAGCCCATTTCCTCCGCGTCCCGACCGAGCGTGGAAAGCAATTCGTCGTATTCCTCCTCCGTATCGTAAGCCCTGCCCTGCAATTCCGCGGCGACCTGCTGCGTCCGCAGGACGTATCCGTCCGCGAGCTCGGAAAACAGCTCGCTGCCCTCGCGGGTACGGGTCTCCGCGATGCGGGAAGCGTCGCGGGCAAACGTCCTGACGCAATCCGCCGCCGTGACGGCAAAAATCACGGCGAAAAGGATCACGGTGGCCAAAAACAGGATCGTGAAAATTTTTTGTTTCAGCGAACGCAGAATTTTATATTTCATGCCCATCTCCGCCTCTCCGATTGCTTTCCGCCTGACCCGACGGCGTTGTGCCGTCCGCCTCTGCCTTTTCCCGCAGCCGCGCGTCCAGCTCTCCGCTCTCCTTCATCCGCTCGAGTTCCGCAAGCACCCTGTCCCGCTCGCCCTCCTTTCCTTCCCCGACGTTCTCCTCCGCCTTTTCCTTTTTCCCGAGCGCGGCGAGCACGTCGCGCATACTGAAAAAGACGAGCAGCAGAAGGGGCAGCACGATGAGGATGAAATATCCCGCGGGCGAGGAAAAAATATTCAGGACATTCGTCAGGAAACCGAGCGTCGTCACATACCTGCCCACCACGTTTTCTTCGGGAACGGGATAGGTATCGGGAGAAGAATTGTTTTCGCCTTTCGTGACGAAGCCCTCCTCCGTCACCCCGACGATGGCGTGCGTGTTCAGCCGCCCCGCGATGGACGGGTCCTCGGAATAAAAAGTGATGATGTCTCCCTCTTTCAGCTCGTCGGCGTCCGCCTTTTCGATGAGGATGTATTCCCCCGTCGGAATGACGGGCTCCATACTCTCCGTCAGAATTTTGTCGACGGCGTATTTCCCGATAAAATTCACCCGCGACGGATCTCTGAAAGCGACGGAAAGGAGCGCCGCCGCGACCGAAAACACCAGCACCAGCGTGCACAGCACCGAAAAGGCGCGCGAGGCGATTTTTTTGAGTTTTGCCCCCTTCATTTCCGCCTGCCGCGGCCGTTGTGCTTCCCGGGCCTTGCGGGAGTTTCGGCGTTGCCGTTCCGGCGCGCTTCCTCCGTATACCTGCGGTGGCTGAGCGCCGATTCGTCCGCCTTTGCCTTCTTTTCCATGGCGGCGGCCGCGCGCCGCTCGTTCTTTTGGCGGAGCTCCGCCTTTCTGCGGCGCGTATCATCGATTTTCTTCAATACCCTGCGCTTGGCGCGGCTGACGGAACGACC
>CALWAU010000097.1 GCA_944375795.1 uncultured Clostridia bacterium | reverse complement strand
GTCTATATGGCTTTGGTCAACCAGACCATGGAAGGATTTGAAGGGATCACTTACAGCGTCCGCCTTGCGGCCCCCGTCATAGCAACGGCGGTCCTCGCGGTGATCAATCTCGTACAGAGAATCGTCTGCGGCGCGCTGACCCGCAAAGCGCAGAACGCGGAAGGGCCCGTCTCGGAATGACCCCGAGGCGGCGGCCCCGCCGAAAAACAAATGTAAAACTACGGCAAAACGAGCCCTTGCAAGGGCTCGTTTTCTTAATACTTTCATACCGGCCTGTTACTTTATGCCGCCGCTCCGCCGCGGGACTCGGGCGCGGCCGGGCTTATTTGATGCTGAACAGCAAATCGGAATAAGTCGGGAAGGGCCAATAGTCCGCCGAGCAGAGCTTTTCCGCCTGGTCGGCAAATCCGCGGATATTCTCCATGTCGGGTACGACGACGTGCGCCATCCGCTGCGACGCCTCCCGCTCCCCTTCGGGGATATCGGAAAGGTCGGCTTCCAGCTTCCGCACCGCCGCCATCATGTTTTCATTGCACGAAGCCAGGGTTTTGATGAGCGCCTCTTCCTCCGCGCAAGGCAGGTCCGCCACAACCGATTTTTTGGCGGCGAGATTGGCGCACAGCTCCCCGACGTAGGCGGACACGGCGGGATAAATCTGTTTCTTCGCCATATCCAGCATGGTGAGCGCCTCGATGCGTATGGTCTTGACGTAATTTTCCAGCTGAATCTTCGCGCGGGCGATCGCCTCCGATTGGGTATACACCCCCTGATCGACGAACACGTCGATGTTTTCCTGTTTGAAAAATTCGGGGACGGCGTCCGCCGTGTTCTTGTTGTTGAGCAGCCCCCTCCTCTCTGCCTCGGGCTCCCATTCGGGCCCGTATCCGTTGTAATTGAAAATGACGCGGTAATGGACTTTGAGCAGCTTTTCCGTATACGCCTTGCAATCCTTGCGGAAATTTTCGGAGCGTTCCAGCTTTTCCGCCGCCACGCAAAATTCCTCGGCCACGATGGTATTGAGCACGACGTTGGGGTCGGCGACGGACGCGGAGGAGCCGAGCATGCGGAACTCGAATTTGTTCCCCGTGAACGCGAAGGGAGAGGTACGGTTTCTGTCCGTGGAATCGATGGGAAAAATGGGCGACTCGGGCACGCCGATGGAGCCCTTGACGGGCGCGGTGGGCACGTAGTCCTTTCCGAGCACGATGCTGTCCACGAGCGCGCCGAGCTGGTCGCCGAGATAGACGGAGATGATGGCGGGCGGAGCCTCGTTGGCGCCCAGACGGTGGTCGTTCCCCGCGGACGCGACGCTGGCGCGCAAAATTCCCTGATATTTGTCCACCGCGGCGATCACGCACGCGAGCACGAGCATGAACAGGCCGTTCCCCTCGGGATGCTCGCCGGGGTCGAGGAGGTTCAGACCCGTATCCGTCGAAAGGGACCAGTTGTTGTGCTTGCCGGAGCCGTTGATCCCCTCGAAGGGCTTTTCGTGGAGCAGGCAGACCATGCCGTGCCGCTGCGCCACCTTTTTCATGATCTCCATCGTCAGCTGGTTGTTGTCCACCGCGATATTGGTGGTGGTGAACACGGGCGCCAGCTCGTGCTGGGCGGGCGCCACCTCGTTGTGCTTGGTCTTGGCGAGAATGCCGTAGCTCCAAAGCGTCTTGTCGAGGTCGCGCATGAACTCGGAAATGCGGGGCTTGAGGACGCCGAAATAGTGGTCCTCCAGCTCCTGCCCGCGCGGCGCGGGCGCCCCGAACAGCGTGCGCCCCGTGAGGATGAGGTCCTCCCTCTGCTCATATACATCTTTATCGACGAGGAAATATTCCTGTTCGGGCCCGACGGTCGTGGACACCTTGCGGCATTCGATGCCGAAAAGCTTCAAAATCCGCTTGGTCGCGCGGTCCAGCGCCGTCATGGATTTGAGCAAAGGCGCTTTCTTGTCCAGCGTCTCGCCCGTATAGGAGACGAACACGGTGGGGATATACAGCGTCCCCTCCTTGACGAAAGCGGGGGAGGTGGGGTCCCAGGCGGTATAGCCGCGGGCGGCGCAGGTCGCGCGCGAACCGCCCGAAGGGAAGGAGGACGCATCCGGCTCGCCGACGATGAGGGATTTCCCCGTCAGCTGCATGATGACGCCGTCGCCGCCGCACGGCTCGATAAAGCTGTCGTGCTTTTCCGCCGTGAGATTGGTGAGGGGCTGGAACCAGTGGGTGTAGTGCGTCGCGCCCTTGCTCACCGCCCAGTCCTTCATCGCGTTGGCCACCGTGTCCGCAATGGACATATCGATGGGCTCGCCCGCGTCGATCGTCTTGCGCAGCGACTTGTACACCTCTTTGGGCAGCGTGCTGCGCATCACCACGTCGTTGAACACGTTTTCGCCGAACATTTCGGGAATGTTCATGATATCCATATGTATGTTACCTCTCCTCGGAAAATTTGTTTTCTGTCCTTTTCGTCTCCGCTCCCCCGACCCCGGAAGCATGCGCCCCCGACGAAATTCTTATAGAAAATTATAGAAAAACGGACGGACAAAGTCAAATCTTTTCCGCCCGTTTTGCCGCAAAAGCAGATTAAATTTGTTTTTGCGGCAAACAACTTTATTTAATTTCGTTTTTTTCCGCATTCACCTTAAAAAACAAAGTTTATACCCCAAAACGCATCGATTTTTGCTCGTTTTCGGTCCGTTTTCCGGAAAATACGCGCTCTTTTCCGTGGAAAACAAAGTTATCGTTCGTTCTCCTCCCCGCCGTTTTCCCGCGGGGGACGGGCGCCGAAGCAGGTGTACAGGGTACAGGGCAGGTTGGCGTTGAACAGCCTTTTCTTCCTGTCCGCCCGCCTGCCGAAAAACCGCTCGAAATCGGGCGCCGAGGTGAGCACGTACGCGCTCCAATCGGGCAGGGCGCGAAACATTTTTCCAAAATCCGCATACAGCAAACGCACCGAATCGGCGTCGGAGAGCCGCTCCCCGTAGGGCGGATTGCAGGCCATCACGCCGTAAGGGAGGGCGGAGGAGAAGTCCCGCGCGTCGGCGACGGAAAACCGGACTTTGTCCGCCACGCCCGCCCGCCTCGCGCAGCGCCGCGCGATGGACACCGCCTCGGGGGAAATGTCCGAACCCGAAACGTCGATTTTCCGTTCCCGCCTCTCGCCCGCTTCCGCCTCCTCCCGCGCCCGGCCGAGAACGCCCGCGGGCGCGCATTCCCAGGCCGCAAAATCGAAATCCCGCGACGCGCCCGGCGCGATGTGCAGCGCCTTCATCGCCGCTTCGACGACCAGCGTCCCGCTCCCGCAAAACACGTCCGCAAACGGCTTTTCGGGCGCGGCGTCCGGGTTCCAGAGGGACAAATCGACAATCGCCGCCGCCAGCGTCTCTTTCAGGGGCGCCGTGTACGCCAAATCCCGATAACCACGCTTGTGCAGCCCCTCGCCCGACGTATCCAGCGTCACCGTCGCCCTGTCCCGGTACAGCGACAGCCCGACGATCGTCCGCGGTCCGCTTTCGTCGAAGGTCCTGCGCCCCGTTTTGCCGCGGTCGGCAAGGCGGCGGATGATCGCTTTTTTCGCCACGCCGCCCGCCGCCTTCACCGCCGCCAGGCGGCTCTGCACGCTTTTGCCGTCCATGAGAATGCGGGAATCGACGCGCAGCCACTCCTCCCAGGGAAGGGCGTAAACGCCGTCGTACAAATCGTCGAAAGTGAGCGCGGGGAACTCCGAAAGCTTTATCAGCACCCGTTCCCCGCTCCGCAAAAACACGTTCAGCCGCGCCACGTCCTCCCAATCCCCTTCCAGAGCCAGACGGCCGTTTTCGGCGGGCGCTTTGGGATAACCGAGCGAGAGCAGCTGCCTTTTGACCACCCCCTCCAATCCCGCCGCCGCGGGAATCAGCAATTGCATCTTTCCGCCTCCTTCTCTCCTTTTCCGCTTCTTTTTCGTTTCTTTTCTGCTTCTTTTTCGTTTCTTTTCCGCTTTCCGCCGCAAGGGGCGAAAAACTTATTCAACGCAACCCTGTCCCCTTCAAACCTCAGCTCGCCTCGTTTTCGCGGCGGATGCGCTTCGCCCACGCGGAGGCGATTTTCACCTCGTCGTCCCCGACGTCCACGCCGCCCTCGAACTCCGCGTCCAGCTTCTCCTGCTTCTTATAATCGGAACAGAGATATTTTTTCGTCTTGTAGCCGATGAGCACGGTGAGAAAGGCGCTTACGGTGCCCTGCACGGCGCTGTCCACGAGGGTATCCACGAAGGGTAGCTTGCGCGCCACCCCCGCGAAAAATTTTCCGAACACGTTGAACCAATTGACGTTCTGCATGCCGTACGCAATCAGGGAATTGCGCAAAACGGCGACATAGATGCGAAAGAGCCGGGCATAGGAGGGACGGTAACCGTACGCCCCGACGATCTGCTTGACGAGGGAGAGATTGACGAGCAAAACGGACAGCGCGTCGATTTTGTCGTTCTGGGAAACGGAGGTAGTGAGAAAGGCCCTGCCCGCGCTCTTCCAGATCAGGGAATTGGCAAAGCCGCCCACGTCGGTGGCGTACGCCTCCTTCATCGCCTCTTTCAGTGCCGCCTTGTCCCTTTGCCCCAGCGCGTCGGAGATTTTCTCGGATTTCTCTTCCGAAAGATAGCGGAATTTTCGGTTTTTGGGATTCTCGTTGTATTCGACGAGGGCGCGGGCGATCTCTTTCAGCGCGCGGTAATTTCTCCGGCGCGCCATGCTGCACTTGTCCGACGTAACGTCGGTAATAAAGAAGCGCGCACCCAGCACTTTCACGACGGGCCGAACGATAAACAGCCCGACGAGAAGCGCCGTCACCGCAACCATGGTATATCCGAATATCCGATTCACTTCAAAACACAGCACGAGGAGATCGGCGACGGCGGCCGCGATGAGCAGCACGATCACCGCCACCGCCGCCACGATGAGCGCAAAAAAGCCCCGCTCGTTTTTCTGTTTGAAGGCGTTCGACATGGAGTCGGAAAAGCTTTCTCTCGCCTCCGAAGCATACCGCTTCGCATTCGGGGTATCGGAAAGCTCCTCCGCCTTCCGGAGCGCCCGTTTATGTTTTTCGTTTTTCATAAGCTCCCTTTCCGCCCGCGGGCGGGAACAAGATTTTTATTATTGTACCACAACCGCCGCCAAAAAGCAAGCGAACGGCAGGGCTCGTCCCCTCGTCCTCCCCTGTCGGCCCCCTCGCGGCCGGCCCGCATGCCCTCGCCCGCAGGGGTACAGCCCGTAAAAGGGACAAAATGCGGAGAAAATCGCGGGAAAAATGCAGAAATTCCCTGTCCGATTCGGTTCCCTTTTCGGCCGTTTTGTTGTATAATGGAAGCGCGGGCGGCAGGGAATCGCCGAAAACAATCCGCCCGCGGGAGAAAAAATGCTCGATTACACGAAAATGGCAATCCGGCAGACGATTGCCGACCTGAAACGGGTGGATTACATACGCAACGTCGCCACGCAGATCGTCTACATAGTCTATCTCATCTACAACCTTGCGGCGGGGGCGGGATATCTCGCCCTGAACATCGTACTTCTGGTGCTCGCCGCCGCCTATTTCGTCTTTTTTCTCACCGTCACCTCGCTCGGCAAAACGCCGGAGGGCAAAACGCTGAAAAAGACGGGCACCGCCGTCTACGTCTGGTGCAGGCGCCTCATCAAGCTGTTCACGCTGGGGCTGACCGTCTACGGCATCTGCACCGCCGTCGGACACGTCTCCGCCCTCTCCGTCATTCTCGCCGCGCTCATGATCGTCGGCTGGTGCCTGCAAATCATCTTCGAGGTGCTCATCAAAATCCTGACCAACCGGGTGAATTTCATTCTCGAAGGGCTGGAAGCCGACCTCGACAATATGCTCCGGCCCGTCCGTTCGGTGGGAAATTTCTTCAAAAAAATCGCGGGCAAAGAGGTGACGCCGGAAAAAGAACTCACGAAAAACCAGCTCCGTCTGAAAGAGAAGGTGGAAGCGTACCGCGCCGAGCAAAAGCGCAAAAAGGCGGAGGAAAAAATCCGCCGCGAGGTGGCGCGCACGGCGGCAAAGCAATCGGAAAAGGAGCGCCTCAAACGGGAAAAACGCTCCGTGCGCATCGAAAACAAGCTGCTGAAAGCCGCCAAAAAACGGGAGAAAGAGGACGAGCAGAACACAAAAATTCTGCCCGTGCCCGCGGAATCTTCCGCAGAGCCCGCGCCCGCCGCGCCGTATACGGACGCCGAATCCGCCGTGCGCCCCACCCTTTCCGCCCGCTTCAGGCGCTGGCTGAAGGGCGAGCCCCTCTCCCCCGAAAGGGAAGTATTTGAAGATTCCGACGCGGACGAAAGGACGGAAACCGAAGGCGGCCGCCCGGAAGAAATCGCGGACGAAGATATGCAAAAAGCGTTGGCGGAAGCATGGCTCTCGGAGGAGGAAAAGGGGGAGATATCGCCCGAAGGCGAATACTCGCCGGGCGAAGAAACGGCCTTGTCCCGACTTTCGGACGCCCCCGCCGAAAACGGCGAACATACCGAAGCCGAAACGGCGGACGCCCCCAAAAAGAAAAAGGGCTTTTTCCGGTCGCTGTTCGGAAAAAAATAGACGACGGAGCCTCGCGGTGCAAACGGCCGACGAAACGCCCCTTTGTACAAAGGGAAAATCGAGGCGATCGTTTCCCGAGACGTCCTTGCAAAAAGCGGGAGTCCCAAAACGTCCACGAAACTATCCGAAAACTTTCTACGAGAAAAGGCGGGGGAAAATTCCCCGCCCGTTTTTCGTATTACCGGCCGCTTTACGGCAAAAGCCCCGAACTCCGCTTTCCGGGGGCGGAAAAGCGCGCCGCAGTCACTTTACGCTGTCCAAAATCCCCTTGCAGCCGCGGAGGATATCCTCGTAAGCCGCGACAAAGTCCCGCGTATACCAGGGGTCGGATACGTCCTCGTCGCTCCCCGCAAAGGAGAGCAGTTTTTTGCATTTTTCCCCGTTTTTTGCACCGAGAATGCGTTTGGCCCCGCGCAGATTGCCTTCGTCCATACAGGCGAACAGGTCGTATTTCTCCCCGTCCGAAGCCTTCAGCTGCACGGCGCGTTTGCCCCCGCAGGAGATCCCCTTTTCCGCCAGCAGCGCCTTCACGGGCGGATAGACGGGATTGCCGATATCCCCCCATATCTCTTCGGAGGAA
>CALWAU010000096.1 GCA_944375795.1 uncultured Clostridia bacterium | reverse complement strand
GCGGCGCCATCTTCTCCGGAAAAAATCATTCCGTCAGAATCGCTTTGGCCCTTTTGTATTTTTCCCGCCAACGGGCGAGCTGTTCCTCCGACACGGCGCAGCCGGCAAAGCGCGTTTCGTCGGAATTATGGGCCAGATCGGCCAGCTTGACCCGCACCGCCACGGGATTTTGCCGGATGGCGCGAACATAATCGAAATAATCGGTTTCCGGCGCGTGCGTCAACAGGCGCACGGCGTCCGTGACCTCCCGCGGAAATTCCCGCTCCAACTCTTCCAACGTGACGGAGGTGTCCTCTGCGACGTCGTGCAGCAGAGCCGCGCAGACGCTGATTTCGTCCGGCATCTGTTCCGCCAGATGATAGGGATGAAAAATATACGGCAATCCGCTTTTGTCCACCTGACCCCGATGGGCGTCGTAAGCGATGCGCATGGCCTTATTGGTCAAAGGCGTATAAATCATTTTTTTTCCTCCCGGGTTTTCCCGCGCTATCTGAGCATAAAATCCGCCCACTCCCCGTCGCTGTCCTTCCAATGCGCGCTTTGATACAGCAGCCTGTCGACGTACTTCCGCTTTCTTGTCTCCACGGCGTCTGAACAATGCTCTATACCGTATCTGTAAACGACAGCGGTAAGATCATATACGGGATAACCGACGGCGTGCCCTGCCGTATGGACGACGGCACACGCCTGACCGACGGCATGACACAGGGAAATATCTTCCTTGTTTTCGATTTCCTTTGCAAACGCATGGCAGGCTAAAATTTTCTGTTGCGCGGCTCTCATTTTCAGCTTTCCGGCAGACCAATCCCGAGCCGCTTCCAGCGCTTTTCTCGGGCGGGTCTCTTCCGGGTATTTTTCTTCCAGCTGCGCGACGGTTTCCGCCGCAAAATCAAAGGCCCACAACGCCATGATCCGATGATTCTGCGCCTGAAAAAGCCGTATCAGGTCCTGCAGATATTCCGAATTTTTGGAAAACAACACCGAATTGTTTCTTTTCCATCGAATCCGAACTTCCTCAATCCAATCCATCTTTATCTTATCCGCTCCGATTTACCTCTCAAATTTACCCCGAACGGCGTTCCGATCCGTGCCGGCGGAGAAGAAAACCCATAAGCACTTTTCGGAAAACTTACGGGCTTTTTGCTATTATTCCCACTCGATGGTTGCGGGCGGTTTGGAGGTGACGTCGTACACGATGCGGTTGGCGTGCTTCACCTCGTTGACGATGCGGTTGCTGACCTTTTCCAGAACGTCGTACGGGATGCGCGCCCAATCCGCCGTCATGGCGTCCACGCTCGTCACCGCGCGCAGAGCTATCACATTTTCGTAAGTGCGGAAATCCCCCATCACGCCCACCGTCGGGCTGTTGGTGATCACCGCGAAATACTGCCAGATCTTTTCGTCCAGCCCCGCCTTGGCGATTTCGTCGCGAAAGATAAAATCGGCGTCCCGCAGAGTCTCCAGCTTCTCTTTCGTCACTTCGCCCATGATGCGGATGGCGAGCCCGGGGCCCGGGAAGGGCTGGCGCATGACCACCTTGCGGGGCAGGCCCAGCTCGAACCCCACGCGGCGGACTTCATCTTTGAAAAGGTCGCGCAGCGGCTCGATAATCTCCTTGAAATCGACGACGGAGGGAAGGCCACCCACGTTGTGGTGGCTCTTGATGACCGCGGATTTCCCCTTGCCGCTCTCGATGACGTCGGGGTAAATCGTCCCCTGCACGAGATAGTCCACCGCGCCGATCTTCTTCGCCTCCTTTTCAAAGGTGCGGATAAATTCCTCGCCGATGATCTTGCGCTTTTTCTCGGGATCGGAAACCCCTTTCAGCCTTTCGAGAAAAACTTCGCCCGCGTCGGCTTTGATGAGGTTCATGCCGAGTTTGTCACGGAACACCTCCATCACCTCGTCCGCCTCGTATTTGCGCAAAAGGCCGTGGTCGACGAACACGCAGACGAGCTGATTGCCCACCGCCTTATGGATGAGGGTGGCCGCCACGGCCGAATCCACGCCGCCGCTCATCGCGCACAGCACTTTTTTGTCCCCGATTTTCTCTCTGAGCGCCCTTACCTGTTCGGCGACGAAGCCGCTCATCGTCCAATCCCCCTTCACGCCGCATACGGCGTAAAGGAAATTTTTCAGCACCAGGTTTCCGTATTCGGTGTGCACCACCTCGGGGTGGAACTGCACCCCGTAAATCTTCTTTTCCGCCGAACCGAACGCGGCGACGGGGCAAGTCCCCGCCTCGGTATCCGCGAGCACCTCGAAGCCCTCGGGCGCGCGGGAAACGTAATCGGTATGGCTCATCCAGCTGACGCTGCGCGCAGGCACACCCTCAAAGAGCGCGCCTTTTTTCAGAACGCGGATTTCCCGCTTTCCGTACTCGCTCGTCTGCGCGTGCGTCACCTCTCCGCCCAGCGTATAGGCGATAAGCTGACAGCCATAGCAGATGCCGAGCACCGGAATCCCCAGCGAGAAAATCTCCGCGGGTACATGCGGAGAACTCTCTTCGTAGACGCTGTTGGGCCCCCCGGTGAAAATAATGCCGATGGGATTATAGGCTTTGATTTCCTCCACCGTCATGTCGCAGTTTTTCAAATCGCAATAGACGTTGAGGTCGCGCACCCGGCGCGCGATGAGCTGATTGTACTGCCCGCCGAAATCCAGAACCAGAACTCTTTCGTGTTTTTCCATGATCTTTCTCTTCCTTGTCCGAAATTATTTTTGTTCCCGCCCCTTACGAAAGCGGGGCCGGAAAGCCGAAAGGCGGCACCCGTGTCTTTGACGGGCGCCGCTTTTTCAAATTGCTCCCCGCTCAGTTTCTCTGCGAATAGTTGGGGGCTTCCTTGGAAATGGAGATGTCGTGCGGGTGGCTTTCGACGAGCCCCGCATTGGTGATGCGGACGAACTCCGACGTCGTGCGCAGCTCCTCGATGTTATGCTTTCCGCAATATCCCATGCCCGAACGCAGTCCCCCCTTCATCTGATAGATGATTTCGGCGACGCTTCCGCGGTAAGGCACGCGGCCCTCGACCCCTTCGGGCACGAATTTCTTGGAATTTTCCTGGAAATAGCGGTCCTTGCTGCCCGCCGCCATCGCGGGAAGGGAACCCATGCCGCGATAGACCTTGAAACTGCGGCCCTGATACAGCTCCACTTCGCCGGGGCTCTCCAGCGTCCCCGCGAACAGAGAGCCGATCATGACGGCGCTGCCGCCCGCCGCGATCGCCTTGACGATGTCGCCGCTGTACTTGATGCCGCCGTCGGCAATGATCCGCTTGCCCAGCTTGTCCGCCGTTTCCGCACAGTCCATGATCGCGGTGAGCTGAGGCACGCCGATGCCCGCGACCACGCGGGTGGTGCAGATGGAGCCGGGACCGATGCCCACCTTTACGACGTCCGCGCCCGCGTCGATGAGCGCCTTGGTGGCCGCCCCCGTCGCGACGTTGCCCGCAATGAGCGTGATTCCGGGGAACTTTGCCTTGATGCGGGAGACCATTTCGAGCACGCCCTTGGAATGTCCGTGCGCCGTGTCTACCGTGATGACGTCCGCGCGCGCCTCGACGAGCGCGGCCACCCGTTCCATCGTGTTCGCCGCCGTTCCCACCGCGGCGCCGACGAGGAGCCTGCCGTTTTTGTCGCGGGCAGAATTGGGATACTGAATGGATTTTTCGATATCCTTGATGGTGATGAGACCTTTGAGATATCCCTTGTCGTCCACGATGGGCAGCTTTTCGATGCGGTATTTCCCCAGCAGCTTCTTCGCCTCTTCGAGAGAGGTGCCGACGGGCGCCGTCACGAGGCGGTCCTTGGTCATCACGTTGGCGATCGGCTGCTCGAAATTGCTTTCAAAACGCAGGTCGCGGTTGGTGAGGATACCGACCAGCTTGCCCCCCTTGGTGATGGGAACGCCGCTGATGCGGTATTTCTCCATCAGCGCCACCGCGTCTTTCACGAGATTTTCCGGCTCGAGGAAAAAGGGATCGGTGATGACACCGTGTTCGCTGCGCTTTACCTTGTCCACCTGCTCCGCCTGCTGCTCGATGGTCATATTCTTGTGAATGATGCCGATGCCGCCCTCGCGCGCGACCGCGATGGCCATTCTGTTTTCGGTGACGGTATCCATCGCCGCGCTCATCAGCGGTACATTCAGGCAAAGCTCGTCGGTGAGCTTTGTTTTGAGGGATACGTCCGCGGGCACCACGTCCGACGCCTGCGGAATGAGAAGTACGTCGTCAAACGTCAGACCTTCCTTTACGATTCTGCTGCTCATTGGTTTCTCCTTGTATAATGTTATCGTATGATTGTCGGGGGAAAGAAAACGGACGGGTGCGCTTTTGCCTTTCAGGAAAGGCCGTCCGTCCGCATCTGTGTGAGATTGATCATCGCCTTCAGATATTCGAGGTCGCCGTCGGGGAAAGTCTGCGTCCCTTCCTGCGCCGAAAGCATCGTCTGCATCCGCGCGAGCATGTCCGAAATATACGGCTCGTCCTCGGGAGTATTGCTCACGAGCGCATGGAGCAGCACCGCCGCGGCCGCATTGCGTTCGGGAAAGCCCTCCGCATTGACGGAAAAGGCGAGCTCCACCGCCTCCTGCCGTTCCCCGAGGCCGTATTTGGCGACGCATACCTGCCCGTAGATGTACTGCCTGTACGAGCCGCCGATCTCCGCGGTCTCCCCGTCCATCTGCGCGCAATACCCGTCAAAGCCTTCGTCGGCGATGAAACGGCTGCCGTAACGGTTTATCTTTTCGGGATCCTCCGTGCCGATGGAGACCTCGGTGGCATAGGCGATATAATATACGTTGTCGAACTGGTCGTACGCCCTGTCGGCGAACCAGGCGCTGGCGCCGTCCATGCCGATGTTGTAGGTGAGCGTCATCAGGGTGGAGGGATATACGAGCACGAGGGCGGCGATCATGATGCCGAACAGCAACACGATTGCCAGAAGCGTGCTCAGCACGGCTTTGAGAATGACCTTGTCCATTCGCACCTCTCGTACCCTCCCGTCCGGAATTTTCTGTGACTATTACTTATTCTATCACATTGTCCCGCAAAAATCAACTGAATAAAAGGGATTTGTCCGTCATGTTTCCAACCTTTTTTTAATATAATGTTACCATGAAAGATTTTTCCCGAAAAATTGCGCGGCATTTTCCGTTCCGCACCGCAAAAAAATTCCTCCCTCTCCTCGTTCTTCCCGCGGCCTTCCTCCTGCCCTCCTGTTCGGAAAACACGGACTACTTCGACTACGTCTCCGAACTGAGAAGCAATATCCTGACGGGACAGTACAACAATCTTTCCCTGCGCGTATATGCGACGGAGAAGGAAAATCCCTATGCCGCGGACGGATACTGCCGCGAGGCGACCCCCCGCGCCGAAATCTGGCTCACCGCGCCCACGGGCATCGAATCGTACGACATTTCCTTTACCTGGAACGGGGAAGAATACGGGGGAGACATGTCCTTCGACAACGTAAAGACGGAATATTACTATTCCTGCACCCTCGACCTCTCCGAAGCGTCGGAACTTGCCTTCACGGTGCGCTGGGAGGACGGTTCCGCGGAAATTTCCGCCGCCACCGTGCGCACGGAGGAGACGCTGGCGCCCCGCGAGGCGCTCGGCCTCGTCTGTACGGCGGAAAGCGAAAAGTTTTCCTCGATGACCGACCGCAACGGCTTTGCCGGAGAAATTTACATGCGGCTCATTTACGAGGACGCCCCCTATTATTATATCGGGATCATCGACCGCGACGGCGGGATTTTGGCCCTGCTCGTCGATTCGACGGACGGAAAGATCCTCGCTCGGCGGGAAATGTGATTTCTCTCCCTTGCCTTTTCCGCGCGGATGTGCTATAATATCCGAAAAAGGAGCGCCGGACATGAAAACGCTCGAAACGGAAAGGCTGCTTCTCCGGCAATGGAGAGCGGGCGACGAAACGGACGTATACGACTACGCGTCGGGAAACAGGGTGGGACCGATGGCGGGCTGGAAACCGCACGAAAGCATCGAGGAGACCCGGGCCCTGCTCTCCCGTTTCCGGGAGGAGGATGAAACCTGGGCAATCGAGCTGAAGGAGACGGGCAAAGTCATCGGGTCCCTCGGCCTGCACGCGCGGAAAAGGCCGAACTTTCCCCTTCCTTACGACCGGGAGCTGGGTTACGTGCTCTCGGAAAAATATTGGGGACGCGGACTCATGCCCGAAGCTGCCGCCGCGGCGCTCGCCTTCGCTTTCGGAGAGAGGAATGCGCGCGCCGTCATCGTCTCTTATTTTCCCTTCAACCTCCGCTCGAAACGGGTCATCGAAAAACTCGGCTTCCGTCCCCTGTTCCGCCTGCCGGAAAATTGGCTGCGCTACGACGGCGCCCTTTTGGACGAAATCGTCTGTATTCTGACGCGACGGGATTTTTTCGGCACGGTCTCCGGCAAGCTTTCCCCCTGACCGCTCCTCTTTTGTCTCCCGATACGAAAATCCTCCTCGGACGCCCGAAGAGGATTTTTTTTACGGAAGAAAACCGGGACGGAAGCGGCAGCCGCGCACAATCAGATAAGCGAGATTGAAGGAAAAATCCCCGAACACCGCAAGCCAGAGAATAAGATTGAGCGCCGCGGCGGCCTTACAGGGCAGGCGGGACACAACCCGAAAAACGGGAGGCCACGCCAAAGCCATAAAGGAAGTGATCAGCACGCCCCACAGCAGGGAGAACTGCGGACAGATGTAGCCGCGGTAATTGGCGGGAAAACGGCGATAGTTCCACAGCCTGACCCCGAACGCCCCGAACAGCGCCCCGAAAACGAGTTCAAAAAGGGTCGCGAGCGCCGCCGATAACAAAAAATAAAAAAAGAACCGCCAAAAGGCATTCGCCGCTCTCTCGCGCACCCTCTTTCCGACGGCGTCAGCAAGGCGGCCGCGCCCGGGCGTTCCGAACAGCAAAAACGCGATACAGGGCGGCGCTCCGTAAATGACGCAGAAGGGAAGGGTGAGAAAACCACGGTCGGGAAAGCGGGTAAAAAAGCCGGAACAATAGACCGTCTCCATACACCAGCCCAAAAAGGATATGATGAAAAACATCGACGAGACCGCGGCGAGTTCACGATGTCTCTCCGACGGGCGCACACGCGGATTTTTTCTCCTTTTATCCCCTTTCATGCCGGCCTCCCGATACACAATTTGCCCCTTCCGGGAGGGTTTTATGTACGGGAGGATATCCGAAAGGTATTATGTACGGCCCGCAGCGCGTTCAGCGCAGGGCGAGCCAGTAAATTTTTTCATCCGCCACCTCGTAGCCGAGTTTTTTCTGCAAATTCATGGACTTTTCATTGTCGTCTATGATGTGCGCATACGGGACGAGTCCCTCTTCCAGAAATTTATCGATCATGAAGCTTTCCAGCTCCTCGCCGTAGCCGCGGCGCCTGTACGCGGGAAATACCTGCAAAAGCCCCATGCTTCCCTCGGGATGTCTGCCGATGAAGCCCACAAAAGCCCCGCTCTCCCTTTCGTATCCGCACCAGATCTTGCCTTCGGCGCACAGTCTTTCGATGTTTTCGGGAGATTCCAGCTTGTATTCCTCTTTGATTTTTTCCGTCTCCGCCCGCCCGGGCAGCCCGAAGCGGAGTTTTCCGCCCAAAGGCAGGGGCTTCCCCGCATACATCACCTGATAGCACGCCGTCTCCGCGCGGACGGACAAAAGGTCGTATACGGCGTCGCGTACCCCGTCGCCGTGCGCGACGATGAATTTCCTGTCCCCCTCGGGCATCTGCAGCGGCGTCTCCCGCAAAAGGGCGCGGGCGTCCTCCGCGGAATTTGCTTCGAGCATATGAATCCCGCTCGACTTTTCGTACAAAAGCACTCCCTTCCCGTCCGCACGGAGCACGCGCGCGGCGCCCCGCCGTACGCATTCCGCCATATCGACAAACAGCGCGCGGTTGCGGGAAAAGCGAACGAGAGCGGTATACTCCTTCATCGCCTCCCTCTCCGTCGCCTTTACGAACGCGTCCTTTCCGTCGCAATACCCCTCGATATCCCCGGGGTATTTCTTCGCCAGCGCCCGCTTCAGGGTTCCGTATTCCGTCGCCTCGTCCGGATGCCGCCTCAGATAGTCCCGAAAAGCGAGATGGCGGGCTATTTCCGCCGCGCTGCTCTCCGCAAACACGTGCAGCTGGTGGGTGCGGTTATCCCCGCCCTTGCGGAAATACCGCCTGCCGGGGATACCGTATTCCCCCAGCCCCTCATAGCCGAGCTTTTCGAGGGCGGGCGCCGCCCTGTCCGCTTCGGCGATGTCCTTTACGACGGGCATGATGTCGATAATCGGCTTTGCCGCAAGCCCCGGCACGGAGGTGCTTCCGATGTGATGAACGGCGACGAGCCCGCCGCCGAACGCCTCCCTCAGTTTCTCCGCCTCCCTGTCAAATTCCTTTTCCCATTCCGGGTTATAATCGGTTACGACAACTTTCATGACTTTACGTATGGCCTCCGCCGCAAATTTTTCCGAAAGGCAGTCGGAAAGCCGTCAGCCCTCCCCTGCCCGCGGCTTTTTTCGGGCGGCCGAATCGCCGCGCCGTTTTTTCCGAAAAGCCGGAGCGAAATCGCCCCGGCCCCGCGCGGACAACCGTCCGCCTTTCTTTCGTCTCTCAATTTTAACATCTTCCGAAGGGAATGTCAACGCTTTGCGCCCTCCCTTTCCGATCTCGAATATACAAAAAATCTTCCGCCGCACATCGGGAGAACTATCCCCCGTCGGAAATGTTCAGAGCTCGATCCACAGAATGTCTTCCGCGTAAGGATCGGCGCTGGTCGAAACGATATCCTCCAATAAGACGACCCGCGCGGACGGCGCTTCGTACTGCTTCTTCATTCGTTTTTCCTCCCCGTATCTCTTTTATGTTTTTATTTTAACACGCTTTTTCCGGAATGTCAAGCATTTTCCGGGAAAGATTTGCCCGAGGGGCACCTCCCGGTATCCGCGCCCGTTGCCGCGCGCCCTCCCCGCCGTCAGAGAAAGAATGCGGGGCGGTGAAAGCTTTCGCACAAAGTGGGATTGAGCGCATACAAAAGCAGGCGGCCGTCCGCCTTTTTATCCAGGCGGAAAGCGTTCAGTTTCATCGTTTTTCCGTCGAACCCCTCGAGCGCCGCGAGCGGCAGCACGATCTCCGCGCGCCAGCCGCCCTCCCGCATGCGCACGTCCGCCGAAAAGGCGGGCGGTATTTTTTCGAGTTCGGGAAAACTTCCGCTTTCGTTGCGGATATTGCCGTAAAAGCGCACCCCGAACGGAGAGACTTCCAGCTCCTTATAGCGGGTCAAATCCCCGTCGGGGGAGAGAAACACCTCCACGGCGTCCCCCAACAATATATTCTCGTTGTCTTCGCGATAGGGGATGACGATATACTTGTCCTCGACGTCGAAAACAGAGAAGATCGCCTCTCCGGCGCGAACGCAACGGAA
>CALWAU010000095.1 GCA_944375795.1 uncultured Clostridia bacterium | reverse complement strand
CCCTCCAACTCGTCGAGGGTCATATGAAACGCCGGCACAAAATGCTCGAAGAAATATTCCACCTCGGGCAGTTTGCGCGCGTGCAGGTCCTCTTCGATGCTCTTTTTCGCGCGCGCAAATTCGCTGTTGCCCGAACGCAGTTCCTCGAGGCATTTGATATACGCGGACAGCCTGTCCGCCGCCTTGACGAGGCGGTATTCTTCGCTCGTCTCGTCCGCGAGGATATAGGGGGAAAGCTTTCCCCGGAGCGGCTCGGGCAGCATCCCCGCCATCTTCTCGCAGGCATGGCGTTCCAGGTCCTTATAGGCGCCGCTGATGCTGCGGTTATAGTATTTGACGGGCGTGGGCAGGTCCCCCGTCATCACCTCGCTCGTCTCGTGATATATCGCATACAGCACCGTCTTTCCGATGTCGACGCTGCCGCCGTACAGCTCGTTGCGGATCACGGCGAGCGCGTGCGCGAGCACCGCGACGCTCTGGGAATGCTCCATGATGTTTTCCTCCCGCGTCGAGCGCATCAGCTGCCACCGCCTGATAAATTTCATGCGGTCGAAATAGGCGTAAAATTCGTAAACGTTTTTTTCGGACATCCGAAATCCCTCCCCTGCCGCCCGCATTTTCCCTTTTTCCGCTCTTTTTCGGAAATTTCTCGGCGGGCGCGCGATTTATGCGCGCGATTTATTTGACATTCCCGGCGGCGCGCGCTATAATGATAGTACAAAAATCAATTGAATTATCCGTCGTGGGTGCCCCTCAAAAGGCTGAGATTATACCATAGAATCGGCAAGGTAATGCTTGAGCGAAAGATCGGTAACGGTTGAAAGAAACTTTCTGCGCCCGCGCGCCGCAAATCTGCGGCTGCGGGCGCGGCTTCTTTCTGACCGCGTATACGGCGGACAAAAAGGAGGTTTTCTTTCATGCAACTCAACGCACTTTTAGAGGCGAGTGCCCAGACCACGAACGTCGTCAAATGGGTATCCGTCGCCGGCATTTTCGTCCTCTTTATCGTCATTGCCCTGCTCTGTATACGCGGGGACAAGCACTACGACGCCAAGAGGCTCGCCTTTGCGGGCATTTCCCTCGGCCTGTCCTTCGTCCTCTCCTTCATCAAAGTGGAGCCCGTGCTTTACGGCGGATCGGTGACCGCCGCCAGCTTCGTACCCATACTCATCTATACGTACGTTTACGGCGTGACGGACGGGCTGCTGGTCGGGCTCATCTTCGGCCTGTTCAATTTCGCCACCAGCCCCTACATCCTCACGCCCATGACCTTCGTGCTCGATTATCTTCTGGCTTTCGCCTCCATCGGCGCGATGGGCTTCACCAAAAAATTCACCAAAAAGACCACCTTCAACGTCGTCCTCGGCACGATCGCCGTCTACGTCGTGCGCTTTATCTTCCATCTGATTTCCGGCTTTATCTACTTCTCGATGGATTCCATCTGGGTGGAGCTTCCCGCCTGGGCGCTCTCCAACGCCTTCATCTATTCCTTCATCTATCAGTGCATCTATATCCCCGCCGACTGTGCGATCGCCGCCGTCGTGATGTACGTGCTCGCCAAAGCGAAGGTCATCGACCAGCTCGGCAAACTGATGAAACCAGGTTATAAAAACCGGGCCGCGCACGCGCCCGAAAGCGCCGCGCAGGCCGAAACCGCGGCCTCCGATACCGAACAGAAATAAAGGCCCGGACAAAGACCGGCAAAGAAGGAAAGTCCCCTCTGCGCACAAACGCGCCGGGGGGATTTTCAATACACGGCCACCTCGTCGAACCTCTTTTTATCGACGATCAGCCGCTTGTTTTCGAGGTCCACCCGGGTGATCACGCCGCCGACGGCGGGAAACAGAATGCGCTTTCCCTCCCGTTCCAGCGTGTACACTTCCGTGGCGAGAGGGGAAATGTCCTTCACGACTCCGAGAAACTCCCCCTCCTCCGTCACGGCGTCCAGGCCCAGGATATCGACGATATAATACCGCCCCGCCTCCAGAGCGGGCGCGTCCTCCCGTTCCCCCTCTATCTTTTTGCCGCGGAGGAGCTCCGCCGCGTTGCGGTCGGGAACGCCGCGCAGACCGAGATAGGCAAAACCTCCCTCCCCGATGCGGAAAGAGAGTATTTTGTATTCCGTCCCGTCGATGAACACCCTGCCGAACGCCCGGATATCCTCGGGCGAATCGGTGTATGTCTTGATTTTCAGTTCGCCGCGGATACCCTGCGGCTTGAGGACCTCGCCGATGACCAGACGATCCATAAGTTTTCCTCTCTCGCGCCGCGCGCGAATACGGAGCGGTTTCGGAAACCGTGCAAAGCCCGTCCCCGAAATCGCCGAAAAGGGGCTCCCGGGCGCTTCGGCTTCTCCCGCAAAGGCGGGAAAGGCGGAATTATTCCTCCGCCTCGCCTTCCGTCTCTTCTTCCCGGTCTACGGCCTTGCCGCCCTTTTCCCGGATCTCGACGACGTACTTTTTGCTGCCCTTGGGCGTCGCCGCGCGGACGATGGTGCGCATCGCCTTGGCGATCTTCCCCTGTTTGCCGATGACTTTACCCATGTCGGAAGGGGGCAGGGTTACGATGATTTCGATTGCCCGCTCCTTTTCGACCGTTTCGTATTCCACTTCGTCCTTGTTTTCGGCAAATTGATTGACGATATATTTTACCAAATCCAGCATGATGCCCCTCCTGTGATCTGTCCCGCGGCGGTGCGGGGCGGGGATTTACGCGCCCGAAAGCGCCGCCGCGGAAAAAACTTGAAAAACCTTATTTCTTGGACTTCTTGGCCTTGGTCTTGGAAGGGCTGAGCTTGTCCGATTTCTCCATCGCACCCGTCTTGACGAGCAGGTTTTTCACCGTCTCGGTCGGCTGAACGCCCTTGGAAATCCAATCCTTCGCCTTTTCGACGTCCACGGTGAGCTCGACCGGCTCGCAGGTGGGCCTGTAATGTCCCACGCAGTCGATATACTCGCCGCTCATCGCCTTGCGGCTGTCCACAACCACGATGCGGTAGATGGGGTTCTTTTTGTCGCCCATTCTCAAAAGCCTCATTTTAACCATAACAATACCTCCAAAGTATCTTGAAAAAATTTTTTCTTTATGCGCCGCGTCCCGGATTTCCGGGCCGAATAAAGCAAACTTTTTGCGGTGGACGCTTACCCGGGTGCCCCGGATTCCGTTTTTTGCGCCCCGCGTCAGAAGGGCAGCCGAAGCCGGCCCTTGTTTCCTTTCAGCTGTTTCATCAGCATTTTGGTCTGGTCGAACTGCTTCAGAAGCTGATTGATCTCCTGCACGCTCGTGCCCGACCCCGCCGCGATGCGCCGCTTGCGCCTGCTGTCGATGATGGACGGATTTTCCCGCTCCGCGGGGGTCATGGAGAGAATCATCGCCTTTGTGCGCTCGATTTTCTTCTCGTCCACGTCCTTATCGCTCACTTTCAGCTTGCCCATGCCCGGAAGCATTCCGAGGAGGGATTGCGCGCCGCCCATCTTTTTCAGCATCGCAAACTGTTCGAGATAGTCGTTGAGCGTGAAGGAATTTTCCTTCATCTTCTGCTGCATCTTTTTGGCGTCCTCTTCCGTGATCGCCTGCTGCGCCTTCTCGATGAGGGAAAGGACGTCCCCCATGCCGAGTATTCTCGACGCCATGCGCTCGGGATAGAAGGGTTCGAGGTCGCCGAGCTTTTCGCCCACGCCGATGAATTTGATGGGCTTGCCCGTCACCGCCCGGATGGACAGACAGGCGCCGCCGCGCGTATCCCCGTCCAGCTTGGTGAGAATGACGCCCGTGATTTCCAGGCGGGCGTTGAAGGTCTCCGCCACGTTGACCGCCTCCTGGCCGGTCATCGCGTCCACGACCAGCAGGGTCTCCGTCACCTCCACGGCCTTCTTGATTTCTTCCAGCTCCCGCATCAGCGTTTCGTCTATCTGCAAACGCCCCGCCGTATCGATGATGACGGTATCGTACCCCATCGTGGGCGCGTATTCTATCGCCTGTTTTGCCGTCTTTACGGGGCTCTGCGTCCCCTTCTCGAACACCTCGACGCCCGCGTTCTTCCCGACCACCTGCAGCTGCGTGATGGCCGCGGGGCGATAGATGTCCCCCGCCACCAGCAGCGGTTTTTTGCCCTGTTTTTTCAAAAGCACGGCAAGCTTGCCGCAAAGGGTGGTTTTGCCCGCGCCCTGCAGGCCGCACATCATGATGACGGTGGGCGGCTTGGGCGCCACCTCCAATTTCGCGTTTTTGGAGCCCATGAGCTCGATCAGCTCGTCGTTGACGATTTTGATGACCTGCTGCGCGGGGTTGAGCGAGGCGAGGATCTCCTGCCCCACCGCCTTTTCCGAAACGTCGGCGATAAACTGCTTGGCGACCTTGAGATTGACGTCCGCTTCCAGCAGCGCCACGCGCACCTCGCGCATCGCCGTTTTGATTTCCAGCTCCGTCAGCTTGCCGCGCTTGGTGAGCTTGGAAAATATATGATTGAGCCTTTCCGAAAGCGATGCAAATAAAGCCATGCTCCCTCCTTACTCCTCCTTTTCTCCCTCGTCCCGTGCGAGGGAGACCCGCAGCGCGTCCAGCTCCGCCGCCCATTCCGGATGCTTTTCCTCCTGCGCCGCTATCCACCGAAAAACCCGCGTGAGACATGCCGAATACTCGAGAGAGACTTCTTCCAGCGCGCCCGCAAAACCGAGCTTTTCCTCGTACTCCTCCAGCTGCTGCCGGCACTTGTGCAGGCAATCGGAAACGCTCTGGCGGGAAACGCCCTTCTGCTCGGCAATTTCTCCGAGGGACAAATCGTAATTGAAATAGAGGTCGGCAATCTCCCGCCTGTGCGGGGTGAGCAGCGGACTGTATACGTCCCAAAGCCGCAAAAATGCCGCGTCTTTAAGCATATTGGCGGGCAAATCCGTATCTTTTTCCCCCGCCGTAATCACAGCCTTGTAAAATTTGCGTCCCACCGCGTCGGCCTCCCGCCTTTTTGGGCTATTCTTGCCCTATTATAGACAATTTTTCGCCGCCTGTCAAGCGTTTTTACTTGACAGGCGGCTGTTTTCCGAAAATTTTTTTCGGCGGAAACACTCCCTTATAAAAAAGAAACCGTTTGCCGCCTCTCCCAAGGCCCCCGCTCGTCAGACTCCTTTGTGCAAATCGGAACGCCGTTTTTCCAAAGCTCCTTTGTGTAAAGAAAAGCGAATCGCGAACCGATTTTCCCAAGGCTCCTTTGTGTAAAGGGAGCAAATCGGGGCTCCGATTTTCCAAGGCTCCTTTGTGTAAAGGGAGCAAATCGGGGCTTCGCTTTTCCAAGGCTCCTTTGTGCAAAGGGAGCTGTCATGCGCAGCATGACTGAGGGATTGTCCTGCCCGTATATCCGCGTTTCGCTCTACCGTGCGAAAACGTGAATCGTTAAAACGCGGAGATACAAGTTATGCGCGAAGCCTGCGGATTTTGCGCAGCGAGTTTACTTAGACGTAAATGAGCAAGCAAAAACGTAAGGGCGACAATGCAGAACGATGTAGATACGCGTTTCGCTCGACTGAAACGGATAAACCTATGGCTTATCCCTTCCGGCACTTCGTGCCACCTCCCCTTTGTCAAAAAGGGGAGGCTTGAAAGTGGCTCCTTTGTGTAAAGGGAGCCGAAAATGCCCCTATCTATTCCCATACGCCGAAATAATCTAACGACACAAAAAGCGATTAAATTGCAAATCTCTTTTTTATCATTTTTCTTCTCCTTCTATGCCCTTAATAATTACATAGGTATAAAAACTGTCTATAAAGTGAGCAGACAAGTCAAAATGCATATCATGATTTTTCTTATACGC
Organism: uncultured Clostridia bacterium; assembly: GCA_944375795.1. GTDB lineage: Bacteria > Bacillota > Clostridia > Christensenellales > Borkfalkiaceae > Scatosoma. The sequence continues at coordinate 31 of CALWAU010000095.1, read as the reverse complement.
CTCTACACTGTCGTATATTTCCACTAAAATC
>CALWAU010000094.1 GCA_944375795.1 uncultured Clostridia bacterium | reverse complement strand
GGCAAGCGCCCCCGCGTCGTCGCAATCCCCGCCGATATCCGTATCGAAAATAATTTTTTTCATACCGTTCTCCTGCAAAACATTTCCGCCTTTTTCGTACCCGTCGGATGCGAAGGGTGCGGATTTTACGCCGCGAGTTTACTAAAACGTAAATGAGCCAAGCAAAAACGCAAGCCCGCCATCCCACGGGATGAATGGCGCCGAAAACAGATTCAGCCTTTGATGCCGCCCTGTAAAGATATCCCTTTCGCAAACACTTTCGTGCCCACGAAATACATGACGATGGAAGGAATAGCCATCAGGACGCTGGCGGCGAGGAGCATGGGCGTATCCTGCCTGCCCTGCGTCGTCTGGGAACGGAGCATGTTCAGCCCCAGGGAAATATTGAATTTCTCGGGCGTGCGCAGATAGATGAGGGGGCCCAGATAGTCGCCCCAAAGCCCCATCGCGGTAAACAGCACCATGGTGGCGATGGCGGGAATGCAGTTGGGCACGATCACCGTCCACAGCCGGACGAAGGAATTGGCCCCGTCCATCTCGGCCGCCTCCATGATTTCGTTGGGAATGCCGCGCATGTTCTGCCGGAACATGAACGTGTAATACGCGCTCCCGCCGATGCTGGGCAGAATCAGGGGCATAAAGGTATTGGTCAGCCCCAGCCTCGCCCAGATGATATAGGAAGGAATCATCGTCACAGCCCAGGGGATCATCATCGTGCACAGCAGCACCATGAAAAATCCGTCCGCGATTTTGCAGCGGAATTTTGCAAAACCGTAAGCGACGAGAATGGTGCTGAGCGTGCAGATGAGCGTATTGGAGACGATCAGCACGACCGTATTCCAAACCCACAGCCAAAGATTTTCGTCCGCGGTAAACACCCGCGCGTAATTGTCGAACGCCCATACCTCGGGCAGAAAACGGAAATGCAGGCTGTAATATTCGTCGTAAGTCTTGAAGGAGGAGAGCACCATGACCACCGTGGGCAGAATCATGAACACCCCCACCAGACAGAGGACGGCATAAAAGAGTATATTTTTCCGCAGTTCCCGCTTTTTGCGCCCGGCAAACGTCTTTTCCTTTCCCGCCGGATTTCTTTCCGCCCTTTCAATCGCTGTCTGCATAGTACACCTTCCTTCCGCCGAACCGGAAAAACACGAACGTGACGGCGAGCACGATGAGAAAGACGATCCAGGCATAGGCGCTTGCATAGCCCATGGAACGGTCTACCATCGCGTAATTATAAATCTGCAGGGTCGCGGTCATCGTGGCCGTGCCGCCGCCGAGCATCATCATGGGCCCGTACGCCTGCAAGCCGCCGATGATGTCCATGATGAGAAGATAGAAAATGGTAGGACTGATCATGGGCAGGGTGACGTGCGCAAACTTCTGCCATGCGTTTGCGCCGTCGAGGTCCATCGATTCGAGCAGCTCGGACGGCACGCCCGCCACCGCGGGAAGAAACATCGTAATCTTTCCGCCGACGCCTCCCCATACCGACATGACGATCAGGCTTTTCATGGCGTTATCATAGCCCATAAAGTTGACGGAATCCATGCCGAACGTATTGAGGATGCTGTTGAGAATCCCGTATTTTGCGTACATGGATTCCCAAAGCATGGTCCCCGCGATGAACGGAAGCACGGCGGGAAGGTAATACAGCGTCTGGAAAAACCGCTTGCACCTGGGCACCGAATTGATCATCATCGAAAACAACAGCCCCAGCGAAAGCCCGAAAATCGTCGTCGCGCCCATAAATACGAACGTATTCTGAAAGGTCTTGAAGAAATTGCGTTCGTACCGGAAAAGGTCGATATAGTTCTGAAATCCGATAAATTTCGGCTCCCCGACCATCATGTAATTGCAAAAGCTGATGTAGAGCGAATACAGCATCGGAAAGATGCCGAAACAGGCGAATCCTATCAGCCAGGGACTTATGTATGCCAAAAACTGAAGCGTTGTCTTTTTTTGCCTTTTCATATTCCATTCCCGTACCGCAAATCAGCCTTCCGCCTGCTGCGCCTGCCGCACGCGCCTGTTGATTTCATAGTCGAGCGTATCGCAGAACTCGGCAAAGCTCATCGCGCCCTCGAGATATTCGCCCGTATAGGTAAATTCGATGCTCTCCAAAGACGCCTGCGAGCAATACGGATTCCGGTCGATGACCACCGCGTGGGACAGCGATTCGTAGAAGAACAGCGTCGCCTCGTACTTCACGGGATCGGTATTCACTTCGGGGTCGAGCATATACTCCTCCGCAAAGTGTTCGACGGCGGGGAAATTGTTGCAGTCCTTCGCGTCGCGCTCCCCGTAATATTCGAGATACCATTCGATAAACTTGAACGCCGCATCCTTGACCTTGGAACGGGATGAGACGGCAAACCCGACGCAGCCCGTCGTATACGGCTTGCTCTCCGTGTTTTCGTCCTTGACGGGCGGATAGGCGATGCCGAGATCCAGATTATTGAGACCGTAGGAATCGACGAGGTACAATCCGCCCATGACCATCGCCACTTTCCCCTGCGCAAACAGCGGATAGAAGGTGGAGCCCACGTTGTTCACTTCGTTTTTGCCGAGAATGTCGTAATAGTACTGCACCACCTCCTGCACCGCGGGCGTATCGAAGGTCGATTCGTAGGTGTTCGGGTCGAACCACGACAGCCCCGCATTGGTGAGGAACTGCGCCAACACCTTGGCCTCGGCCAGGCCGGGCAGGAAAGAATACTGCGTGATGTTGGATCCCGAACGGACGATGAGCTGGTCGCACAGCCGCTCGAACTCGTCGAAGGTGAGCGGGTCGGCGACCCCGTCTCCGTCCTCGTCCCCCTCTATCATTTCCAGTTGCTCCTCCGTGAACAGCGCCCGGTTATACATGAGCATGGAATCGGTCGTCCAATCTTTCAGAACGGCATAGGTCTGACCGGAGCCGAACGTCTTGGTGGCGGGGTCGTAGGCGTATGCCTCCCGGTTGATGTCCCAGATATCGTCCAGGGAAACGGTTTCGGATTTTTCAAAATATCCGTCGAGGGGCTCGAGATATCCCGCGGAAAGGAAGGGGTAAATTTCTCCCGGCTCCATGCCGAACACGTCCGCCTCCACGCCGCCCGCAAAATCGTTCAGGAGATTTGTATAGAACGAACCCGTGGAAATTTCCAGCTGTATGCGGATATTGGGATACTTTTTGTTAAAATCCGTATCGATCGCCTCCCGGAGTTCGGCGTTCGTCTGCGAATCGTTGAAAGAATAATACCGCACCGTCGTGGTCGATCCGTCCCCGTCGCCGAACGTGCCGTCGTCGGAGGCGGAAGTGCCGCCGCCCGGCCCACGTCCGCCCTGGGTGCAAGCCGCAAATCCGGCAAGCATCCCCGCCGCGAGAATGACAGAAAGTGCTTTTATGCGTTTTTTCATCGATAGATCCTCCTTTTATTCCGGGGAGGGCGGAAGAACCCTCCCTCCCCTTTTCTGCGGGTTTCCCCGTCAATCTCTGTAAAGGACTTCCTGCGTAATCGTGTACGCGTGCCCTTCGGTGACGATGGGCGTCGTCTGTCCGGTGGGATTATCCACCCGCTCGAACGTCACGTCGTCTATCGCGATGCCGCCGGACCAGTGAACGCCCCACATGAAGTAATAATTGTCCGCGTCGCCCGTCGTAAATTCGTATTCCACCGAATACACCTTTCCGACTTCGTAGCCGTCCCGCCATTCAAAGACGCCCTTGTCGTGGGCAAAGGAACCGTCCTCGCGGGCGAGGCAGTAGAAATATCCGCCCTCCTCTGCCTTCACGTCCTGAATGACCATGAACTTGAAGCGCACGCGATAAGTGGTATTTGCGGAGAAAGTCATATCCGCGAGATTGGTGCGGCAGAATACGTTGAATTCGTATGCCGTATGCAGCGGATTGTTGTTGAGCACGTAGCAGGAATAATTGCCGCTGATCACATACCTGTCCCTGCGGATGACGCCCATGCTGAGGTCGCCGGGGAACATGCAGGAGCCGTTGAATACCCCCGCTTCAAAGTTTTCCACCACGCCGTTCGCGTCCACGTCGATGTTCTTTTCGGGCGCGACGTTGTGCGCGATGACCTGCGCGTCCGCCGTATACGAATAATCGGTGTCCATTCTGGTCAGCGAAATGTTTTTGACGGATACGCCGCCCATATTGCGGACTCCGAACACGAGCTGCCAGCCCTCTCCGTAATCCCCGGTGTTGAACACGTAGGAGTATTTCTCATAGCCGTAATCGACGGGCGTCCAGAAGGAGCCGATGCGGTTGAGGCTGAACGATTCGACATAGCCGTATTTATCGTCGCGGTCGGCCGCGGGATCGGTCAGCATCACATAGAAGAATCCCCCGCCCGAAATTTCCGTCACCGTCGCGGCGTCGAAAGTGAGCATGTACGTCGCGTGCGCGTCCAGGCGCTCCCGCAGCTGCAAGCCGTCCGCCCAATTCTGCGTGAGCGTGCTGCGGATCTCGTAGGAGCCGTCCTCTTTGATCTCCGTATAATTGGGGTTGATCAGGAAGGATGCCTCCACCTTGTTGGCCTCTTTCACGGAAATGTTGTCTATCGCGATGTCCGCCGCTCCGTCGCGGCATCCGAACGCGAGTACGTAGTCCTTCCCGTCCTCCGGGACGGTGATCGTCGCTGTCCGGTGCGAGACCTCGTTGGAAACGTCGAGCCATTCGTAGCAATCCCCCCAGTTCTCCCCGTCCTTCGCGTAAGCGCCGACGATATAGCGGCTGGGATCGGTGACGGAAATGTCCTCTTTGGCTTTATCCGTCTTGTAATCGTAAGAAATATAATACGTCTTTCCGTTTTCCAGCGCTTTTCCGTACGCAAACGCGCCGTCGCCGCTGCCGACCAGAGCCTTCGTTCCGTCCACGGTCACGAGACGGTCCGTCATTTTTCCCGTCCCCGTCAGAGTATACGCGCGGGTACCGTCGACGGGATCCGCTTCGGACAGGTCCTTCGCCGCCGTATCGCCCACCGTCACTTTGCCGAGGTAATATTTTTTATTTCCGTCGTTACCCGCGATGGGCATCTCCACTTTCGGGCTGCCCTCCGCGTCCGTGATCGCAAATTTTACGGTGTATTCGCCGTTTGCGAGCGTGGCGGGAAGGTCGAAGGAAAGCTCGAAGAAATGCGGTTCGCCGCCGTTGATGGAGACGGGATTGAAGCGCGCGTCCGTACCCGTATACACCGTTTCTCCCGCGGCGTTCTCGAAATAGACGGACAAATCGTAATCCTGCCAGCATCTCCCCATCGCCTGATTGCTCCAGAGGGTGTTGAGATACATCTTATCCCCCGCCTTTACCTCGGACGAATATTGTATCTCGTCCGGCACCAGGCGGTATCCCATCATGCGGTTGAAATATTCCACCAGCTCCTTTTCCTGCCGGATGACGACGTCGAAATCCTGCGCGACCCAGCCGATGACCGTCTGATAGTTGACGCGCCACTTGTGCAGGGCTTCGTTCATCGCCTCGAAGAGCGGATAGGGATCGTTGTCGGTGTGCGTCGCGTAACCGCCGCCGATCTCGCCGAGCAGCGGCAGCCCCGTGTTCAGATTGAAATAATCCCTCGCCATGCGGGAATCGTATTCGCGCATCGCAAAAGCGATGCCGTCCCGGCGGAAAGTGATGTTGTCCAGCTGCAGAGCGTGGTCATAGCCCATGAAATACATGAACTCGTCCATGTTCTCCGGGCTGAGCACCCCGGGCATATTGTTGACGAATTCGTACGTACAGGAGAGAACGAGCAATTTATCCCCCCAGGCCTCCCGCCACATGTCGATGATGTCGCAGAGAGTTTGGGTGCGTTCCTCGACGTTCGTATAGGTATTCCAGCCCGAATGCCATTCGCCCACCATTCCGTAGCCGCGCAGCTCCACCACTTCTATCGCGTCGCGATAGGGATACTCGGGCGAATTGTAATGCTCCGCAAACTCGGCGAGGAACTTCCTCAGCTCCTCCTGATAGACGGGGCTGGACAAATCCGCGTAAATTTCCCCGTTGTTTACGATTTGGGGCACATTGTACGGCTCCTCGAACAACCAAGCGGGACATCCGTTGATGACGCCCTGATTGAGGGTGAGTCCGTCCGTGCAAAGGCGGAGGTTTATCGTCTTGCCCTGACTTACCCAATACTCGATCGTTTCGTCCATGACGCTCCAATCGTAATCGCCGGGCGTCTCCTCGAAGCACGACCAGCCCGTGGAGAGGGAAATGCTCTTTACCTCCGGGAAGGTCCCCTCGTAGCCGAGGGAAGGAAGCCCGCCGTAGAGCGGCTCCTCCAAAATGACCCAGCCCATGCCTTCGTTGTCCGCACACAGATCGTTCGTCTCCTCAAAGGCGACCGTCTTATAGGCCCCCGCGACGTTTTCCTCGCCGTATACCTTGACGGTGTTTTCGCCCACCGTCACGTCGCCGAGGTATTCTTTGTCGGCAAATACAACCGACCCGCCCCCCGCACTCGAGGAGTCCCCGCCCGCCGGCGCGCAACTGCCCGCCAGCATCAGCGCCGCAAGGAGCGCCGCCGAAAAGTTTATTGCTTTCTTGTTCATGGTTTACCCCCGAAATGAATTTTATCCGCTCCTCCGTCCCTGCGCACGAAACGGAAAAAGCAACCGATGTCCGCGCAAAGAAAAGCGAAGCCCGTCGGCCTTTTTTCCTCTGCATTGTTAGTATAACATCAATTTTACACTTTTTCAAGACCAAATCTGTTTCTAATTATTGTGCATTTGTTCTTTTCGTTTTCCGAACGGCGGCCTTCATCCGCGGTGTACTTTCATCAGTTCTCCGCCCGCCAGCCTCGATTCTTCCGCACGGATCGCCATCAGATGGCTCTCTATCGAGTCCTCCAGGCGGGTGGGGGCGTCTTCTTCGCCGCAAAGCACCCTGTAAAATTCTTCTATCAGGCCGTTATCGCCGCCGCCGTGATTGTGTCCGCCCTCGATAAGCGACGCCGTGTCCATTTTCTCCTCCGGTTTATTGAAGCGCCTGACGGAGAGAACGTTTTGCCCTTCGTCCATGTCGATTTGTCCTTCCGTGCAATAAAATTTCATGATCCTGCCACCGCCCGCCGTGAACGCCGTCATGCGCAGGTTGGCCTTCACTCCGTTACAGAAACGCATCGTGACTATCTGATGGTCCACCACGTCGTTGTCGCAGGCATAGACGCATCTGCCGTAGGGGCCCGTCTCGATGGCGCGGCGGATATTTTCCTCCGTCAGCGGATATTCGGTGGTGAGGACGTTGTACGGCCAGCAGTTTGCAGGGCTGCCCACGTCTTTCCAGTTGCCGATGTATATGTTTTCCGCGCTGTATGTACAGCTGTGCACGTAAGGACATTCCGTGCACCTGTCCGCGGCGCCCTTCGGCTGACATTCCCGGCGGAAATGCTTCAGGTCGCCGATGGAGGAAAGCGTGTCGCAGCGGCTGCCCGCATAATATTGCAGAAGGTCGAAATCGTGGCAGCATTTCTGCAAAATCATCGGCGAGCTCAATTTGCTGTTCCGCCAGTTTCCGCGCACGAAGCTGTGCGCCTGATGCCAATAACATACCTGCTCCACCGAATCGATCATCACGAGCTCCCCGCACGTCTTGCTGTCGAGGATCTCCTTGACCTTCACATAGGCGGGCGCGTACCGCAAAACGTGGCATACGACCACTTTCCCGCCGTACTTTTTATGCGCCTCGAGCAGCTGCCGGCATTCCTCCTCGCGCCCCGTAATGGGTTTTTCGAGGAGAATGTCATAACCGAGTTCCAGCGCCCGTTCGCACTGCCGCACGTGGTCGTTGTCCATTGTGGCTATCACCAGCGCGTCCGCGCGCCTTCGGGAAAAAAACGCTTTTTCGGAAAGAAATCGGTCGGCCTCGGACACCCCGAACAGCTCCCCGTATTTTTTCAGTTTTTCCCCGTCCGTATCGCAGAGAGACACGACGGAAAATTTTTCCTTTTCCTCCGCCATAATCCGCCCGTAGGCCTCCGCCCCCCGCGAACCGCAGCCTATAATCGCCACCGTAAACACTTTTCTGTCCATAATCTATGTCCAAAACCTCCTGTCAATGAATCCTGCCCGCCGAATCCCGCGCTCCCTGCCGCACCTTTCCGGACGGCGCGTTTCCCCGGCGCAGGCTTCGGTTTTCGGATTCATTATAGCATATAGCAAGGGGCAATACAAGTCTCTTCTGTCCTGAAAAGTTGTGTTTTTGTTTGAATCGCCTTTCCCCGAATCCCCTCCCGCCGCAAAAGTCGGGCGCCGCAGAAATACCCGGATTCTTTATAAAAACGCCGAAAAAACGCCATACGGACCGACACCCGCATGGCGTTTTGCTCGCTTTTTATAATATCTTATAATATCGGCTATCGGCGTTTACCGTTCCACGAAAATCCGCCCTTGATTGTATCAAGGAAAGACCGGGACGCTGAGCACCCCGGCCTTTCTGTATATTTTCTTCTTATGGAGAGTGTGAGCCTGTTCCTCAATCCTTGTCCTCCGGATCGTTATCGTTATCCGAATCCGTCACCCCTGTGCGCTTCTGCTTTATTTTCAATATCTTCTTCTTTACGCGTCCGCAAAACCATCCATATCCGTCCTTGCTTCCCGCGCTTTCCTCTATATTTTCAAAAATGTCCGTGTACACTTCGTACAACGTTTCTTCCAGCTCCTCCTGCCCGGTG
>CALWAU010000093.1 GCA_944375795.1 uncultured Clostridia bacterium | reverse complement strand
GTCAGGCTGACGGACGCCTCCAGAACGGCGTCGTGATTTTTGTCGATTCTGCCGTTTACGGCGGTGATGGACAATTTCATTTCCGAAACGGCGAGGGAAAGGACGGAAAGCGCGGCGCCCTGGTCTGCCGCCCGCATCTGAATATTGGCGTTATAGCGGTGCTTGTCGTGCACCTCCCGGTTCCATTCGGCGGGCAGAAGCCTCTCCTCCCCGACGCCCCGGATATTGGGGCAATCGGCGCGATGAATGACGACGCCCCGCCCCCGGGAGGTAAAGCCGACGATCTTATCCCCCGGCAGGGGAGAACAACAGCCCGCAAAGCGCACCAACAGCCCCGATTGCCCGTTGACGAGCACGCCGCCGGGCGATCTGCCCCCGCCGTCCCCGGCGTGCACCTCGAAGGGCTTGGGCATTTCCCGCTTGTAAAAATCGATGAGCTTGAAAAGCACCTGATTGACGGATACGGACCCGTACCCCACCGCCGCGTACATCTCGTCGGGGGAGCCGAAGGAGTACCGCTCGGAAATGCGCTTGAAACTTTCGGGCGTGAGAAGAGAGGAGAGGGTATAGCCGCGCTTTTTCGCCTCGTCCTCCAGCTTTGCCTGGCCGGTGCGGATATTTTCCTCTTTCAGCTCGTTCTTGTAAAACTGCTTGATTTTTGCCTTGGCGCTGGACGATTTGATAAATTTCAGCCAATCGCGCGAAGGGCCCTTGGAGTTGGGCGAGGTGATGATTTCCACGACGTCCCCCACCTCGAGGGGGGTGGACAGGGGCACGATTTTGGAATTGACCCGCGCGCCCGTGCAGCGGTTGCCCACCTCCGAATGAATGGCGTAGGCGAAATCGACGGGCGTGGCGCCGGGAGGCAGGGAGATGACCTTGCCCTTGGGCGTGAACACGAGCAGCTCGTCGCTGTACAGCTCCGTTTTGAGCGCGTCGAGAAACTCCTGCGAATCCTTCAGCGTCCCCTGCCACTCCATCACCTCGCGCAGCCAGGTGAGCTTGTTTTCAAAATTGGTGTTTTCCTCCTCCGTGCGCCCTTCCTTGTACTTCCAGTGCGCCGCGATACCGAATTCCGCGATCCGATGCATTTCCTCGGTGCGTATCTGGATCTCGAACGGCTGGCCGTACATGGTCATGACGGTGGTGTGGAGGGACTGATATTTATTGGGCTTGGGATTGGCGATATAATCCTTGATCCGCCCGGGCAGGGGCTTCCATTTTTCGTGGATTTCTCCGAGTACGGTATAGCATTCCCTGACGTCCTTGACGATGACGCGCACGGCGGTGAGGTCGTAAATCTGGTCGAGGGACTTGCCCTTGTTTTTCATCTTTTTATAGATGGAATAAAAGTGCTTGGGCCGCCCGAATACTTCCCCCGTGATGCCGTCCGCCTTCATCATTTCGCGTATCTGCTCCACGATGTCGTTGACGAACTCCCGCCGCTCGGACAATTTTTCGTTGATGTGCACGACGAGATATTCGTACGCTTCGGGGTCGAGATATTTGAGGCAGAGGTCCTCCAGCTCGCACTTGATCTGCGAAATACCCAGCCTGCCCGCAAGGGGCGCGTAGATATCCAGCGTCTCCTTCGCCATTTTCTGCTGCCGCTCGGGCGAGAGGTAATTGAGGGAGCGCATGTTGTGCAGGCGGTCGGCGAGCTTGATGATGATGACGCGGATATCCTTCGCCATCGCCACGAAAATTTTGCGGAAATTTTCCGCTTCCTCCTGCTCCTGCGATTTGAATACGATTTTGTCCAGCTTGGTGACGCCGCTGACCAGCTCGAGAATCTCGTTTCCGAACTCCCGTCGGATATCCTCCTCGGTGACGGGCGTGTCCTCGATGACGTCGTGCAGAAGCGCCGCCGCGATCGTGGCGGCGTCCAGCCCCAGCTCCATGAGGATTTTCGCCACGGCGCAGGGATGAATGAAATAGGGCTCGCCCGACGCCCGTTTCTGATTGGCGTGCGCCTCCTTGGCGTAATCGTATGCCTTCAGAAGCATTTCCCGATCCTTGTCGGTATACAGCTCGTTTATCTTTTCCCAAGTGGTATCCATGACAGCACTCCCGATTTTTTTCGCATTCCGGCCGTATCGACTCCCGGCCGCTCACTCCTCCCGCAAAGCGAGTATCTTCCGATAGATGACGGAATCGTTCAGGTCCGCCTTTATCCCCCGGTACACCGTCAGGTGCCCCTCCGAAAAGGCGACCAGCCCCAATTCCTCAAACACGTTCAGCGCAAAGATGAACTCCCGGCTGTCGAAGCCGAGCGCCCCGCAGGCGAGGGCGAGTTCCTCCGCCGTCCCGCCGTTCAGCGAGGCCGCTTCCCGGCGCAGCGCCGAAAAAATTTCCAACAAACTCTCCCGGCGGGTATCCAGCCCCGCAAGCATCTTATAGCCGCAGATCTCGCCGTTGACGTATACATGCCTGCCCTCCAGCTCCGCGATATTGAAATCGGAGGGGGTATCGAGAAAGACGAAATCCCTGTACCCGCCTATCTCGGCGTCCGGGGCGGGAGAAACGATGAGCTCATTCGCGAGATTCCTCGACGAAGGATAAAACAAATCGCAGCCGAAACCGTCCAGATCGTCGTAAAAGCGGAGGGTGCGGCGGTCGGAGGCGATGAGTCAGAGCCCGTAGGCGCACTCCTTTTTCTTCCTTTCGATAAGCTCCCCGATCTGCGCGGCGGTGAGTTCCTCGGCGTCCACGCCCACGGGCGGAGAATAGGCGCGCGCCACGCTGTTGGAAAAGATGCTCCCCGAAATTTCCCGCCCCGTCCTGCCGTCGTACAGCAGGTCGCGCACGATGCCGCGGACGTACTCCCTGCCGCGGAAGCGGGAGATGTCCGCCTCGAAGATGAATTGTTTTTTGACGTCGCTCTCCACCAGGCGGAGATTTTTCGCGCCCGAAAAATAGATGAGCTCGATATATCCGCTCTTGACGGACAGGTGGGGGGATAAAAATTTGAGCGGCCTCGCCTGGCACTTCTCTGCCGAAAGACAGAACAGCGGACGGCGATGCCCGACGCCGTAGGGCTCCATCGCCTCCAATTCGCGGGCAAATTTTTCGGGAAAGGGCTCCGAGATTTCCTCGCTGACGCAGATGCGCTGCTCGAAATCCTCCGCCGTGTGCGTGCGCGCGATTTCCGCGCCGAGCGCCGCTTCCAATTTATCGAAATTCTCCGCCTTCAGGTTGATCCCCGCCGCCTGAGCGTGCCCGCCGAATTCCTCGATATACTCCGAGCAATTGCGGAGAGCGGCGTAAATATTGATGCTCTCTATGCTGCGCGCGCTCCCCTTCAGCATGTCCCCGTTGTGCACAAACAGCAGCGCCGGACGGTTGTATTCCTCTGCGAGGCGCGCGGCGACGATGCCGACGAAACCCGCGTTCCAGCTCTCGTCCGAGAGCATGATGACGTTTCCGTACGCCCCTTTCTTCCGGAGCTTGGCTTTGGCGGAAGCGTACAGCTCGTCGCAGTATTTCTGCCGCTCGGCATTATAGGCGCCCAATTTGGCGGCCAGCTCGAGAATCTCGCTCTCGTCCACGGAGGTGAACAGGCGGAAGGCCGCCTGCGCGTCCCCCATCCGCCCCGCCGCATTGATGCGCGGCGCCACGGTAAAGGCGAGGTTCTGCGCCGTGACATTGTCGTACGTCTTGCCGAGCAGGGCGGCGAAACAGCTCCGCGGACGGGAATTGATAAGCCGCAGCCCCTCCGTCACGATGTCGCGGTTTTCCCCCAGCAGAGGCACGCTGTCCGCCACCGTCGCAAGCGCCGCGAAATCCAGATATTTATACGCCTCCTCGCCGAGCAGAGCGCACGCCAGCTTGAAGGCGACGCCCGCGCCGCAGAGATTGTCGTAAGGATAGTCGTCTTTGAGTTTGGGATTGACCACCACGCAGTCGGGCAGGGTCTCGGGCAGTTCGTGATGGTCGGTGACGATGACGTCCGCGCCCAGCTCGTAAATATACTGCGCCTCCGCGGCGCAGGATATGCCGCAGTCCACCGTGATGAACAGCTCGGGCTGACAATCCTCGAAAATTTTGTCCACCGCCTCGACGGACAGGCCGTAGCCGTCCGAACGCTCGGGAACGTAGACGTTCGCCTCGATGCCGTATTCCCGCAGGGCGTGATACATGATGGCGGAAGCGCAGATCCCGTCCGCGTCATAGTCCCCGAACACCGCCACCGTCTTTCCTTCGTCCCGCGCGGCGGCGATCATTTCCGCCGCCTCCCGCATCCCCTTCATCAGAAAGGGAGACAAGAAGTTTTTGCGGGAGGGATGCATGAATTTCCGGATCGCCTCCGCCGTATCCACGCCGCGCGCGTAAAGGATGCGGACGATGTGCTCCGTCAGCCCCGTCTCGCGGGACAGGCGGGCCACCGCATTCAGTTGTGCCTCCGTAAAGGTGTATTCGGGAACAATTTTCTTCATTCTGTTATCGCCAACTCCGCCGGAATTTTTTCCGGCCCTTCAAAGCAAAATCGGCGGAGTCGGAAAAAGTCCTCCGCCGCCGGTTCTGCCTCCGGCACAAAAACGCCGTTCTGTTCGATTTTTCAAACGTCCCGTCACTCTCCGTCGGACGCGGGCGCGTCGGTCTTTTCCGCCGCTTTTTCCGCCGCTTTGGCCGCGGCCTTCTTGTCCTTGCGGGACTCCTTTTTATAGTCGTACCTCGCGCGCAGTGCCGCCCGCTTGTCCGAACTCTTTTTCAGCGGCAGATACATCGCCGGCAAAAAGAGCAGGGAGGCGTACAGCGCCGAAATCACGCCGACGAGCGCCGACAGCGCAAACCAGCGCACCGCCGCCGTCGCCACAATGCCCGTGACGGCCAGAACGATGGCGGTAGCGGCCGCAAACAGCAAAATTGCTTTGACGGGCACGGAGGAGGCAACCGCTTCTTCCGCGGTCTTTTCCTTATATTCGTCCGACTTGAAGTTCGTGCGCATCTGCCCGAAGATGACGAGCGAGAGCAACGTCGTATACAGCAGCGCAAACGCCGCCACGTAGATAATCGAAGTCGTCACGGGAATGCGCACCAGCGCGACGAGCGCAACCGCCAGAAGGGTCCCCGCCAGGGAAGCGGCCGCCGCGGTGACGCCCATGTTCAGCTTGTAGCGGACGGAGACGTAAATAAACTCGATGACGAGGATGACCGCCCCCGCGAGGATTCCCCTCCACAGATAGCCCGAGGGCAGCACCGCCGAAACGTCCTCCGCGTTTGCCGTCACGTACACGAACGCGCCGTACAGGACGCTATCCTGCGTTTCGGTCGCCTCGGAGAGCCGGGTTTCCACCGCATCTTTCACGCCGTTCAGCGACTCCTCGCTCACGCCAGAGGAAAAGGTATAGACGATTTCGCAGCCCGTGCCGGAAAATTCGTTTACCGTCGAATATTTGTCGCCGAGGCCCGCCCTGTCGATCTCCTCCTCGCAAACGTCCTCGATATACTCGGTGCGCGCGTCGGTGACATAGGAATCCAGACGGACGCTGAGCGTACGGGAGTCGGCGATCGTGGGGTCGGCATGGAAGCCGAACACGGCGGCGATCACGATGCCCGCGACGATCAGGACGGCGCCGATAAGGGTCCACAATTTGAGTTTTCCGATCACTTTCATCATCTTACTCATCGTCGTCATCCTCCCTCACAAAGCCGAAATATTTATATTTGTCCTTGGACGCGGAGAGCAGCATGCAGCTGATAAAGCGGGTCCAGAGCAGGTTGCAGAAGGCCCCGGACACCACGCAGATGAGCGCCTGAATGGCGAGGGCGTGCATGCCCGCCGCCCCGATGAGGAGCGCCACCGCCGCGAGGACGAGCACCGCATAGGTGTCCAGCGTCCCGGCAAGCGTCTTTTTGTAACCCGACTTCACGGAGGAATCCACCGTCTTTCCCGTCATGAACTCCGCCTTGATCGAGCGGTATGCCCAGGCATTGAAAAACAGCGTGAGCAGCAATCCGAACAGGAACACGAGCACCGTCCCCAGCGTAAATTCGAGGATACCCGGGGAGATAAACGCGAAGCACAGCGTGGTGATGATGAAATAGGAGAGGGTGGAATAGACGCACGCGCCGCCGAAGCCCCGGAAGAAAATCACGGGAAGAATGAGCGCGGCCAACAGGATGATGCCGAGGGCGATATACAGGAGGGTGCGGGTATTGGAGCCGTAAGCGGGCTCCGCGATTCTCGTGTCGTCCGCGGAGAAGGAGATGCCCAGATCCCCCGCGTGCACCGCGGAATCGAGCAGGATCGCCACCGTCTGCGCCGTCTCATAGGTGTAGGAAGAATCACTTCCGCCGATATACATATCGTTACTGTCTATCGTCGAAGTGACCGAAAGGGAGATGACGTCCTCGCCGCCCACGCGGAAATAGAGAGTACCCGACGTCGAAGAAGAATCGTCGGAAGAAGAACTCAGCGAAGTGGTGATGTCTCTGATGAGCTCCCGCCCCGCATCGGTGAGGCGGATGCGCACATAATAGCTGTCCTGGCTGCTCACGGGCGAAAAGCTTCTGAAATAGTCGGAGGCGACGACGTTTCTGCCCTCCTCGAATACGGTGGAGGTGCCGTCATAGAGGGTAAATCCGCCGGTATAGGAGAAGTAGCTGAGGGTTGTCCCCGCCGAAGTATCGTAGGCGGGAACGGCCACGCGGAGGGCGTAATCATCCACCACCGAGACGCGGAAGGAGGTATACCCCTTCTTCTCGTAGCGGGAGGCGATCTCCTCCGCCGCCGCGGCAAACGAGGCCTCGAAGTCCTCGCTGACGACATAACTGCCGTCCGTCTCCTCCGTAACGCCGTCGTCGGGATCGGTGGAAAGGTACAGCCCGCCGTGGCGGATATAAGAATTCTGATACTCCTCAAGCCTGTCCGCATCCCCTTCGCGGGACTCGCACTCGATTTTATATTCCGTCTCGGAAATGACTCCCTCGGGATAATAATAGGTGTAATACCCCCCACCGAGATCCTCGTCAAAATCGTACGTGTCGACCACGGGATGCCAGACGCTTACGGCCCCGTTCCAAAGGAACGGAAGGTCGAAGGAAGGCACCGCAATCATGGCGCACAAAGCGACGATAACGATGGTAATCAAGGTCAGCAATACCACCGATTTCTTCTTGCCCATTGAATAGCCTCCTGATGATTGTCGGATAAAAAACGACAGTTTGAAACTGATACCGTTTTATTATATCCTATCTTCCCGCCGCCCGTCAAGTCATAACGGCGGCATTGTATGAATTTTTTAGCGGTTTTCACAAAAATAAGCCCTTTATGCGCCCGCTTTTGCTTCCTTTTCCTCCGCGCGCAGCTTTTTCTCGGCGAGGATGTGCATCGCGCACTCGATCCGCTTTTTCATCATCGCGCAGGTGATGGGATAGGGCTCGTCGATGTCGCCGCAGAAATGGTAATTGTTCGCGCTGCACCCGCCCGAGCATATGAATTTGGCGAAACAATCCCCGCACTTCTTGCGGGTAAACAGACAGGAATTTCTGAATTTTTCCCGCAGGTCCGGACGGGTGATGCCCTCCCGGACACTGCCCATACGAAATTCCCTGTCCCCCGCGAATTGGTGGCAGGGATACAAATCGCCGTTGGGGACGACGGAAAAATATTCGTTGCCCGCGCCGCAGGCGGAGACCCGCTTGGAGAGGCAGGGCCCGCCCTCGAGGTCGATATTGAAGTGGAAGAAATTGAATCCCCTCCCCTCCGCGAGGCGCTTCAGATACTCGTCGCAGAGGGTCTCGTACTCCTTTTCGATGCGGGGCAGGTGTTCCTCCGTTATCCGCAGATCGGGCAGATCGGTGACGACCGGTTCCATGGAGATGGAATCCGCCCCCTGGTCGGCGATGAACAGGACGTCCTTGGAAAAATCGAGGTTTTTCGCCGTGAAAGTGCCGCGGACATAGTAGCTTTTATCGCCGCGCAGAGAGACGAACTTTTTGATGTTGCCGATGACGTAATCGAAACTGCCCTTGCCGTTCACCGTCTTGCGGATGGCGTCGTGCACCTCCTTGCGCCCGTCCAGGGAAAGGACGACGTTCTCCATCTCCTCGTTGAAAAAGCGGATGACGTCGTCGCTTAAGAGCAGGGCGTTGGTCGTCGTCGTGAACAGAAATTTCTTTCCCGCCTGCGCCGCCCGCTCCTTGGC
Organism: uncultured Clostridia bacterium; assembly: GCA_944375795.1. GTDB lineage: Bacteria > Bacillota > Clostridia > Christensenellales > Borkfalkiaceae > Scatosoma. Next base: position 3,778 of record CALWAU010000093.1, on the reverse strand, counting down.
GTAATACACCGTCTCTTTGAGCACGGGCAGATTCATGAGCGGTTCTCCGCCGAAAAAGTCCATTTCCAGCACTTTCCGCTTTCCGCTGTTTTCGATGAGAAAATCCACGGCGGCCTTCGCGGTCTCCGCGCTCATGAATTCCCGTTCGGCGTGATAGGCGCCCTCGTCCGCAAAGCAATAGCGGCAGCGGAAATTGCAATCGTGGCAGATGTGGATGCACAGGGCCTTGATTTCGCCGCTCTTGACCGGGCGGGCGGAAGTCTCTTCCCGAAACAGAAGCCCCTGCGCCTTCAAACCCTCCACGTCCGCAAGGATCTCTTTGATCTGCTCGTCCGAAATATAGGAAATGTCTACGTCCTGCCCCTCCTCTCCGGCGCGGAGGAAATCGGCGGTCGCCCCGTCGCACTCGTGCAGAGAACCGCTTCCGACGTCATAGATATAGTTTTTGTCCCGATAACTGAATACGTGTATCACGGACCGAAACCTCCTGTTATCAAAAATCCGAACCGCCCTTCCATGCCCGCCGAAAAGCGCAACGGGCGGGGCAGGGCTGCGGCCGCCGGCGCGCGCTCCCTCCAAAGCGAGGGACGTCGCCTCCCGGCCGTTCCCTTACGCAAAATCGAGGGGAGTATACACTCCCCCGAGTCGGAATCCGATTTTCTTTTTGCGTTCCGGAAGGGCCGGAAACGTACGGAGAAAAACGGCGCAGCGGGGCTTTTGCCCGTTACGCCTTCCCGAAAAGGACTTTCGCCGACGCGCCGACGCGGCTTATTTGCGCTCGATTTTCTCTTCGCGCGTGATTCTTTCGCAGGACTGGTTGCCGACCGTGCAGCTCGTCTTGCAGGCGGACTGACAGGTGCTTCTGCATTCGCCGCAGCCCGTGACCTTTCTTTCGGCGGGTTTCGCTATCGTCTTGATCATAAAACTGCCTCCTTCAAATTTCCGAATGGTTTCTGGTACTATTATAATACACGCGAGCATAAATTGCAAGCGGTTTGCGGCGCTATCCGACATTTTTTTCCGCCGGAGAACGGGAAAGGGGGAAGAACTTCCGTCCCTCCCCGTTTTATGGATATCCTATTCTCTCTCTTTTCTCTTTCCCGAGATCCCGAAAGCCGCAAGGCCCCGCCCGGCCGAAGGACAAAGCGCCCTTTCAGTCCCGTCCCGGGCCGGGAAACTCGTCCCTGTATTCCAGAATGTCCCCCGGCTGGCAGGAAAGCGCCCTGCAAATGGCGTCCAGCGTGGAAAAGCGAATCGCGCTGATCTTCCCCGTCTTGATTTTTGACAGATTGACGTTGGCGATGCCCACCTTTTCCGCCAATTCGTTCAAAGACATTTTTCTGTCCGCCATTACGCGGTCGAGCCGTAAAATGATCATCGAAAACCTCGTTTGCATATCCCGCCGCCGACCGCGGCGGCCGCGCCCGCTCAGAGCGTCTCGTCCGATTCCTGCTGCAGCTTTGCGCCGTATTGGAAAATGTATGCCATCAGCAAAAGGATCAGGGAAATAAACAGCAGCCCCCAATCGGGCGTTCCGCCGAAAAACGCGCCGCCGAACAGGACCAGGCGCACCGCGCCGCCCGTCACGAGCGACAGCAGCGACCAGCCCAGCAGTACAAACGCCGTCACTTTGAGATAGCGGATGCAGGGGGCGCTGAACGGCGTACTGTTCTTTTGCAGCACCTTTCCGAATTTCCCGATGAACAGAAACACCACCGCATACACCGCCGCCTGGACCGCAAACGCAAACGCGGCCAGCGCCAGCAGCTTGGTGACGGGCAGTTCCACGGGCGAAGACGGCCCGAAAGCCACGGTCAGGGAATTTCCTCCTCCCGTCACCGTGCCGCCGGGGATATCCACCGCGATGCTCTCCATCAGCTTATCCCAGCCCGGCAGGGTGCTGGACACCGAAACTTCGCCGCCCAGGCTCAGCGATACGGACAGCCAGCTGTCCGGTATCACGGCAAGCACCACCGACCCGATCAGCAGAAAAAATGCGCCGATAAAGGTCAGCGCGCTCAGCACCGCCATCACGATGCGGAGCACCTTGCCCGTCGTCTGTATCTTCTTTACTTCCTTCGTCACTTCCATATGCCATAACTCCTCTTTCCGCCGGCTGCCCGCGGCCGCCGATCTTTCATGCGTTCATTATAGCATAGGTTTTTATGTCTGTCAACTAAATTTTAATGTTTTTCATTAATTTTTTTATCTGAAATATATTTTCGAGTTTTGGGGAAGCGACGCTCGTTCAGCCCCGGCGGACGTTTACGGCGACGATGCCGGAGAGGAGCCCGGCGACGGCGCCGAATGCGAGCTCGGCAAAAATCAGCCAGGAAAGGGAAAAATCGCCGCCCACCATCGCGAACACGAGCCAGGTGAGCATGACGGTGAAGATCCCCACGGCGATGCCTTTCAGCCAGCCCTTTTCGCCGCGGACGGCCAAAAAGCAGCCGAAGAGAATGGCAAACACCTTGATGCACTGATTGACGGGCCGGATGACCGACTCGGACAGGGCGGCAAATTTGAGGACGAGCGAAAAGACGAGCACGGCGGCGAGGCAGAAAAGGACGGCGAGCACCACCGCCTTGACGATCTGCAAAAGCTGCGCCGCAAGGGAATTTTCCGAATGCATAAAAACACCTCCGTACGGGAATGGAATTTCTTCTCTATCCTATGCGGAGGTGTTTGCGTTTTAGAAGCGCGGACAAAGATTTGTCCGCAGAAGGGACGTCAGTCCTCTTTGTTTTCCGCCGTCGGTTCTTCCCCGGCCTCGGACTGTGCCGAAGCGGTCTCCGAAATCTCGGCCGCGGGCTTGTCCGCAGCGCTTTCGGCCTGTTCCGCGGCGTCCGCCTTTTCCGCCTTGTCGGAATCATCTTCGGAAAGGTGCGCCTTTTCCGTCTTTTTGGCGGTGGCGTCCGTCTGATAAATGGCCTGCTTGTCAAATTTCAGATAGGACTTGCCCGTCGCTTCGGTGCCCGTTTCCAGCACGAAAGTGTTGTCCTCGGGGTCGACCGCGACGACGATGCCGCAAATGCCGCCGATCGTCTTTACCTTGTTGCCGGGCTGTACGGCATCGAGCATTTCCTGCGTTTCCTTCTGTCTCTTTTTATTGGAGCGGCTGCTCAGCACAAAAAAGACGATGAGGATCGCGGCGAGGGCGATGATGAGCACCCACGACATCCAATTGCTGCCCGAACCCGCCCCGGAAGAGGTCGACTCCGACGCAGACGCCAATAAACTGAAAAGCATAATTCTTTCTCCTTCAAGATTGTTTTCGATTTGATAATCCTTATCTTTATGATACCCTTTTTTTTGCGATTTGGCAAGTGTTTCTCTGTCGTATTATGACATTTTTTCATTTTTCACCCATTTTTCATGGACCCGTCTCCCGTCCGTCCTCCGAAAATTTTGGGCAAAATACCGTTCACCACTTCCCCTCGCCGCCGTACTTGCGGTAAAACTCCGCCGCAAATTCGCGGACATAACCGCCGAGAATGGCCTCGCGCAGACCGCGCATGAGCCGATGCAGAAAAGTGATGTTATGCAGGCTCAGAAGCATGGCGCCGTACATCTCCCCCACGTTTACGAGGTGGCGCAGATAGGCCTTGGTATAATGGCGGCAGCAATAGCAGTCGCATTCCTCGTCGAGGGGCGTGAAATCCTCCTTGTATTTCCCGTTGCGGACGACCACCCGTCCGCGGGAAGTGAGCGCCGTGCCGTTGCGGGCGATCCGCGTCGCAAGTACGCAGTCGAACATATCCACCCCGCGCATGGTCCC